>DASTHD010000056.1:0-42739 GCA_035605555.1 Gaiellaceae bacterium
ATCACGAGCAGGAGCAGGAAGATCAACCCGGCGTAGAGCACCTTGCGGTAGCGCCGGTAGTACTCGGGGTCGACGAAGAGCACGCCGATCATCCCCAGCGACCCGACGACGGCGAAGATCAGCTGCCGGTAGACGTAGTACTCGGGGTCGCCGGCGACGTCGTGGCGCGTGACGCCGTCCACGGCCCAGAGCCCGTAGCCGACAAGCGCGATCAGCGCGGCGAACATGACCCAGTCGAGCCGTCGCAGGAACGCAACCGCCCCGACAGCCTCTCGGCGGCGGCGCCGGACGCGCGGACTCAGTGGGGCTGCGTAATCAGTCACTGGGCACGTAGGTCTGGAAGCTCGCTCGCTTCCCGAAGTAGCTCTCGAACACCTTGAGCGCGGCCGGCGCCGCGGCCGTTCCGCCGTGGCCGCCGTTTTCGATCAGCGCGCAGACGACGAGCTCGGCCTTCCCTGTCGGGCCGTAACCGCACCACCAGGACTGGTCGAACATGATCCCGTTGACGCTCTTCTCGGCCGTTCCGGTCTTGCCGGCGATCGGCACCGGAAACGCGCCGAAGACGCCGGACGACGTGCCGTAGGAGGCGTGGGTCGCCTCGTAGAGGCCCTCCTGTACCGCGCGAAGCTCGTCGGGCCGGACGTTCACCTGGTGCGGCGGCGGCGAGAAGATCGCCTTGACGGCGCCGCGGTTCCCGGCCTGCTCCACGCTGGAGACCACGTGCGGCGTCACGAGCTTGCCGCCGTTGGCGACGAGCGCGTAAAACCGCGCCATCTGAAGCGGTGTCACGAGCAGGTCCTTCTGGCCGATCGCCAGCTGGACCGAGTCGCCGGACTTCCAGAGCTTGTCGATCTCGCTCGAGAAGGCCCTCCGGCGCCACTGCGGCGTCGGCAACAGACCGGGCTCCTCGCCGCCGACGTCGAAGCCGGTCTGCTTGCCGAACCCGACGGCCCCGGCCCACTCCTGGAGCGGGCTGCCGTACTGGGCCGGCAGGTTGTAGAAGTCGAGACCCAGTTGGTAGAAGTACGTGTCGCACGACGCGGCGAGCGCGTGGGTCAGCGTCATCGACTCGTTCGCGTAGGGGTCCCAGTTCTTGAAGGTCGTCCCGTCGATCTTCATCGAGCCCGTGCAGGAGAGCGGCGTGTACGCCGAGACCAGCCGGTTGTGCATCGCGGCGAGAGCGGTCACCGGCTTCCAGGTCGAGCCCGGCGGGTAGAGCCCGGACGTTGCGCGGTTCAGCCCGGGGTAGTTCTGCTCCTTCGCCGTCTCCTGATCGAGCAGCGGTTTGAGGTTGCGCGGGTTGACCTTGCCGACGTAGATCCGGGGATCGAACGTGGGTGAGGACGCCATCGCCTTCACCGCGCCGGTGCGCGGGTCGAGCGCGACGATCGCACCGCCGTCGGCGGCCCACTGGTGGTCGTTGCGGGCGACCTGGATCCCGTAGGCGAGCGCCTTCTGCGCCGCGTACTGCAGGTCGGCGTCGAGCGTCAGCCGGACGGCCAGCCCCATCTCCGAGAAGGCGCTGAAGCGAGGGCGGCCGCGCGGCCGGCCGAGTGAGTCGACACGCAGCACCGCCTGGCCGGCGCGGCCGCGGAGGTACCGGTCGAACGTCGACTCGATCCCGCTCTGGCCGACGTGGTCCCCGTTCAGGTACTTCTTGCTCTTCACCTGCTCGGGCGTGACCGAGCCGACGTGGCCGAGCAGCTGCGCCGCCAGCGAGCCGAGCGGGTAGTCGCGCAGGTAGGTCTCCTCGATCGTCAGGCCCGGGAACTCCCGCTGTCGCTCGCGCAGATAGACGGCGACGTTCTTCGTGACGTCCTCCTCCAGGGTGACCGGCTTCAGCGGGTCTGCCTTCGCCTGCTCGCGGAACCGCTGCTGGAGCTCCGCCGCAGGGACGCCGAGGATGGCGCTCAGCTTGCGGAAGAACCGCGGGCGCTGGCGCCGCGGCAGGCTCGCCGGCCAGACGCGAACCACGAGCGCGAGCTTGTTGCCGACGATGGTGCGACCCTTGTCGTCGTAGATCGGCCCGCGCGGCGCCTCGATCCGGATCGTCCGCAGCTGGTTGTTCTGCGCTGCGGCGAGGTACTGCTCGCCGGCAAGCACCTGCAGCGCCCAGAGACGGAAGAACAGGACCGCGAAGACGAAGAGAACGATCGCGCCGAGCACGCCGAGTCGGAGCGCGATCTGCGGCGTCATCCGGTACGGGCCTTCGACGCCAGGCGTGCGCGGCATGAAGCGCGTGCGGTTCGGCGGGATCCGGGTGACTGTCGCCATCAGTGCGTCCCGAATTCGACTTCCATCGCAGAGCGCGAGCCGGGCCGCGTGAAGATCCGGCGGCAGAGCGCGTAGACCGGGATCGTCAGGGCGAGGTTGAGCACGATCTGCGCCGGGAGGGCGTCGATCAATCCGGCGCGGACGGACACGGGATCGCCCAGCAAGTAGTGCATGCCGAGGTCGCCGAGCGAGTAGAGGACGGTCACGACGGCGATCGCGAGCAGCGGCGCGTGCGCGCGGTCGCGGCCGGTCGTCTCGCCGTAGCGCCCGATCCAGTAGCCGGCCAGCGTCAGCAGCAGGGAGCTCGTGCCGAGCGTCTGCAGGTTGGCCGCGTCCACAAGGAACCCCGCGTAGAAGCCCGCAGCGGCGCCGAAGATCGAGCCGCGGAGGAGCGCCACCGCCGTGAGCGTGACGAGGACGAGGTCGGCCGACCCCCCGCCCGGTTCGATCCCCGAGAGGACCGCGCTTTGCAGCACGACCGCTGCGAAGAAGACGACGCCGGCCTTGAGGACGTCCGAGAGCACGTCAGCGGCCCCGGCTCTTCGGCACGAGGATCCAGACGGAGCTCACCGAGGAGAAATCGGCGAGCGGCGCGACCTGCACCGACTGGTAGATGTCGACGTCGGACTGGCTCCTCGACGTTACCGTCCCGATCGGGATGTCCTTCGGGAAGAGCGACGGGAGCTTCCCGCTCCGCCTGCCCGCGGTGTAGATCAGGTCCCGTTCCCGGACCACCTCGTCCTTCGGGACGAGGTCGAAGATCAGCGACTCGCCGGAGCCCTGGCCGTGGCTGACGAGCCCGAAGGTTCCCGTGTAGGCGTCGTAGCCGGAGATGGCGAAGCTCGAGTCGGTCAAGAGCGTCACCTGGGCGGTCGAGGGTGTCGTCTTGGTGACGTTGCCGACGAGATAGCCGGAGCTGTCGACCACCGGGTCGTAGAGGCGGATGCCGTCGTTTCGGCCGGCGGTGACGACGAGCTCCTGCTGGAACTCGGTCGCACCGCTCGAGATCACCGCGGCGCCGACCTGGTCGCAGCAGGCCGGAAAGGTTGGGCCCGCCCGGTACCGGAGCGCCTTGCGCAGCTCGCGGTTCTCGCGTGCGGCGGTCATGTTCTGGGCGGCCTGGATCTCCAGGAGCTTGAGCTGCTCCTTCAACTTCTCGTTCTCTGACTTCGCATGGACGAAGCCCGCCGCCCAGCCGTAGGTGTCCTGGAACGGCCTCGCGACCCGCTCGGCGCCGATCTGGAAGGGACGCAGGACGGTGGCGGCGGCGCCCTGGACGCCGTGGAGCGGCCCGTTCTCCGACTCCCGGAAGTACCCCGTGATCACGATCAGCGAGATCGCGACGAGGACGCCGGCGAGCACTCGGCGGCGAAGGGCGCGGGCGCTCGCCGACCTCGACGAGGAGTACGCCGGGGAGGCGGCCCGCTGAACCGTCGAGCCCAGTGCCGCCAGCCGCATGCTGCGGTTACGAGGCACGAACGACAAGTGTAGGAGAGACGTCGGGCAGATTTCCCCTTCCCCCGAGCGGGGAGCTAGCGCCGGTAGCCGTTGCGGTTCTTGGCGCTCTTCGACGTCCGCTGCATCACTTCGAGGAGCTCGAGGCTGCGACCGGAGCCGACGGCGACGCAGGTTAGCGGCGACTCGGCCAACTGAACGGGCATCTGTGTCTCGTGCCGCAGCCGCTCGTCGAGCCCCGTCAGGAGCGCGCCGCCCCCGGCGAGGACGATGCCGCGGTCCATGATGTCGGCGGCGAGCTCCGGCGGCGTCTTGTCGAGCGTCGTCTTGATCGCGTCGACGATCTGGCTCACCGGGTCCTCGAGCGCGTGGCGAACCTCCTCGGAGCTGATGATCACCGTCTTCGGCAGGCCGGTCAGCATGTCGCGCCCGCGAACCTCCGCCTGGACCTCGTCGCGCATCCGGAAGGCCGAGCCGACCTCGAGCTTGATCTCCTCCGCGGTCTGGTTCCCGATCAGCAGCTTGTACTCGCGCTTGGTGTGGCTGATGATCGCCTCGTCCATCTCGTCACCGCCGACGCGCAAGCTGACGGAGACGACGATGCCGCCGAGCGAGATCACCGCGACCTCCGTCGTCCCGCCGCCGACGTCGACAATCATGTTCCCGGTCGGCTCGGAGACGGGCAGGCCGGCGCCGATCGCGGCCGCCATCGGCTCCTCGATCAGGAACGCGTCGCGCGCGCCGGCGTTTCGGGTCGCCTCCTCGACGGCGCGCTTCTCGACGCCGGTGACGCCGGAGGGCACGCAGACGACGACCCGCGGGTGCGCGAAGCGGTGCTGGTGGACCTTCTGGATGAAGTGGCGGAGCATCTGCTCCGTGACGTCGAAGTCGGCGATCACGCCGTCCTTCAGCGGGCGGATCGCGGAGATGGTCCCCGGCGTGCGGCCGAGCATCCGCTTGGCCTCGACGCCGACGGCGTGCACCTCTCCAGAGGCGTGGTCGATCGCCACCACCGAAGGCTCCGAGAGGACGATCCCTCGACCACGAACGTAGACGAGCGTGTTGGCGGTGCCGAGGTCCACCGCCATGTCACGGCCGCCGAAGCCGTTCAAATACCCCAAAATCCCCATCTCCCGGCCCCGGAGTCTAGCTAGCCATATCCGTAGCTTCCGGCGAAACGCGCTGCAAGCAGACGGATTAGCAGCGACCCCGGCAGGCCCACGACGTTGAGGTAGTCGCCCTCGATCCGCTTGACGAGGCCGGCGCCGAGACCCTGGATCGCGTAGCCGCCTGCGCGCTCCTGCCACTCGTCCGCTGCGAGGTAGTTCGCGATGTCGCGGGCGGTCAGCGGGCGAAAGGTGACCCGCGTCGTCTCCGAGAGCAGCTCCTCCCACGCGGGCGTGCGGAGGCAGAGGCCAGAGACCACGTCATGTGTCTTGCCGCCAAGCGTCTCGAGCATCTGCTCGGCCTCGGCGGCGTTCCGCGGCTTCCCCAGCACGGCACCGTTGCAGACGACGACGGTGTCGACGCCGAGCACCGGCCGCTCCCCGCCCTCCACCGACCTCGCCTTTCCCGCCGCGTGCTCGACGGGGTCCTCCCCGCGCTCCTCATAGTCCGGAACGACGACGACGTGCGGGATGGCGAGCTGCGTGAGGATCGCCGTGCGTTGCGGCGACCGCGAGGCGAGGATGATGGGCGGAGCGGGCGGGACGCTCACGCGGCCTTGCGCGCGACCCAGATCTCCTCGGCGGGCCAGCGTCGCGCCCAGTCCGCCGGGACGAAGTCGTAGTACTCGTGATCCGCTGCGGGCGCGGAAGCAAGCCGCTCGTGGAGCGCCTCGACCACGAACCCGTTGGCGCGGAGGATTCGAATCAGCTCTCCGTGGGACAGGTGGTAGTTGACGCCCTCGTCCTCGCCGGGCCACTCGAACCGGCCGAGCTCGGCGTGAGAGCGGAGGAGTCGCTCCTCCACCTTCCCCTCGTCCGGTGCGCAGAGGATCGAGAGGGCCGAGTTGCAGAGGAACGCGAGCCGACCGCCCGGCCGGAGCAGCCGCGCCGCCTCCGCGATCCACAGCTCCGGGTCGCACCAGATCGAGGCGCCGTACTCGGAGACGGCGAGGTCGAAGCTCGCATCCGGCAGCGGAACGTCCTCGGCGCTCGCCTCGATCAGCTCGAGCGGGAGCTCGAACTCCTCACTCATCCGGCGCGCCGTCTCCAGCTGGGCGGGCGTGACGTCGATACCGGTGACTCGCGCGCCGCGCTTGGCGAGCCAGGCGCCGAAGTAGGCCGTGCCGCAGCCGAGCTCGATCACGTCTTTCCCCGCCACGTCGCCGAGAGCGCCGATCTCGGACTCCGGCCCGGAGAACATGCCCCAGTCGATCTCGTCCTTGGCCCAGGATTCGCGCGCCTTGCGGTCCGTGTACTCCGCATTGGCCTTCGTCCAGACCTCGCGGTTCTTGAGCGCGTCGTCAGCGTGCGTCATCGGGGAACCACAGCGCGATCTCCCGCTCTGCCGACTCCGGGGAGTCGGAGCCGTGCACGAGGTTGTCGGGCATCGACAGCGAGAGGTCGCCGCGGATCGTCCCCGGCGCCGCGTCGGCGGGGTTCGTCGCCCCCATCGTCGTCCGGACGGTTGCGATCGCGCCTTCGCCCTCGACGACGAGGGCGAGCGTCGGCCCGGAGGTGATGAACTCGATCAACTCGCCGAAGAACGGCTTCTCGGTGTGCTCGGCATAGTGCTGCTCCGCGAGCGGGCGGTCGACCGTCAGGAGCCGGGTTGCGCGCAGCTCCAGTCCCCGGCGCTCGAGCCGGCCGACGATCTCGCCGGCGAGCTGCCGACGCATCGCGTCCGGCTTGACCAGCACGAGTGTCCGCTCCGCGGCCATGGAGCGGGAGAGGTTAGCGGCGCTCTGCTAGGCGGGTCGTTCGCGCTGCGGGGCGGGCGGGAACTCGATCGTGGTCGGCGTCTCGACCGGCGTCTCGCAGTACGGGCACACCTGCCAGAGTGTCTCGAGCGGCGCCTTGCAGTTGACGCAGGCCTGCCGAAGCTTCGTCGTGCAGACGGGGCAGACGAGGTACGAGTCCTCGACGTGGGCGCGACAGACGGGGCAGTGCAGCTCGCGCCGCGCCAGGCGCTCCTCCATCGCCTTGATCTCGAGCTCACGCTCCCGGACGTCGTCAAGGTATTCCGGGGGCCGGAAGAGCATGTAGATCAGCACGCCCAGAATCGGGATCAGGCCGAGGATCGTCGCGATCGCGATCAGCCACGGATCCTCGATCCGGCGGCGTACGTCCTTGAACACCCAGTAGGCGAGCGCCAGCCAGAAGACGACGAGGAAGAAGATGCCGAGGTTCCGCGCGACGACCCACGATTCGGAGCCGAAGAAATCGCGGAGGTTCTCGAAGACGTCGTTCACCTGGTCACCTCAGAGCAGCAGCTGTCCCACCACGTACCCGACGGCGAAAGCGAGCCCGATGATCGCCAGCACCACCGCGGCCGCGAACGCGAACACGCTCAGCCGCTCCGCAACCTTCGTCATCGTACGTTTTCTTCCTTTGCGACGGGTACGCGGCGCGGGCCTACGAGAGGTCCGCGAGGAGGTAGAGCGACCCGGTGACGAGGATGCCCCCACGGGTGGATTCTCGCGCCCGGGTGAGAGCGGCGTGGGGGTCCGGTTCGGTGTCGACATGCCCGAAGTGTGGCGCACCGAGACGAGCGAGCTCGGCGGCAGGGAGCGCGCGCGGGTTTCGGGACTGCGTTGCGACCAGGTTCGGCGCGAGCGAGGCGAGGTCGGCGAGCATCGCGTCGGCGTCCTTGTCGACCAGGATCGAGGCGACGACGACGTCGAACGGGCCATCGGCGTTGTCTCGGAGCCAGGACGTTCCCGCCGGGTTGTGCGCCCCGTCCCAGAGCTCGCGGCCACGGCGGTCGAGGCGACCGGGGAACGCGAGTGGTTCGGCGGCCGTGTTCCGGAGGCGGCGACCCAGGAACGCTTCGGCCGCCTCGCGTGCGCCTCCCGTCACGATTTCGGCGCTGTCCGGTACGAGCTCTCGGTACCCGTTGTCCGGCAAGACAACTACTCTGGCTGCATGAGCGACCGCCAGCTTCTCCCGCGCGATCTCCTCCGGCGTCTCGCCGAGCACCTCGGTGTGCTCGAGCGAGACGTTCGTCAGCAGGACGACCTCCGCGTCGACGACGTTCGTCGCGTCCAGGCGGCCGCCGAGCCCCGCCTCGACGACGGCAACGTCGACGCCTCGCCCCTCGAACTCGACGAGCGCGGCCGCGGTGAGGGCCTCGAACTGCGTGGCGCCCAGCAGTTCCGCGGCGGGGCGAATCCGCGCCACAGCCGCCTCGAAGTCGGCCTCGGCGCCGTCGACCCAGATCCGCTCCGCCCAGCCGCTCACGTGTGGCGAGGTGTACGCGCCCGGCCTCCTCCCCTCCGCTCGCAACAGAGCGGCGATCGCCCGCGTCGCGGTCGACTTGCCGTTCGTCCCGACAACATGAACCGCCGGAAAGGCGCGCTCGGGGTGACCCAGACGCTCGAGCAGGCTCCGCATCCGGTCGAGGCCGAACTCCTCCGGCCACGGGCTCAGTGAGGCGATCCACGCCGTCGCCGGCCCGGCGGTGCTAGCCGCTGAGAGCCTCGAGCTCACGCCGGTAGCGGGCGAGCTTCTCCCGCTCCGCCTCGACCACGTCGGCCGGCGCGCGCTCGACGAAGCGCTCGTTGCCGAGCATCCCCTCGGCCCGCGCGATCTCCCTGCGGAGGCGCTCGATCTCGGCGCCGGCATCGCCGTCGGCCTTGACCCGTTGGGGTTTGACGACCGCCTCGAAGATGCGCCGCTCGTCGCCGTCGAGGTTCGCGGCCACCCCGCTCCGCCGGAAGAGCGCCGCCGTCTCCTGGACGCGGTCGAGCGCATGGAGGTCGCCGGCGAACCGGCCGTCCGGCTGCGGCCAGGGCGCCACGATCAGGCGCGCCTCGCGGTCGGGCAGCTGCGACCAGATCTCCTCGGTCACGTGCGGCATCACCGGGTGCAGGAGGGCGAGGAGCCGCTCCAGCGTGGCGAGGGCCGTACCCCGCACAGCAACGTCCTCGGGATCCTGGAGCCGCGGCTTGATCGCTTCGGCGTACCAGTCGCAGAAGTCGTCGAAGGTCAGGTGGTAGAGCGCGTTCGCGCCGGCTGCGAACTCGAAGCGGTCCCAGTGCTCCTCGAGTTGCGCGCGGGTCGCATCGAGCCGGGCGAGGATCCAGCGCTCCTCGAGGTCCCGGGGCTCGAGCGCCGGCCGCGTGTCGCCGGCGTTCGTCAGGATCAGCCGCGCCACGTTCCAGAGCTTGTTCGCGAGCTTGCGCCCCTCCTCGATGAAGCCGGGCGAGAAGCGCACGTCCTGCGTGGACGACATCTTCAGGAGCCCGTACCGGGTCGCGTCGGCGCCGTGCTCCTCGATCACCTCGTCCGGCTCGATGCCGGTCCCGAGGCTCTTCGACATCCGGCGGCCGTCCGGTGCCAGCACGAGCGAGTGGATGATCACGTCGTGGAACGGCATGGAGGCGGTGAGCTCCTGGCCGACCATCATCATCCGCGCGACCCAGAGGAAGATGATGTCGCGCGCCGTCGAGAGGACGTCGGTCGGGTAGTAGACCTCGTACTCGCGCGTCTGCTCGGGCCACCCGAGCGTCGCGAACGGCCAGAGCGCGGACGAGAACCACGTGTCGAAGACGTCCTCGTCCTGGGTGAGCTCCGTGGAGCCGCACTCGGCGCAGGCCTCGGGCTCGGTCTCGGCGATGGTGGTGTGTCCGTTCGGGCAGTACCACGCCGGGATCCGCTGCCCCCACCAGAGCTGGCGCGAGACGTTCCAGGGCCGGATGTTCTCGAGCCAGTCGAGCGCGACGGTCGCCTGGTTCGACGGTGTGAACTTCACGGAGCCGTTCCGGATCGCGTCGATGGCCGGCTTGGCGAGCTCCGTCATGTCCACGTACCACTGTTCGGTGATCAGCGGCTCGATCCGGTCCTTGGAGCGGTCGCAGTGCCCGACCGAGTGGCGATACGACTCACGCTGCTCGAGTTGGTCGTGTTCGCGCAGCCAGTCGAGGATGCGCTCGTCGGCCCTCTGCTGGGTGAGGCCGGCGAGGTCGCCGGCGTTCTGGTTCATCAGGCCGTCCAGCCCGATCACCGTCAGCTCGGGCAGGTCGTGGTCGCGGCCGATTTCGAAGTCCAGCGCGTCGTGTCCGGGCGTGATCTTCAGCGCACCGGTGCCGAAGGAGGGATCGACCCGTTCGTCGGCGATGATCGGCACCCGGCGCTCGACGTAGGGCACCACGGCCTCATTGCCTACGAGGTCGCGATAGCGGTCGTCCTCCGGGTGGACCGCCACGGCGACGTCGCCGAGGATCGTCGCCGGCCGCACCGTGGCGACCGAGATCGAGCCGGAGCCGTCGGCCAGCGGGTAGCGCGCGGTCGTCAGCGCGTCGTCGACATCGCGGTAGGCGACCTCGAGGTCCGACACCGACGTCCGGCAGCCGGGGCACCAGTTCACGATCCGGTTGTCCTTGTACACCCAGCCGCGCTCGTGCAGATGCACGAAGAAGCGATAGACGGCGCGGATGTACTCGGGGTCCATCGTGAACCGCTCGCGCGAGTAGTCCAGCGACGCGCCGAGTTTCCGGAGCTGGTCCATGATGATCCCGCCGTACTGCTCGAGCCACCGCCAGGTGCGCTCGACGAATGCCTCGCGACCGAGCTCGAACCGGTTCGTGCCCTCCGCGAGCAGCTGGCGCTCGATCACGGCATGCACCGAGATCGACGCGTGGTCGTAGCCCGGCTGCCAGAGCACGTTGAAGCCGCGCATCCGGTGCCAGCGGATCAGGACGTCCTGCGTCGACGCGTTCAGCGCGTGCCCCATGTGCAGGTTGCCGGTCACGTTCGGCGGCGGGAGCGCGATCGAGTACGGCTCACCCGGCGCGTCCGGATCGGCGTGGTAGAGGCCCTCGCCCTCCCACGTCTGCTGCCACCGTTCCTCGACGCCTCTGGGGTTGTAGAGCGTGTCCATCTCGGCTCGTGAGTCTTGCTGATCGTCGCGCGTCGAACCGGCGCCGACCGTCAGGTCGCGCGGAGAAAGCCGGATGTGGTCAGGCAGCGACTATGCGCCCAGTATAGGCAGAGCCGCTAGGCCGACTCTTCGGCCAAGAGCTCGTCCGCCTCGTCGGCGGTGTCGCCGGCGCTCGTGACGAGCGTCGGCTTGAGCCCCTTCTCGATCGTCTCCTTGGTGATGACGCACTTGGAGACGTCCTTGCGCGACGGCAGCTCGAACATGACGTCGAGGAGCGCCGTCTCGATGATCGACCGCAACCCACGGGCGCCGGTCTCGCGTTCGAGCGCCTTGTCCGCGATCGACCACAGCGCGTCGTCCGTGAAGACGAGCTCGATCGAGTCGTAACCGAAGAAGCGCTGGTACTGCTTGATCAGCGCGTTGCGCGGCTCGACGAGGATCTGCACGAGGTCTTCGCGCTGGAGCTGGTGCACGGCCGACACGACCGGAAGCCGACCGATGAACTCGGGGATCAAGCCGTAGGCGAGCAGATCCTCCGGCATCACCTGGGTGAGCATCTCGCTCGTCTCGGCGTCGTGCCGTGAGCGAATGTCCGCCCCGAACCCGACGGCGTTCTTGCCGATCCGCCGGCCGACGATCTTCTCCAGCCCGGCGAACGCGCCGCCGCAGATGAAAAGGATGTTCGTCGTGTCGATCGAGAGGAACTCCTGGTGCGGGTGCTTCCGGCCTCCCTGCGGCGGCACCGAGGCGACGGTCCCCTCGAGGATCTTCAGGAGTGCCTGCTGGACGCCTTCACCCGACACGTCGCGCGTGATCGACGGGTTGTCCGCCTTCCGCGCGATCTTGTCGACCTCGTCGATGTAGATGATCCCGGTCTCGGCCTTCTTTATGTCGAAGTCCGCGGCCTGGATCAGCTTGAGGAGGATGTTCTCGACGTCCTCACCGACGTATCCGGCTTCGGTCAGCGCCGTCGCGTCGGCGATCGCGAACGGGACGTTCAGGATCCGCGCGAGCGTCTGTGCCAGCAACGTCTTGCCGCAGCCGGTCGGGCCGAGCAGCAGGATGTTGGACTTCTGGAGCTCGACGTCCGAGTCCTCCGAGCCCATCTGGACGCGCTTGTAGTGGTTGTAGACCGCGACGGCGAGCGTCCGCTTCGCTTCCTCCTGGCTGACGACGTAGTCGTTCAGGACGGAGTAGATGTCCCGCGGCCGCGGCAGGTTCTCGAGGTCGAGCTGCGAGGGAGCGGTGAGCTCCTCGTCGATGATCTCGTTGCAGAGATCGATGCACTCGTCGCAGATGTAGACGCCCGGTCCGGCGATCAGCTTCTTGACCTGCCGCTGCGACTTCCCGCAGAAACTGCAGAGAAGCTGTTCGTTCCCGTCGCTCGCCCGCGCCACCCTAGCTCTCCTTGTACTCCGAAATCGCCAAGGGTGCTAGTCCTTCGTCGAATCCCGGCTGGAGATCACGGTGTCGATGATGCCGTAATCCTTCGCCTCTTGCGCCGACATGAAGTAGTCGCGGTCGGTATCGCGGCCGATTTTCTCGAGATCCTGCTCTGTGTGGTCGGCGAGGATCTCTTCCAGACGTCGCTTCAAGTTCAGGGTCTCCCGTGCGCGGATTTCGATGTCTGCGGCCTGCCCACCGGGGCCGGACGGCGTCCAGACCTGGTGGATCAGGATCTTGGCGTTCGGCAGCGCCATCCGCTTCCCTTTCGCGCCGCCCGCGAGGAGCAGCGCTCCCATCGACATCGCGATCCCGACGCAGATCGTCTGCACGTCCGGCTTGATGAACTGCATCGTGTCGTAGACGGCGAGGCCCGCGTAGACATCGCCGCCCGGCGAGTTCACGTACAGGGCGATGTCCTTGTCGGGGTCCTCTGACTCGAGGTGCAGCAGCTGGGCGATGATCAAGTTCGCGATCTGATCGTCGATCGGCGTGCCGAGGAAGATGATGCGCTCGTTGAGCAGGCGCGAGTAGATGTCGAAGGCACGCTCACCGCGCGACGTCTGCTCGATCACCATCGGGACTAGCGGGCTCATGAAGGCTCCTTGCTGCCGGGGGTCCACAACTTCGTAGCGGTTTCGGGTTTTTCCTTCTCGGGTGTCCAGAGCTCCTCGCGGGCGCGGGCGAGCTCCACGGGAATCCTCTGCACCTCGGCCGCGATGCGGTCGAGCGCCTTGCGCAGCCGGAGGTCGGCGCGCAGGGCCTCGTAGCGGCCGGCGTCGCGAACCTGCTGGATCAGCTCGTCGGCGTCCTCGCCCTCGGCCTGGTCGCGGATCAGCTCGTCGACCTCGTCGTCGGCGACCTCGAGCCCGAGCTGCTCGGCGGCCGCGTCGAGCACGATCTCACGCGCCAGCGACTGGCGCGCCTCGTTCTCGATGTCGGCCTGGATCTCCTGGGGCGAGCGGCCGCTCAGCTGGAGGTAGGCCTCCGCACTGATCCCGCGGCGCTCGAGCGACCGGACGAGCCCGTTCCAGAGGTCGACCGCGCGCGACTGGACGAGGCTGTCGGCGACGTCGAGGTCGGTCTCCTCGACGAGGGCATCCACGGCGGCCGTGCGGAACTGCGAGTCGATCTCCTCCTCGAGCTGCGCGCCAAGTCGCTCCCGGATCTCGTCCGTGAGGTCCTCGATTGTCTCGAACTCGGTGGCCGCCTGGGCGAGCTCGTCGTCCAGCGGCGGGAGCACCTTCTCCTTGATCTCGTTCATGTGCGCCGTGACGCCGGCCTCGGACCCGTCCGGCAGCACGTAGGAGATCGGCTTCTCTGCTCCTGCCTCCATCCCCAGGAGGCCCCGCTCGATCTCGGGGAGCAGTCGTCCGGAGCCGAGCTCGGCGACGTAGTCGCGCTGCGCCTCGCCGTCGTCGGAGACCAGGTCGACGACGACGACGTCGCCCTCCTGCGCCGGCCGCCCCTCGACCGGGGCGAGATCGGCGACGGTGGAGCGCAGGACCTCGAGCTCCGCGTCGATCAGCTCCTGCGGTACGTCGGGATCGGAGCGCGGGACTTCGAGTGCCGACCAGTCGGGCAGCTCGGGCGTCGGCTGGACCGGGACGGTCGCCGTGAACTGGAAGCTGTCCGACGGCGAGTCCGGGAGCTCGTACTCGTATTCGGGTGCCTGCACCGGCCGCACGTTCGTGCCGCGCAGCGCCGCGCGGAACCAGCCGCCGATGTGGCTGTCGACCGCCTCCTGGTACAGGCGGTCCTTCCCGACCCGCGCGAGCAGCACCGGCATCGGCACCTTGCCCTTGCGGAACCCAGGGATCCTCAGGCTGCCGGCGAGGTCGGAGGCGGCGTGGTCGATCGCGTGCTCGACGTCGCCGCTCGGCACCTCGACGGTCATGCGGACCTTGCTCTCGGGGAGCTCTTCGACCGTGGCCTTCACAGGACGGCCATTGTGCCAGCAGTCCCCCGGGCCGCCGCAGTGCCCCGGGGACCGCCGATTTCAGTCGGACTAATCCCCTGCCGACCCGGCTAGAAGAGCCAGACGATCAGCAGGATGAGCAGGATGAGCAGAATCACCCCACCACCGATATACATCTCGCCCTCCTTTCCTAGGACGCCGGGAAGGCTTGCTTGCCCCACGTCTGTACCCACAAGGAGGCTCGTTCACACGTGACCATGCGGGCGAGAGGACTTGAACCTCTAAGGATCTTGCGATCCAACGGGACCTAAACCCGCCGCGTCTACCAGTTCCGCCACGCCCGCGTGACTGAAGGATAGAGCGGCCGAAGAGAGCCGCCGGGGCCGTGCGGGGAGACCGTTCTGTCTGCAGCTAGACTCGATTGATGGCCGAAGCGCTTCCGCTGCCGGCGCCGAGTGCACGCGAGCGCATCCTCGAGAGTGCATACGAGCTCTTTTCGCACCGCGGGATCCGCGCCGTCGGGATCGATGAGATCCGGGAGCGGGCGGACGTCGCCAAAGCCACGCTCTACCGGCACTTCGCCTCGAAGGACGAGCTCGTGCTGGCGTTCCTCGACCGTCGCGAGCAGCTCTGGACCCGCGAGTGGGTCGAGCGCGAGGCGAGGGCGCGGGCGTTGGACCCGGAGGGACAGCTGCTCGCGATCTTCGACGCCTTCGACGAGTGGTTCCGTCGGGCGGACTTCGAGGGCTGCTCGTTCATCAACGTGATGCTCGAGTGGGCCGACGGTGACCACCCGATCGGGCGGGCCAGCGTGCTCCACCTCGCCAACATCCGCGCGTTCCTCGCGACGCTCGCCGCAGAGGCCGGCCTCCGCGAACCGGAGACCTTCGCCCACTCGTGGCACATCCTGATGAAGGGCTCGATCGTCGCCGCAGCGGAGGGCGACGCGGAGGCGGCACAACGCGCGAAGGCGATGGGCGGCGCGCTGATCGAGACCTACCGCTAGCTGCCGAGCAGCTCTTTGACGGCCGGCTCCTGCCGGATCGGATCCAGGTCCGAGTCCTCCTTCGCAAAGTCGCGCAGCTGCTCCGACCGTTCGACCGCGCTGCGGAGATGCTCGATCGCCTCGTCCTTCCGTCCGGCGAGCGACTCGACGCAGGCCAGGTTGTACATCGGCAGGGCGTACTGGGGATTCGCCTCGACCGTCGGCCGAGCGGCGTCGGCTGCGGCTGCGTAGTCCCCTGCCTCGTACAACAGCCTGTACGGCGCCCAGACCTCCCAGCCGCTCGCCTGGTACGCCTCCCCCGGCGTGCCCCCGACCGCGACGATCGTCGTGCCGGGCTCCTCCGCGAACGCCGTCCGCTTGACCCCGGGCCGCGCGAAGACGAACGTCCCGGCTGGCGCGTCCACGTCCTCGCCGTCCAGCTCGAACTTCGCCCGCCCCTGGTGGACGAGGTACAGCTCCTCCTGCGTGTCGTCCGCCTCGTCGTGCTCGTTGAGGATCCGATCGCCTGCCTCTCGGCCGGTCCAGGCGTTGATGCCGAAGGCCGTGATGCCGAGGTGGTGCCGGACAGGCCGCCACGGCTCGCGACCGTCGGTGGCTTCGTCGATGTCTTCGAGGTGCGCGACCTCGTACCCGCTCATCGGTCCTCCTCCAGTCGTGGACTGAGAAGGTAGAGGATGCGGCGCATGACCAGGTTCGTCGTCGACTGCGGCGTCGTCCTCCAGTTGGCCGCCGAGGGGTACGAGGTGCCGGCCGAGCACGAGCTCCTCGCACCCACGCTCCTGCGTTCCCAGACGCTGTCGGCCCTCCACCAGGCCGTGCACGCGGGGGAACTCGAGGCGGAGGTGGCACTCGACCGGCTCGCGCGCATCCAGGCGATCAAGATCCGCCTTCTCGGAGACGCCGTGCTTCGACGCGTGGCCTGGCGGTTCGCCGACGAGCTCGGATGGGCCGAGACCTATGACGCGGAGTACGTCGCGCTGACGAAGCTGCAGGCGGACGCGCTCGTGACGCTGGACGCGGACCTGGCACGCCAGGTCGAAGGGATCGTCCCCACAGCGCCGATCGACGCTCTGCGAGCGACCTGAACGGTTCGTACTATCCCGCCGTGGCACTACCGCCCGGGATCAGCGAGCGTCTCTCCCTCCTCTGCGACACGACGATCGAGGGCGAGCCCGAGAACGTCAGGGCCCTCATCGGCGAGATGAGCCGAGAAGAGGTCGAGACCGTCCTGGCCGAGGCGGTCACCGCATTCGTCGACGCGAGCTTTCGCGCCGAGAAGGAGATCGAGCGCACTCAGCGGCGGCTCGCGAAGCGCCGCGAATCGTCATAACGGCCGGAGGACAGGTAGGAGGCCGGAATGGCCCCGGGAGGAGTCGAACCTCCGCACGCAGATTCGAAGTCTGCCGCTCTATCCACTGAGCTACGGGGCCGGGAAGGATCAGAGTAGCGGGGTGGAAACCGAGGCAGCCGCGCGGGCGTGGGTCGAGGCGTGGACGGCCGCGTGGGTCGCGGGCGACCCGGGACCGCTCGACGAGGTCTACGCGGCAGACGCCAGCTTCAGGTCGGAGCCGTTCCGCGAGCTGCAGGCGCCTCGCGCCTACGCCGAGTGGGCGTTCCGGGAGCAGGACGAGGCGCAGTGCTGGTTCGGCGAGCCGATCGTCGACGGCGACCGCGCTGCCGTCGAGTACTGGGGGATCGTGCGCTTCCAGGGCAGCGACGAGACGATCGTCGGGACTGCTGTCCTGCGATTCGGGCCGGACGGGCGGGTCGTCGAGCAGCGCGACACCTGGAGCGCAAAGCCCGGCCGCTTCAAGCCGCCCGAGGACTGGGGCCGCTAGACGACGTTCGGGGGTCGCTCCCCGCGCTCGACTGCAAGCAGGTTGTCGACCAGCACGCGCGTCATCGCCTCGCGCGTCGCGTCTGTGGCCGTGCCAAGGTGGGGCGTCAGGACCACGTTCGGCAGCTCGAAAAGCTCGGCGGGGACATGAGGCTCTTCGGCGAATACATCGAGCCCCGCCTGAAGCCGACCGGACACGAGCTCCGCGACGAGGGCCGGCTCGTCCACGATCTGGCCGCGCGAGGTGTTGATCAGGCAAGCCCCGTCGCGCATCAGCGCGAGCTTCTCCGCGTCGATCAGGCCGCGGGTCTCGTCGGTGAGCGGGACGTGCAGCGAGACGATGTCCGCCTCGGCGAGGAGCGTGTCGAGGGGGCGATGCTCGGGGCTGTCGGCCGGCCGGCTCCGTGTGTAGATCACGCGGACGTCGAAACCGCGGGCGCGCCGGGCCACGGCGTTGCCGATCCGTCCGAGCCCGACGATGCCGAGCGTCGAGCCGGCCAGCTCGTCGCCCTTGAGCGGCTCGTCGGCCCAACCGCTCCCCCACCGGCCCGAGCGGACGAAGCGGTCGCCCGCGACGACCCGGCGCCGGACGGCGAGCAACAGCGCCATGGTCAGATCGGCCGTGGCGGCGGAGGTCACGCCGGGTGTGTTCGTCACGACGATGCCTCGCCGCCTCGCCGCGTCCACGTCCACCAGGTCGTAGCCCGCGCCGTAGTTCGCGACGACGCGCAGCGACGGGAGCAGCTCGAGCATGGCGTCGTCGACCGGCTCGGCCACGACTGCGAGCGCCTCGACGTCGGGCCGCTCCTCGGTCAGCGGGTGCTCGAAGTACTCGACGTCGTCGAGCTCGGCCCAGGCGGGGCCGGGGAACACGCGGCTGGAGAGAACCTTCAGGGGTGGCGGAGGGGACTCGAACCCCCGACCACCGGGACCACAACCCGGGGCTCTACCAACTGAGCTACCGCCACCGCGCTAGGAGAAGGATAGCGGTGTCTCGTCGAGCTTCCCGCGCAGCTCCTCGACGCTCTCGTAAACCACTGCCGCGCCGGCGTCCTCGAGCTCGGCGCGCGAGAAGCCGCCGGTGATCACGCAGACGGTCGGGATCCCGGCCGCATTCGCCGCCTTCACGTCCCACGGGGCGTCCCCCACCATCACGGCCTCGCGCGTTCCGGCCTTCTCCAGCGCCGCCTCGACGAGGTCCGGCGCGGGCTTCGTCGCGTCCACGTCGTCCTTCGTCGTCCACGAGTCCGCGAGGTCGCGTGCGTCGAGCAGGTCGAGGTAGTGGTCGAGCTCGTCCTGCGGCGACGAGCTCGCGAGCACGACGCCCACATCGCGCCCCTTCAGCTCCTGGATCAGCTCGTGTGCCTGGTCGAGCGGTTGCACCTCGTCCAGGAGCTCGGCGTAGCGCTCGCTTCGCGTCTGCTCGATCGCCTCGTGGAGCTCACGGTCGATCCCCGGCACGAGGGCGGGGACGAGCTGGTCCCCGCCCATGCCGACGTGACGGTGGATCCGCCACACGGGAAGTGCGATCCCGTGGGCGCGGAAGGCCCGGTACCAGGCCAGCGCGTGGTGGTAGTTCGTGTCGACGAGCGTGCCGTCGACGTCCAGCAGCGTCGCCGGCACCTACGCCCGGACCGGCGTCTTCGCGAACTCCTGCACGAACGTCGAGCAGAACGCAGGCAGGTCGTCAGGCTTCCGGCTGGAGGTCAGGCCGTCGTCGACGACAACCTCTTCGTCGACCCAGTTGCCGCCCGCGTTCCGGATGTCGGTCTCGAGGCTCGGCCAGGACGTGATCGTCCGTCCGCGAACGGCGTCGGCCTCGACGAGCGTCCAGGGGCCGTGGCAGATCACGGCGATCGGCTTGCCCGCATCGACGAAGCCCCGCACGAAGCTCACCGCGCTGTCGTGCATCCGCAGCGTGTCCGGATTGCCGACGCCGCCCGGCAGGACGAGCGCGTCGTAGTCGTTGACACTCGCCTCCTCGACGGTCCGGTCGACCGGGAACGTGTTCGCCTTGTCGTAGTGGTTGAAGCCCTGGATCTCGCCTTCCTCCAGGGAAACGAGCTCGGGCGTCGCGCCGGCCTGCTCGACCGCCTTCCACGGCTCGGTCAGCTCGACCTGCTCCACCATGTCGGTCGCGAGGAACGCGATCCGCTTGCCGCTCAACTCGGTCATCTTCTCCCCTTTCCTCGTTTGTCTAGGGGTACCGCCCGGGCGGCCGGACTAAACGGTCTGTGGCACGATCCAGGGTGGTCGTGGATACGAGTCGGATCGCCGCGTTTCCGGTCTTCGCCGATCTTCCCGCTGCGGAGCTCGACGAGCTTGCGGCCGCGCTGAACGAGGTCGAGATCGAAGCGGGCGCCAGCGTCGTCACGCTCGACGACTACGGAACCGCCATCTACCTGATCGAAGAGGGCGAGGCCGATGCCCTCGGTGATGATGGCGAGACGATGCAGGGCCTGGGGCCGGGCGACACCTTTGGCGAGATCGCACTGGTGCTGACGGGACAGCGGACGGCCACCGTCGTCGCGCGTACGCCGATGCGGCTCCTCTCGCTCTCCGGCCAGGACTTCGACCGCATCCGCCCACGCGTACCCGAGGTCGAGCGCTCGCTGCGCCGGCTCGGCCTCGAGCGCGCAGAGCGGTAGCCCTCCGCACAAAAGCGCGCCCGGGAGGATTCGAACCTCCGACCCGCGGATTAGAAGTCCGCTGCTCTTCCACTGAGCTACGGGCGCTCAGGGGGAAGGGTACCCCCGTTGGGGCTAGGTTCTGGCGCCGAAGTCCGCGGTGACGATCGTGACCGCCCGGCCGCTGTAGGCGCCCGGTGCCGACGAAACCGTCACGGCGCCGATCCCCACCTCGCGCCAGTCGCGCGAGAGCAGGTTCTGCCGATGGGGCGGACTGTTCATCCACTCCCGCACCGCGAACGACGCGCCGTACGTATCACTCGCCCAGAGGAGGTTCTCGCCGACCGTCCAGGACCGGAAGCCACGCGAGGGGTAGAAGCGCTCGATGCGTCGCCAGAACGCCGTCCCGTTGGCGCTGTCGTGCTCGAAATAGCCCTTCTGAGCCATGTCGCGCGAGTGGTAGTCGGCCGCTGTGGCGAGGCGCCGGTTCCAGCGCAGCGGCCGCAGGCCGCGGCCGCGGCGGACGAGGTTGATGCGCTCGACCACGGCGCTCTCCAAGGCGGCGGTCGTCGACTGGGCGCGGCTTCCGCTCTGCGGGGCCGAGGTGCCTGTCGCGGCCGACGGCGTGCTCAGGGTCTTCAGCCGGGCCTCGACCTGGCGTGAGAGCGAGTCGGTTGTCGCGGCATGCGACGAGGCGACGGACGAGGCCAACGCCACCAGCGCAACCAGGGTTGCGAGTCCCCCTCGCATGTCGTGAACATCGGTTCAGAGCTCCGGAGCGGACCCCCCCAAAAGGGTGATTCGCCGGGGATGGCCTACGGAGCGGCCGCCGGCTCGCCTGGGCTCTCCTGCGGGTGGCGCGACTGCAGCCACGCGTGAACCAGCACCTGGATCGTGCCGGCGACGGGAATGGCTGCAAGCGCGCCGAGGACACCTGCGACCTTCGCGCCGATCAGGACCGAGATCAGGATCGCGAGCGGCGACAGCTGCACCGTCCGGCTGTAGACGAGCGGCTGGAGCAGATGATTCTCGATCTGCTGGTAGACGATGAAGAAGACGATCACGATGATCCCGGCCGGGATCGAGTGGATGAAGGCGACCGACCCGACGATGATCGCGGCGAGCGTGGCGCCCGCGAGCGGGATCAGGTCGAGGATCGCGACGACGAGCCCGAGGGCAACCGCGTACGGCACGCCGAGGATCAGCAGCACGATCGACGTCGACGCGCCGGCGATCACGCTGATGAACAGATTTCCCGTCACGTAGCCTCCGACGGTCCGGTAGATCTGGTTGCCGATGTCGCGCCAGGTGTCGCGGTTCCGCTCCGGGATCAAGGCGTAGAGCCGCTCGATCCACGCCGGCCCCTCGAGGAGCATGAAGAACGTCATGAAGGCAATCGTCACGGTCGCGACGATGAAGGTGATGATGCTCTTCGTGATCGCGAGGGCGGTGCCGGAGAGCCCGAAGATGCTTTGGGCGCCGCCGCCCTTCTGGATCGCTTCGCGAACCCGGTCCGCGACCTGGTACTTCTCCGAGAGTCGGCCGAGCGGCCCGCGTCCCTCTGAGACGTCGTTGATGTAGTCGGGCAGCGCGGTGGCGAAGCCGCGCGTCTCGTTCACGAGCGTGGGAATGAAGAGCGCGCCGATCGCGACCAGCCCGGCGATCACGGCGAGGAACGCGATCGCGGCGGCGTACCCGCGCCGCAGACCGCGCCGCTCGAGCGCGTCCACCGCCGGGTTGAGCGCGAGCGCGAGGAACAGCGCCACCAGCATCCACGTCAGGACCTGCCGCGAGATCCAGATCACTTCGAGGACGATCGCGACGCCCAGGATGATCCCGATCACGGCGAGAACCGTCCGCGGGCGGACGGTCACGATCCGCTCAGGCGTGCTCACTCGGGTGCAGGATCGCGGCTCGGTCGGACGGTCGAGCGCCCGCAATGATGAAATGCGGCCGTGACGCTGCGCAAGGGACCCGTCGAACGCGAGGTCTCCCTCCCCGACGGGCGCGTGCTGATCGTCCGCGTCGGTGTCGCGGCGGACGCGTACGTCCCCCGGCGCGACCTCGCCACCGTCTCGCTCGAGCTCGTCGCCTCGGACGACCGAGTCGAGGCCACGGTGAACACGCTCCTGCGGCCCGACCAGGTGACGGAAGCCCGTAAGCTGCTCGGCGACGTGGCTGCGAAGCTCGAATCCGGAGAACTGGCTCCGACGGCGGGGGCGATCGAGCCGCTCGCCGACAGCATCTCGTGAGCACAGCGACCCTGCACACGAGCGAGGGCCTGATCGAGCTCGAGCTCTACCCGGACGACGCGCCGAAGACGGTGGAGAACTTCGTCAAGCTCGCCGGCGACGGCTTCTACGAGGGCGTCATCTTCCACCGGGTGATCCCCGACTTCATGATCCAGGGCGGGGATCCGACCGGCACCGGGATGGGCGGGCCCGGGTACCAGTTCGAGGACGAGTTCAACCAGCATCGCGTCGCCCGCGGCGCGCTCGCGATGGCGAACGCCGGCCCGAACACGAACGGCAGCCAGTTCTTCATCGTCACGGCCGAGGAGACGCCTTGGCTCGACGGCAAGCACACCGTCTTCGGCAAGGTCACCTCGGGGATGGACGTCGTCGACCGGATCTCCGGGGTCGACCGCGACGCGAACGATCGCCCGAGGACGCCCGTGACGATCGAGCGCGTCGAGCTCTCCGACGCCTGACAAGCGGGCGGCGGGAATCGAACCCGCATAACTAGCTTGGAAGGCTAGGGCTCTACCATTGAGCTACGCCCGCGCGCGGCTAGCGTAGCGGGATCGACCACCGGGATCCCTACACCTGGACGCTCCATCCCGAGGCCACGATTCCGGTGCTCGGCCTCGCCGCCGTCTACATCCTCTGGGCGCGGACGCACAGGCCCGAATGGTGGCGCGTCGCCTCGTTCGGGACCGGTTGCGGACTGCTCCTCGTCACCGCCGTCAGCCCGCTCGACGCGATGACGTACCACCTCCTCTCGGCGCACCTGTTGCAGAACGTCGTCCTGGCCGAGTGGGCCCCCGCGCTGCTCGTCGTCGGCATCCCGCCGGCAATCGCCACCGAGCTTGCACGTCTCCCCGGCGCCCGGACCCTCACCAGGCCGCCCGTCGCGCTCGCGATCTGGCTTGCGATGTACTTCCTCTGGCATCTGCCGGTTCTGTACGACGCCGCCCTCCGCAGCTTCGCGCTGATCCACCTCGAGCACGTGTGCTATCTCGCCGCCGGCACGCTCCTCTGGTGGCCAGTCTTCCAGGACGTGCCACACCGGGTCTCGAGCGCGGGGCGGGCGCTGTACCTCTTCGCCGCCTTCGTCCTCGCGAGCCCGATCGGGCTGCTGCTCGCGCTCGTCCCCAACCCCGCCTACGACTGGTACGTGGAGGCCGACCGCCTCTGGGGGCTGTCGGCGGAAACCGACCAGCAGATCGCGGGGGTGACGATGTCGGTCGAGCAGGCGATCGTCTTCTTCGCGATCTTCGCGTTCTTCTTCTTCCGCTTCCTCGGCGAGGAGGAGCGCGTGGGGTCGTCGACGCCGAAAATGGGCCGATCGGCCTATTGAAGCTCGGAGGCGCCGCTGGCAGGGTGAGGGAGCGCGCGAATGCTCAGCTTGCAGGTGGGTACGGAACCGGACGCCGTTCAGGAGACCTTGCTCGGGGAAGCGCTCGAGCATGCCCATGTTGGTGCGATCGTCCTCGACGAAAAGGGCCGGTACCTCGCTGCCAACCGCGAGGCGTGCCGGCTGACGGGCTACACCCGCGAGGAGCTCCTGCAGCGAGGGCCGGCCGACCTGGCGGCCGACGCGAGCGTCGTTTCCTCGCGGCTCGAGGAGATGGAGGCGGGCACCCTGGTGCACGCTGTGACCGAGCTCAGGCGGCGAGACGGAACCCTGGTGCCGGTCGAGTACCGCGTCGGCCCGACGAGAAGCGGCGGCCTGCCGTACTTCGTGCTCCTCTTCTGGGAGCACGAGGAACGAGCCTGAGAGGTCGGGACGGCCGGATTCGAACCGGCGACCTCCTGCTCCCAAAGCAGGCGCGCTAACCAGGCTGCGCTACGTCCCGGCTTCCTAGTGTAGAGCCGCGCCGCCGCGTTCCTGCTCGCCGTTAGGCTCGGGCCCGTGGCCGAGTCAGCGCGGCATCCGAGGCTCGGCTATGCCATGGCGCTCACAGCCGCCGCGCTCTGGGCCGTGAACGGCGTGATCTCGAAGGTGATCATCGAGTCCGGCGGCGTCCCCGCCCAACGGCTGACCGAGGTCCGGACGACGGGCGCCTTCGCGATCCTCTTCGTCGTCCTGGCGCTGGCGCGACCCGGGAGCCTTCGGGTCCGGCGGGAGGAGCTGCCGGTGCTCGTGACGTTCGGCGTGCTCGGACTCGCGCTCGTGCAGTGGTTCTACTTCGTGGCGATCAGCCGTCTGGACATCGGCGTGGCGCTGCTGATCCAGTACGTCGCGCCCGTGCTCGTCGCGCTCTGGGCCCGCTTCGTCTACCACGAGCCGGTCCGGCGACGGATCTGGGCCGCGCTCTGCCTCTCGATCGTCGGGGTGGCGCTGCTCGTGCAGCTCTGGGAAGGGCTGACGCTCGACCGCGTCGGCGTCGCCGCCGCGATCGGCTCGGCGATCACATTCTCCATCTACGTCCTCTCCGCGGAACGCGCGGTTCGCCGCCGCGACCCGGTCTCGCTCGTCTGTTACGGCTTCCTGCTGGCGACGGTCTTCTGGGCGGTGGTCCAACCGCTCTGGACGTTCCCACTCGACCGCGTGGACGACACGGTGTCGCTGCTCGGACGCCTCGACGACATCTCCCTTCCGGTGTGGCTGTTGATGGCCTGGATGGTCGTCCTGGGGACGATCATCCCGTTCGCGCTGCTGGCCGCGTCGCTTCGTCACATCCCGGCTTCACGAGCCGCGATCACCGCCATGTTCGAGCCAGTCGCCGCCACGGCATTTGCCTACGCATGGCTCGGAGAAGCGCTCACGGCGGCCCAGCTGATCGGCGGAATCGTCGTCCTTGCAGGGATTTCTCTGGCTCAAACCGCAAGGTAAAGAAGATGTGAAGCCTCACCCATTCGGGTGATGCGCCGTCCGCGGCGTATGTAACACTGCCGCCCTCGTGCGGGGGGGCCGCACACCCTTCGCCCTGACGGTCGCGGTGGTCGCGCTTCTTCTTTCGCCCAGCGCATCGCCTGCCGAACTGGTTGGGGCCACGAGCGTTTCGACGCTCAGTGCTCAGGAGCAGAGTCTGCTGGCTGCAATCAACGCTGCACGGGCCGCAAACGGCGCGCCGCCGCTCAGGATCGGCGCCAGGCTCCAGCGCGCGGCGGATGCGCATTCGGCGGCCATGGCGCGCAGCGGCTCGTTCACCCACGGCAACTGGTACCGGCGGCTGCGGGCGCACGGCGTCCGTGGACGCACTCTCGGCGAGACGATCGCCTGGGGCGTCGGCTCCGCCGGGACCGCGCAGGCGATCGTGGCCATGTGGATGGCGAGCCCGCCCCACCGGGCGACGATGCTGCGGCCGGGCTTCCGGCGGGTCGGAGTCGGCATCGCGATCGGGCACATGAGCGGCTACTCGGGCGCGCGGGTCGCCACCGCCGACTTCTCCGGCAGCTGACCGCCCTACTCGACGAGCAGCTCGCGCAGCTCAGCGATCTTCTCGCGCCGTAGGTCGTCGCGCTCGCCGCGCCGGACGCGATCGAGCAGCCCCTCGACGACCGACGCGAGCTCGACCGGGTTGAACGGCTTCGTGATGTAGTCGACGCCGCCGAGCTCGAGCCCCCTCGCCCGGTCGCGGAGCTCCGCGCGGGCGGTCAGGAACACGAGCGGGATCTGGTTCGTCTCCTCGCTCTCGAAGAGGCGCTCGGCGACCTGCCAGCCGTCCATGCCCGGCATCATCACGTCGAGCAGCACGACGTCGGGCAGCTCGGCGCGCGCCGTCATCAGTCCCTCCTCGCCGTCCGCGGCCTCGAGCACCTCCATCCCCTCGGCCTCGAGGTTGACCCGGCATAGAAGCCGGATCGGCGGCTCGTCGTCTACTACCAGGACCTTTGTCACGCTCGGCCCTCTGTATACCCGCGGACTCGGCTGGTCACTCGCCCACACGCGTCCCTGTCGGGAGCTCGAAGACGAAGCTCGCGCCGTGGCCGGCGCCTGGATCGACCCACAGCCGGCCCCCCATCGCCGTCGCGAGACCGCGGGCAATGAAGAGGCCGAGGCCGGTTCCGCCCGAATCCGGACCGGCTGGATCCGCACGGTAGAACTTTCGGAAGATGCGCTCCTGCTCCCCGCTGGGGACGCCGGAGCCCTCGTCCGCGACGCGAACCTGGACGGCATCGGGCGTGCGCCTCGCAGCCACCGTGACCGTCCCACCGTGCGGCGAGAACTTGACGGCGTTGTCGAGGAGGTTGGTGAGGATCTGGCGCACCTTATCGCGGTCGGCGCTTGCATCGAGCGGCTCCTCGGGCACGTCGATCACGAAGCGACGCCCGTTGACGACCTCGCGCTGGACGTTCGAGACCACGTCCGTCACCACATCTCGAAGATCCGTCGACTCGAGCTGGACCTGGAGGTCCCCCGCCTCCAGCTGCGCGACGCTGAGCAGGGCGTCGACGATGCCCGTCAGCCGTTCCGCCTCGGTCGCGATGTAGCTGAGGAAGGTCCGACGCTCATCGTCGCCGAAGGCGACGTCTTCGCGGAGCAGCGTCTCGGCGAAGCCATAGATCGACGTCAGCGGCGCGCGGAGCTCGTGGGAGACGGTCGACACGAACCCCGACTTCAGCTGCTCCACGAGGCGGTCCGAGGACACGTTCCGGAACGCGTAGATCCGGCCGGCAACCGCGCCCGCCGGGTCGCGCATCACGGCCTCGCTCACGGACAGCCAGATCTCCTCGCTGCCGCGCTGGATCTGGATCAGCCCCCGTCCTTCCTCGGAGGTCTCGTCCGGATCGAGGCTCCGCTGAAGGACGTCCGACGGCGCGCGCCCGAGCGCCTCCGAGGCGGGCACGCCCGTGATCTCCTCGGCTGCCGGGTTCCACAGCACGACGTTCCCGTCGCGGTCGACGGCGACGATGCCGTCCGCGACGTTGCCGAGGATCGCCATGCTCCGCTCCTGCTCGAGCACGACCCGCTGGTAGAGCTGGGCGTTCGAGAGGAATGCCGAGGCGTTCCCGGCCAGTGCGGCGATCGCCTCGACCTCCTCCTCGCGCCAGGTCCGCGGCTCGCGCGCGTAGACGGCGAGCACGCCCTGCACGGTGCCCTCCGGGCCGACGAGCGGCGCGCCGAGGAAGGCCCGATGACCGCGCTCCAGCAGCGGATCCGACGCCGCCATCAGCCCTTCGACCTCGCCGAGCGCGACCAGGGCGCGAGTGTTCGCCACCTCGCCGGCAAGCTCACCGACGGCCGAGGCCCGCGTGCCGAGCGCCTCTTCGGTCCCGTCTCCGTGGGCCGCGCTCACGACGAGCTCCTCGCCCTCGAGCACGCTCACGACGGCTGCATCGGCGCCGACGAGCTCGGGCGCCTGCTGGACGATCTCCTCGAGGATCAACTCCGGCTCGAGCTGGCTCGCGAGGTGCGTGCCGGCGCGGGCGAGCTGCTGCGCGATCGCGCGGGACTTCCGTTCGACCTCGTACAGCTCGGCCCGCTCGAGCGCACCGCGCGCGGCGCCGGCCAGGTTGTGGGCGAGCTCGATCTCGTCGTCCGAGAAGGACTGCTCCTGGGCGAAGAACACGAGGCCGAGGCCGGGCCCGGCCCGTCTCGGGGCCTCGACGGGAACGGCGAGGAGGGAGGCAAAGCCCGCCTCGTCGGCAACGGCCGTCCAGTCAGCTCCGAATCGGTCGTCGGAGGCGACGTTCGGTGCGGCCACGACGCGCCCTCGCCTCGCCGACTCCACGAGCGGCCCCGTTCCCGGCAGACCGTCGGCCAGGAAGACCTCGAGAGGCTCGGGAAGCTCGTGCCTGCCGACCAGGCGGAGCTCCTTCGGCTGCGGCATCAGCACCGCCGAGAACGAGCCGCCGAGGGCTTCGCTCGCCGCCTGGGCGACGGCGCCGAGCGTCTCGCTGAGCGAGAGCGGCTGCGCGAGCGCCGAGGCGATGCCGAAGAAGCCTCGCTGGATCCGGACCTGGCGCGCGCTCTGCTCGATGCTCGCGACGTTGCGCAGGGCGACCGAGCCGAGGCTGGCGAAGGCCTCGAGCACTTCGAGGTCCTCGGGGCTCCAGCTGCGGCTCGTGTCGCGCGTGCCGACCCCGATCACGCCGCGCACCTCGCCCCACCAGGTCATCGGGGCGACCATCGCGGCGGCGAACTCCTCGTACACGGGATGGGGCGCGCCGAGCGCGGCGTATTCGCTCGACATGGTGCCCTGGCCGCGGCGCATCGCCTCTCCGGCGAGCGCCTCGTCCGCCTTGAACTCGAACTCGATCAGCTCGGCCGGCAGGCCGTAGACCGCGGCGCAGCGGAGCATCCCGCGGCGCGTGTCGAGCAGGTAGCAGTCGGCAGCGTCCGCGTCGAGGAGTTTCGTCACCTCGACCACGAGCCGCTGCAGCACCGTCTCGACCCGCAGCTCGCTCGTCATCGCCTGCGCGGCCTGCACCAGCGTCGCCTGGCGCGCGAGGCGCTTCCGGTTTTCCTCGAGGAGCTGCGCCGTGTGGAGCGCGAGCCCGATCTCACGCGCGACCGACTCCGCGAGTGCGGCGTCGGTCGGTGACCAGGGCTCCGCCTGCTCGCGGTGAAGCACGAGCGCGCCGATCGTCCGCTCGAAGACGAAGATCGGCACGGCGAGCACGGATCGTGTGTCGCGCTCGACGAGGAGCTCGACGCTGCCGAGCTCGGGGTCCGCGAGCTCCGAAGCCTCGGTGACATCGGTGATGGCGATCGTCCGGCGCTCGCGGATCGCCAGGTTCGGGACCGGCAGCTCCGCGGCGGCGCTTCCGATCGGCGCCACGCCCTCCGCGTCCCACTCGGCTGGAACGGAAGTCGACGCGCCACGCTCCCCGAGCCGGACGATGCACCGCTGCAGGCCGAGCGCCTTCCCCACCTCCTCCACGGCAATGCCGAGGAGAGCCTCCGTGTCGTGCTCCGACCGGACCTTCCGCCCGATCTCTGCGACCAGGCGCTCGCGCGCCAGTGCTTCCTCGAGTTGCGACGCCGAGTTCGTTCGCTCCATGGCCAACGCCGATTCGGCCGCCAGCGCCTGGAGCAGCGTGATCTCCTCGGCAGGGAAGGCCCGCCGCTCCTTCGTCGTCGCCGCGATCAGCACGGCGATCACGCGCTCGCCGGAGATGAGCGGCACGAAGGCAGCGCTTCTCGCTCCCACGCGCTCCGCGACACGTCGGTTCACCCTTGGCGAGGACTCGACGTCGTAGATCGTCAGCGGCGCGGCTTCGAAGGCGACGCTCGCGACGGCGGACGGCTCGTGCTCGAGGTCGATCCGGAGCGTCGGCCACCAGTCCACGTCCGCGCCGCGGTCCCTCGCGTGGAGGCCGGTCGCCTCCTTCCGGTCCTCGGAGATGAGCATGACCGCCGCGAAGTCGGACTTCAGGTGCGCGGCCACCTCGTCGAGGAGGACCCGCGCGATCGACTCGGGGTCATCGGCGTGGGCCAGTCCCGTTGAGAGCGACGTGATCGTGTCGAGGCTTGCCGGGCCGGGCGGCTCCCGGCCTGGCTCTTGCTCTGGTGTGACCGTCTCGGCCGACGTACGGCGCCGGTAGACGACCAGCATCACGACCGCGACGGCAAAGATGGCCGCCGCGGCGCCGAGCAGCAGGTAGCCGACGAGGGCCGCAGCGTGCGGCGGCGCGGTGATGGACACGCTGATCGACGCCACTGGGCTGCACCCGATGATACGGCCCGGAGCCGGCGTAGGTATACGAGGGAGGCCCGCCGCTCGGGGGGGTCGGTGCGGCGGGCGCTCCCCAGTGCTCACCGCGGATCGTGGCCAGGTACGCGCACCGCGGTTCGCGTCGCCCAGTGGGAGGGACGCTACCCCCAGATGGGCCAGATTCCAATAGGCCGACCGGCCCATCTTTGTAAGCGGGAAAATAGGTCCGGGCTACGATGCCCGTGTGGTGAAGCGCGTCCTCCTGGCGTCGCCCCGCGGCTACTGCGCCGGGGTCGAGCGCGCCGTCGACACCGTCGAGCGGCTGCTCGACCTCCACGGCCCGCCGGTCTACGTGCGGAAGCAGATCGTGCACAACGCCCATGTCGTCCGCGAGCTCGAGGGACGGGGCGCGATCTTCGTCGAGAGCGAGACCGAGGTGCCCGAAGGGGCGACGGTCGTCCTGTCGGCGCACGGCGTCGCGCCCTCGGTCTATGAGAACGCGAAGACGCGGCGCCTAAACACGATCGACGCCACCTGCCCGTTGGTGACGAAGGTGCACGTGGAGGCGCGACGGTACGCAGCCGAGGGGTATGAGATCGCGCTGATCGGCCACGAGGACCACGAAGAGGTGGTGGGAACGACGGGCGAGGCGCCGGACGCGATCGTGCTGATCCAGACGGTCGAGGATGCCGAGCGCGTCGAGTTCGCCGATCCCGAGCGCGTCGCCTACATCACGCAGACGACGCTCTCGGTCGACGAGACGTCCGAGATCATCGCGGTGCTGCGCCGGCGGTTCCCGGCGATCCGGGCGCCGAAGCGGGACGACATCTGTTACGCGACCTCCAACCGGCAGTGGGCGGTCAAGGACCTGCTGGCGCAGATCGACCTGCTGCTCGTGATCGGGTCGCGGAACTCGTCCAACTCGAACCGGCTCGTCGAGGTCGCGCGCGCCGGCGGCGTGGCGGCACACCTGATCGACGACGAGACGGACATCGAGGAGTCGTGGCTCGACGGCGTCGAGACCGTCGGGATCACCTCGGGGGCCTCGGCGCCGGAGACGCTTGTTACGCGCGTGTGCGACTGGTTCCGCGCGCGCGGCGTCGAGTCGATCGAGCCCGTCAGGTCGATCGAGGAGGACGTGGTCTTCCGCCTCCCGGTCGAGCTTCGCCGCGAGCTCGCGCTCGCGGACGCGCAGAACTAGGCGGCCTTCTCGATCTGCGGCTCGGTCGAGCCGCCGTCCGCTTCGATCGACACCGCCAGCACCTCGTTCTTGATCCACTCTGCATGCTGCTCGAGCAGGTCGGCGTCTCCCACCGGCAGGGTGACCGCGATCCGGTCGGTCAGCTCGAGGCCGGCCTCGCGCCGCATCGAGTTCAGGCGGTGGATCAGGTCGAGCACGCGGCCCTCGAGCAGCAGTTCGTCGTCGAGGCGCGTGTCGAGCGCGACGGTGACCCCGTCCTCCGAGACGAGCTCCCAGCCTTCCTTGCCGCGGCGCTCCACCAGCACCTCGTCCGGCCCGAGCTCGTGGCCGGCGACCCGGAAGCCGCCGTTCGACTGCTCGAACTCGCCGGCTGCGAGCGCCGCGCGCACGGCTCCGAGCTCGCCGCCGAGCTTCGGCCCGAGCACGGGAAGGTTGGGCCGCACGACGAGCTCCTCCGCCTCGACCTCGCCCTGCTCGACCTCCTTCACCCGCAGCTCCTCTCGCACCTCGGTGACGTGCTCGTCCGAGAGCCGTGCGCCCTGGACGATCAGCCGGCGCAGGGGCTGGCGCAGTTTCAGCCCGGACGCCGAGCGTGCCTGGCGACCGAGCTCGACGACGCGCCGCGTCTCCGCCACCTCGCCCAGCAGCGCCTGATCCGGGTCACCGGGGTCGGGCCAGCCGGCGAGGTGCACCGACTCGGGCGCGCCCTCCACCGAACCGCGCACGAGCACGTCCCACAGATGCTCGGCCAGGAACGGCATCACGGGCGCGATCACGCGCAGCGACTGCACGAGGGCATGCCAGAGCGTGGCGAAGGCGCCCTCGTCGAACGAGTAGAAGCGCCGTCGCGAGCGCCGGATGTACCAGTTCGAGAGGTCGTCCACGAAGCGGTCGAATGCGCTGATCACGTCGACGGTCAAGAACGACTCGTAGGCAGCAGTCGCCTCGTCCACGAACTCCCCGGTTCGTGCGACGAGCCACCGGTCGAGCGGCGCCGCCGGCTCGACGGCCCGGCCCCACTCCGGCCGGAAGCCCTCGATGTTGGCGTAGGTGACGAAGAACCCGACCGAGTTCCAGAAGGTGAGCAGCTTCCGCTTGATCTCGTGCGCCGGCCCGTACCCGAAGAGCAGGTTCCGGTCGGGCGGCTGCGCGCAGAACTGCCAGCGCATCACGTCCGCGCCCATTCGCGCGAACGCCTCCTCGGCCTCGATCATGTTCCCCCACGAGCCGTGCATCTCGTGGCCGTGCTCGTCGAGCATCTTCTCGTAGCCGAGCACCTGCGCATACGGGGCGCGTCCCGTCAGAGCGACCGACATGAAGTGCTGGGAGTAGAACCAGAGCCGGATCTGCTCGCGCATCTCCGAGACCCAGTCCGCCGGGAACCATTCCTCCCAGTAGGTGTGATCGGGAAGGTCGGCGCGAGTGAGTCCCTTCGCTGCGCCCGTCGCGAACCCCTCGGGCACGAATTCGTCGTTCTCCCACCCGAGCGTCGAGAAGGGGACGATGCCGGCGTCGAGCCAGACGTCGCCGACCTCGGGGATGCGCCGAACGTCCTCCCCGCACTCCTCACACCGGATCGGAACCTCGTCCACCCACGGCCGGCGGAGCTCCTCGAGCTGCTCGAGGCCGCGGATTGCCCGCTCTTCCAGCTCCGCCCGAGACCCGACGACGTTGAGGTGCCCGCAGCTGCACTCGTAGAACGGCAGCGGCAGGCCGTAGTACCGCCGGCGGGAGATGTTCCAGTCGCCCATGTTCCGCAGCCAGTCGTCCATCCGCTTGCCCATGTACTCGGGCGTCCAGGCGACCGTCGCGTTCGCGTCGAGCAGCTGCTGCCGAAGCCCGTCGACGCCGATGAACCAGTCGTCCGTGACGCGGAAGATGAGCGGCGTGGAGCAGCGCCAGCAGTGCGGGTAGCGGTGCACGATCTCTCCCGACTCGACGAGCCGTCCGCGCTCGGCCAGGTTCTGGACGATCTGGTCGGTGGACTCGACCGTGCTCGCGCCGTGGAGCCAGCCGAACGACTCGTAGAACCGGCCGGCGTCGTCCACGGGCACGATCACACGGAGGCCCAGGTCGCGCCCGAGCTCGAAGTCCTCGGTCCCGGCGCCGGGAGCGATGTGGACGATGCCGGTTCCCTCGTCGAGCGCCACCTCGTCCCAGGGGATGACGCGGTGCTCGGTGCCGCTCACCCCTGGGAGGTCGTCGAACGGCCCGTCGTAAGTCAGGCCGACGAGGTCCTCGCCCTTGACCGTTTGCACGGCGACCTCGTCGGGGTAGAGCTCGCGCGCGACCCAGTCGCCGTTTTCGCGGAGGACGTACTCGGCGTCGGGCTTGACGGCGGCGGCCACGTTGGCGGGGAGCGTCCACGGTGTGGTCGTCCAGACGACGAGTGACTCGCCGTGTCGCTCCTTCAGCGGCAGCCGGACGTAGACCGACGGATCTGTCTTGTCCCGGTAGACGTCGCTCATCGTCAGCTCGTGCTGGGAGATCGACGTCCCGCAACGCGGGCACCACTCGGTCGAGCGGTGGCCTTTGAAGAGCCGCTCCTCCTCGTGCATCCGCTTGAGGAAGCGCCAGATGTACTCGATGTTCGTGTCGCTGAACGTGAAGTAGTCCCGGCCCCAGTCCATCCACTGTCCGAGCCGCTTCGACCCCCGCGTCAGCTCCTCCGCCGACCAGATCACCTTCTCGCGACAGCGCCGCGCGAACTCGGCGAGGCCGTACTCCTCGATCTCCCGCTTCGAGTTCAGGCCGAGCTCCCGCTCCACCCCGACCTCGATCCAGAGGCCCTGGCAGTCGAAGCCGTTCTGATAGCGCTGGTGGAAGCCGCGGAGGGCCTTGTAGCGCTGGAAGACGTCTTTGAGCGTCCGGCCCCAGGCGGTGTGGACGCCGAGGATCTTGTTCGCCGTCACCGGCCCGTCCGTGAAGCTCCACTTCGGCCCGTCGGCGTTCTGCTCGCGAAGCTTCTCGAAGGTGCCCTCACGATCCCACCGGTCGAGCACTTCGAGCTCGAGCGCCGGATGATCCGGAACCGAGGGCAGCGGTTCGAAGACCTGGTCGGCCATGTGTTCGATTTTACGGAGGGTCGGGAACACGCCAGCCGTGCCCGTCGTTAGCCTCTCCGCAACCTTTCGAAAGGAACCTTCATGTCTCAAGCACAGACCGTCACCGAGGAGACCTTCGACCAGGAGGTCCTCTCGTCCGACACCCCGGTCCTCGTGGACTTCTGGGCCGAGTGGTGCCAGCCGTGCAAGCTCGTCGAGCCCGCCCTCGAGCGGATCGTCGAGGAGCGGAACGGCGAGATCAGGCTCGTCAAGGTGAACATCGACGAGGAGCAGGGCCTCGCGCAGCGCTATGGCGTCGCGTCGATTCCGTTCATGGTGCTCTTCAGGGACGGCGAGCCCGCCGCCGCCGCGATCGGCGCACAGCCGAAGTCGGCGCTCGAGCGCTCTCTCGGCCTCGAGCCCGTCGAGGCCTAGCGAAGCCTGCCGGGCTTCCTGCTGATCAACCCGCGCTCGGGTGACGACAACCCGAGCGCGGAGGACCTGGTGGAGGAGGCCCGCCGCCGCGGAGTCGAAACGCACGTGCTCGACTCCGAGGCGGACGACCCGGCCGAGCTCGCCCGCGCCGCCGAGGCCGACGCGCTCGGGATGGCGGGCGGGGACGGATCCGTGGCGTCGATCGCGCAGGTTGCGATCGAGCGTCATCTCCCTTTCGTCTGCATCCCGTTCGGCACACGGAACCACTTCGCGCGGGACGTCGGCCTCGACCGGAACGACCCGGTCGGCACGCTCGATGCGTTCGTCGACCGGCAGGAACGACGGATCGACGTCGGCCGCGCCGGCGACCGGCTCTTCCTGAACAACGTCTCCCTCGGCCTGTACGCCGACCTCGTCCATCGGCGCGAGCATCACCGGCGCCGCAGGGTCGCCAGGGCGCGGCTGCGCGCTCTGGCCGTCTTTGCACGCCATCCACGCGGGATCGAGCTCGCGATCGACGGGCACCCGGTCGACGCCCAGATCGCATTCGTCGGGAACAACCGCTACAAGCTCGATCTCTTCTCGCTCGGGGAGCGCAAGCGGCTCGACGAGGGGAGGCTGCACCTCGCCCTCGCCCCAGGCTGGAATCCGGACGACTGGGAGGAGCGCTCGACCGAGCGCCTCACCATCGACACGCCGACCCGCCGCGTGAAGGCGGCGATCGACGGCGAGCCGGTCGAGCTCGAGACGCCGCTCGAGTTCAGGATCGAGCCGCTGGCGCTACGCGTGCTCGTACCGCGCGCGCCACGCTGAGAGCACATCCTCGATGTGCCCGAAGGCCAGCTCGTCTGCGGGCACTTCGTCGGGAGCGAAGAACCGCAGCTCCGCGACGTCGTCCGCCGGTTCCGGCGTGCCGCTGGCGATCCGTGCCGCGTAGTAGACGTTGAAGGTGAAGACCGTTCGGCGCTTGTACTCGTACTGGTCGATCCAGATCCCGATGAGCTCCTCGTCGCGGAGCCCGATCCCCGCCTCCTCCCGGAGCTCCCGCCGCAGCGAGTCGAGGGGATGCTCACCCTCCTCGACGAACCCGCCGGGCAAGTCCCACTTCCCGGCCTGCGGATCGGCGGCACGGCGGCTGAGCATCACGCGCCCCTCGTCGTCGGAGACCACGGCCGACGAGGTCGGCATCGAGTGCGCGTAGGCGACGAACCCACAGTTCGGGCACTCCACCTTCCCGCCCTCCGGACGGACGTCCGTCGCGCACACCGGGCAGTGCTTCCAGCCGTCGAGCTCCCCCACCGCCCGCAACAATAGGGGCGTGCCGCGCCACGTTCCCGCTTCGGTGACCGAGCTTTCGCGGATCGGGCTCCTCTCCTCGCTTCCCGGCGAGCTGCTGATCAAGCTCGCCGGCCGGATGCAGCGCGAGGAGTTCGAGCCGGGGAACTCGATCGTCACCGAGGGCGAGGAGGGCGACCGCCTCTACTTCGTCCTCAGCGGCCTTCTCGCGGTGACGCAGGAGGGCCGCGGGCCCCGCCGGATGCTGAAGCCGGGCGACTACTTCGGGGAGGTTGCGCTCGCCATGGACGTTCCGCGAACCGCGACTGTCTTCCCGGTCACGCCGGTCGTGCTCGCGAGCTGCGACCGCGAGACGTTCGACGAGTTCATCCGCCCGCTCTTCGCTGACGAGAACTAGCTCTGCGCCCCGTTCGGGGGATAGCAGAGGCAGGAAACCCGCCGACCTTCTACGAAGAAGCGCTCTTGCCGCACGCCGCAGCACGGATACCGGTTTATCGAGGCGAGTTCGGCCCGGTCGAAGCCGAGCGCCTGCTCTGGCGTGCCGGCTTCGGCCCGCGGCGGGGGCAGTCGCGCGCGCTCGCCCGGAAAGGGCTCGACGGCGCCGTCAAGTCACTGACCGCGCCCGGCCGCGGGCGCATGGTCGGCCCGAAGCCCCGCGACGACAAGGGCCGCCCGCTGGCCCCGCGCGATGCCTGGGGCCACGACCACCTCTGGTGGCTCGACCGGATGGTGCGCAGCAACCGGCCGCTCGTCGAGCGCATGACCCTCATCTGGCACGACTGGTTCGCGACGTCGAACGACGGCGTCGGCTCGCAGACGCTGATGCTCCGCCAGAACGCCCTCTTCCGCCGCTACTGGCTCGGCTCCTTCGAGCACCTGCTGCTGGCGGTGACCAAGGACCCGGCGATGCTGCTCTGGCTTTCCGGGACGGACAACTCGAAGTGGTCGCCGAACGAGAACTACGCGCGGGAGCTGATGGAGCTCTTCACGCTCGGCGCGGGACGCGGCTACACCGAGCGCGACGTGCGTGAGCAGGCGCGGGCATTGACCGGCTTCCGTAACGACTGGCACAGGAACGTCGGCCCGACGAACTTCCGTTTCGACCGCGAGCGACACGACGTCGGCGTGAAGCGGATCTTCGGCAAGCGGGGCAAGTTCGACTGGCGCGACTCGTGCCGGCTGTGCCTCCACCACGGAAACCACCCGTCCTTCTTCGTCCAGAAGCTCTGGAGCTACTTCATTCCGGTCGCGCCACCACGGTCGACGCAGAAGGCGCTCGAGCATCTCTACGTCAGCAGGGACTACGCCGTCCGGCCGGTGGTCGAGGCGATCCTCAAGCACCCCCTGCTCTACAACGGCCCGCGAATGGTGAAGCCGCCGATAGTCCTCACCGCGGGCCTGCTCAGGGCGTCAAGACGCGGAATCGACAGCGAGTCGTGGACCTGGCTCTGCGCCAATGCCGGCCAGCAGCTCTTCTTCCCGCCGAACGTCGCCGGCTGGAACGACGAGCGCTGGCTCGACACCGCCTCCTACCTTGCTCGCTGGGACATCGCCGGACGCGTCACTCGGCCGGCGATCCTCGACCCGGGCAAAGTGCACGCGCCGTTCGACGCGGACAAGCTCGTCGACCGCGCTCTCCGCTTCTGGGGCAACCCGTCGATCTCGCCGAAGACGAGACGCGTCCTCCGCGCGTACACGAAGCGGGCGATGCGCACCGCGAACCAGGAGTGGAAGCGGAAGAGCTACCCGCCGCTGATCGAGAACTCCCTCCGCCACCTGATCGCCGTCTCCCCCGACCTTCAGACCTCCTGAGCCATGGCCAGCTGCTGTAACGAGTTCTCGCGCTCCTCCCTCGTGCGCGGCGCCGTCGCCGAGGCGGCCTCGGGTCTACCCGCGATCGAGCCGGGGATGCCGCTGCCGGCCGGCACCGGCCTCGACCGGCGCTCGTTCGTCCTCCGATCCGCGGGCCTCGCGCTCGCCGTCTACGGCGCCGGGGCGCTGGAGCTGCCGCTCTATGAGGACGGGGTGCTCGCCGCGGCCGAGGCGGCGCCGAACCAACCAGTGCTCGTCTCGCTCTTCCTCGACGGCGGCGCCGACTCGCTCTCCCTGCTCGCGCCCGTCGGCGACCCCGACTACAAGAAGCTCCGCCCGAAGCTCGCGCTTCCCGATTCGGGCCTCGCCTTCACCGAGGATCCGCGCCTGCGCTGGCACCCGTCGGCCGCCTCGCTCAGGACGCTCCACCTCGAGGGCAAGCTGACCGTGCTGCCGACGGTCGGCTACACCGACGCCGACCAGTCGCACTTCACATCTCGGCATTACTGGGAGGTCGGCGCGACGAACGCCGGCCTGCGCACCGGCTGGCTCGGTCGGTACCTCGACAAGGCGGGCCGACCGGACAACCCGCTCCAGGGCCTGAGCCTGGACGGCGAGCTCTCGCCGACGATCGCGACGAAGAAGGCGCCGGTCGCCGCGCTGCGCGGGGCCGACCAGTACTCGTACTGGGCGCCGGGCGTGTGGGGCGATGTCGAGCGCGAGATGTTGGCGACCCTGGCGCCGCTCGGGCGCGCCAGGGGCGCGCGCGACAAGGCGCTCGCGTCGCTGGCGAACACCGCCACTCAGGCGAGCCGGCTCCGCAACCAGCTGAGCGTCTTCACCTCGAAGCCGGGCGGAAGCAACAGGTTCGGGAGCCCGGTGCCCTATCCGCAGCACCGCAGCAGCTTCCCGGATCGGCTCGCCGGCCTCGCGGCGATGCTCGCGGCCGGGCTTCCGCTCCGCTGCGTCGCGCTCCGCGCCTACGGCATGTACGACACGCACGCGGACCAGCCCGACTCGCTGGCGCAAGGCCTCAAGCTCACGAGCGAGACGCTGCTCGCTTTCCAGCGCGACCTGGAAGCGCGCGGCCTGGCCGACCGCGTCCTTACGCTCGTGTGGTCGGAGTTCGGCCGCCGCGGCGAAGAGAACGGGTCGCTCGGCACCGATCACGGCGCCGCCGGCGTCTCGCTGCTGATGGGGACACGGGCGCGTGGCCAGATGGTCGGCGAGCTGCCGCAGCTCCACAACGCACTCGACCGAAACGGGAACCTCAAGGCGACGGTCGACTTCCGCAGCATCTACACCTCGTTGCTCGAGCAGTGGTTCGACTTCGATGCCGCCGCGGCGATCCCCAACGCGCGGGCCTACCGGCGCCTGCAGCTCGTCAAGTGAGAGCGTTGCTCGTCCTCGCCGTCTCGGCAGCCGCGGTCGTTGTCGCCGCCTCTCCCCTCTTCGGCGCGCGAACTCCGTCCCGCGTGCAGGTGACCGCGCTCGAGTTCGAATACCGGCTTTCCCGCCTGTCCGTCAGGCAGGGGCCCGCGCTGATCGAGCTCGTCAACTACGGCGAGGACGAGCACGACCTCGTGCTCCGGCGCGTCGGCGGCACGAGGACCTATCGGCTTCGGAAGATCCTGCCGGGGCAGCGGGCGACGCTCGCTCTGAGGCTGCGTCCGGGGGTCTACCGTCTCCACTGCGCCGTGGCCGACCACGCCGGGCGCGGCATGCGCGCGACGCTCAGGGTCCGGCGCTAGCTTCCGCGTAGACAGCGTCGGAGAGGCGCGGCCACGCCTCCTTCGCCCAGTCGCCGAAGCCAAGGTCGGTGAGGACGCCGAGCGCGAGGTCAGCCTCCGGGTCGACCCACAGGTACGTTCCAGAGCCGCCCCAGTGACCGAAGGTACGGGGCGAGGTGTGCGTGCCGGAGAAGTGCCCTGGCTTCTCGTCGCGGAGCTCGAGCCCGAGGCCCCAGTCGTTCGGATCGAAGCGGCCCAGGTCCGGAATCACGCCGGCGAGGCCGGGGAACTGCACCGACCTGGCCTCGGCGAGCGTTTCCGGCGCGATCAGGGTCGGCCGCTGGAGCTCCTGGCCGAGGCGCAGGAGGTCGCCGAGGCTGCCGGCGAGCCCCGAGCCGGGACGGCCCTTCCCCAGCTCCCCACGCAGGCCGAGCGGCGCCAGCACGGCCTGACGCAGGTAGTCGGCGTACGGCATTTCCGCGCGCTCCGCCACGAGCTCGCCGAGCACGTCGAAGCCGCTGTTCGAGTACGTCCGGCGCTTTCCGGGCGGGCCGATCGGCTCCCGACCCTCGAAGGGCAGGCCCGAGGCGTGCGCCAGCAGATGGCGGACGGTCGACCCGGGAGGCCCGGCCGGCTCGTCGAGGTCGAGAATCCCCTCCTCCGCCGCGACGAGCACCGCCAGCGCCGTCACGGGCTTCGTCACGGAGGCCCAGCCGAACTCCCGGTCGGTGGCGCCGCGGGTCGCGACAGTCTCGCCGCCGTGGAGCACGCCGGCCGCAGCATGTTCGGCCGGCCACCCGTCGATCTGACGCAGTGCTTCCACGGCGGCGGATACTAGGCGCGTGCCCAGGCGACTCATCTCCTCCGCCATGCCCCTCGAGCGGACCTTCGGCTACTCGCGGGCGGTCGTCGTCGGGGAGCGCATCTTCGTCTCCGGAACGGCGCCCGTGATGCCGGACGGCGCCGACCCGCCGTCCGACGCCTACAGCCAGGCGCGCCGCTGCCTCGAGATCGTCCTGGCGGCGCTGGGCGAGGCCGGGGCAGGGCCCGAGCACGTGGTGCGGACGCGGCTCTATCTCACTCGAGCCGAAGACATCGAGGAAGTCGGACGGGCGCACGGAGAGGTCTTCGGCGAGATCAGGCCGACGACCACGGGTGTGATCGTCAGCGGCCTCTTCGACCCTCGCTGGCTGGTCGAAATCGAGGCCGACGCGATAATCGGCTCATGAAACAGGCCTGGCCGTCATCGATCACGGGCACCGGGCTCGGTCCTGCCGGCAGCGTGCTGGATCACGCCTTCGGCCGCGGCGAGCCGTACACGCTCGGCGTGGAGGAGGAGTACATGCTCCTCGACCCGGAGTCGTTCGACCTCGTCCAGCGGATCGACACCGTCCTGGCCGCCTTCGTCGGGCACGAGGACGAGGCCCGGATGAAGCCGGAGCTGATGCAGTCCGTGCTCGAGGTGGCGACCCCGGTCTGCAGGACGGCGGGCGAGGCCGACCGCGAGCTCCGCAAGCTGCGGACGGGTGTCAGGGAGATCGCGGGAGGCGCGGGCCTGCGCGTGGGCTCGGCGGGGACCCATCCCTTCAGCCTCTTCGAACGCCAGCGGATCACGGCGCGGGACCGCTACCGGGCGCTCGTCGACCAGATGCAGTACGTGGCGCGCCGCGAGCTGATCTTCGGCCTGCACGTCCACGTCGCCGTCGACGACCCGGACAAGGCGATCGGCGTCGTCAACGGCGTGCTCGTCGACCTTCCGCTGCTCCTCGCCCTCTCCGCCAGCTCGCCGTTCTGGCGCGGCGAGCCGACCGGCCTGGCTTCGACGCGGCAGCCGATCTTCGCCGCGTTCCCGCGGTCGGGACCGCCGCCGCGCTTCCGCGACTACGAGGACTACGCCGAGGTGATCGGCTGGCTCGAGCACACCGGCTGCATCGCGGACTACACCCACATCTGGTGGGACATCCGGCCACACCCGAAGCTGGGCACGGTCGAGATCCGGATCTGCGACAGCGTCACCCGCGTCGAGGACGCGGTCGCGATCGCGGCCTTCTGTCAGGCGCTCGTGAAGTACTACTGCGAGCTCTACGAGGAGCAGGGTGACGTGCCGAGCTACCACCGGATCCTCACCACGGAGAACAAGTGGCTGTCGGTCCGGTACGGGCTCGAGGCGCCGGTCATGGATCTCGCGACGGGCCGCCGGAACCGCGTCGCCGTCGCCCAGCTCGTGCGGCGGCGGCTGAAGGACCTGGAGCCACACGCAAAGGAGCTCGGCTCCGAGCGCGAACTGGAAGGGATCGTGGAGATCCTTCGACGTGGCAACGGCGCCGAACGCCAGCTGCGCGTCTACAACGCGAACAAGGACATCGTCGAGGTCGCGCGCGAGATCGCCGACGCCACCGAGGCTGCGGCCGGGACGGGCTGACATGGGACCGGAACCGGCCTCGCGGTCGTATTCCGACGATGGACCTCAGCAGGGTCGCCGCTCGTATGGAAGGCGCGCGATGGCCGGCTTGCGAGGCGAGGAGCGCGCCTGGGTCCGCGGTGCGCAGGCGGGCTCGCTCTCCGATCTGGAGGCTCTCTTCCGGGAGCACTGGCCGCGCGCCCACCGCGCCGCCTACCTCGTCGTCCACGACGCCGCCGCAGCCGAGGACATCGCGCAGGAGGCGTTTCTCGCAGCGATCAGGTCGCTGGACCGCTTCGACCGCCGGCGGCCCTTCGGCCCCTGGCTGCACCGGATCGTCGTCAACCGGGCGATCGACTGGGCCCGCTCGCGGGCGCTGCGGGCTGAGGTCGGCGACGGCGCTCTGGCGGCGGTGTCGGACGGTGAGCGTTCGACCCCCGGCTTCTCGCCGGCCGTGGTCGCGGCACTCGCGGGGCTCGCCCCTGAGCAGCGCGCGGTGATCGTGTTGCGCCACCTGCTCGAGTACACCCCCGGTGAGGTCGCCGACCTGCTCGAGCTCCCCCGCGGGACGGTGAACTCGCGGCTGCGGCGCGCACTCGACGACCTGGCCGACCGGCTGGAGGGCGAGCGATTGTGAACGAGCGGCGACTCCACCAAGCGCTCGTGGGCGTTTCGCCGCCTGACGAGATGGGCGCGCAGCGACGTTCGTGGCGCGTCGTCCGGACCGCGTTCGGAGACCGGGAGCCGACCCCTTGGCCGGTGCGGCACCGGGGGCCGATCGTCGGCGCAGCCGTCGCCGTCGCGCTCCTCGCGGCGGTGCTGAGCTCGCCGGGGCGCGCGGTGATCGGCGGCGTTCGCGACGCCGTGGGCACTCAGACGACAACCGTCACAGGCGTGCCCCAGGCCCGGCCGTCGCTCTTCTCCCTTCCCACCCGCGGCCGCTTGCTGGTGACGGCTCCGACCGGCGCGTGGGTCGTCTCGGCCGACGGGCACAGGCGCCGGCTCGGCGACTACAGGAACGCGACATGGTCGCCAGAGGGCCGGGTCGTCGCCGTCTCGAAGGCGAGCGAGCTTGCGGCCGTGACGCCCGTGGGCGCCGTGCGCTGGACGCTCTCCCGCCCGCGCGTCCACGATCCCGCCTGGGCGCCGAGCGGCTTCCGCGTCGCGTATCTCAGCGGCGCGAACCTCAGGGTCGTCGCGGGCGACGGCACCGGCGACGAGCGCATCGACGCGGCGCAGAACGTCGCGCCCGTCTGGCGTCCGGGGGAGGAGCACGTGCTCGCCTTCGTTGACCCGGGCGGGAACGTCAACGTGGTGCAGAGCGACGACAAGCAGGTGCTGTGGACGGCCGGCGAGAGCGCCTCGTCGCCGATGCAGCTCGCGTGGTCCG
>DASTHD010000067.1:0-5577 GCA_035605555.1 Gaiellaceae bacterium
TCCACCGCCCAGTCCTCGGCCAATCTGCTCTATCCGATCGCGGTCCAGGCGGGCGCGCGCGTGACGGTCGGCGAGGCGCGGATGGTCCTCCCTGTCCTCAAGCGGCCGATCTCCCGCTAAGGACCTGGCAACCGTTCGCCGAATCAAGCGTCTAAGCCCGGGAAAGGGGGTCTCTTGAACACAACGATTCGCTTCTTGGTGGCCGCTGTCGCCGGCATTGCAGCACTGGCGTTCGCGGGCACCGCCATGGCGGCCTACAACCCCTCGCTGCTCGTCGCGGGGACGAACCACACAACCGGCGGGAGCGGCCCGCTGGTGATCGGCATCGGCCAGGACGCCACGGACGACGCAACCGCGGCAACAACCGTCTATTCGCCGCCCGGCTACGGCGTGACGCTCGGACAGCCGGCCGGGACACAGCTTGGGACGCTCTCGGCAAACGTCAAGGTGGCGGCGCTGAACAACGCCCGCGTCGACGTCACCGGCACCGTGAAGACCGACAACCCGGCGAACTACGTGACCAACCCGTGCTCGCCGGGGACGCACGAAGCCGTCTGGGTCCTCGAGTTCAACCTGTCCGGCACGATCGTACGGCTGCCGATCTACGTCGACCGGGTCACCGCCGGCCCCGAGGCGGCATTCGCGTCGGCCCGCATGCTCATCTGCTTCCCGTCGCCGTACGTGCCGCCGCCGCAAGGTGCACCGTCGGGGGCCTCAGTCCTGATCGCGGCCTTCTCGGTCCGCGGTGTCTTCACGAACCCGCGGGCCCGCGGCTCGTACCCGTGGAACGGCGTCTTCGTGCCGTACACGCCTGGAACGGCCACGCCGAACCTGCCGAACGCCGCCCAGAGCACGTCGTACGTCCGCCTGCCCGTGCAGCTCTCGATCAACGCGAAGCGGCAGAAGCGCGGCAAGCGCACGTTCGCGCAAGTGACCTCGTGCCTGAAGGAGGCCGGACAGCCGATCCGCGGCGTCACGGTCTCGATCCTCGGCGGACGGACGATCGCCCGTGCGAAGCGGGTCGCGCGCGGCCGCACGAACGCCAGGGGCTGCATGACCACACGGGTCCGCGTGAGGACGAAGACGATGTCCCTCTACGCCTTCGTCGACCTCCTGCCACGTTCGGCGCCGAGCTGCACCCCGGCGACGGGGCTGGCACCGCGCTGCTCGCGTCCGTCGGTCGCTCCCGCGTTCGACTTCACCAGCCGAACCGCGGTCCGCGTCCGACGCTAGCACCTCGAGGCGGGGTCCCTCCGTGGGGCCCCGCCTCTATCGTTCGGGCGTGGCTGCCCGGATCCGGATCGGAACGTGCTCCTGGGCCGACGAGGCGCTCTCGAAGTACTTCTATCCGCCGGGCCTCCCGGCGGGCCAGCGGCTCGCCTACTACGCGGAGCGTTTCGACACGGTCGAGCTGGACTCGACCTACTACCGCCTGCCGGTGGAGTCGATGGCGGAACGCTGGGTCGAGCAGACGCCCGACGATTTCGTGATGCACGTGAAGGCGTTCGGGGTGATGACGAGGCATCCGGTGAAGCGCGAGCAGCTGCCGCCGGACCTGCGCGACGAGGCGCCGGTGGACGACCGAGGGCGGGTCGACCGCCCGCCGCGCGAGTTCCGCGCTGAGGTCTTCCGCCAGTTCCGAGGTGCGCTCGAGCCCTTGCGTGAGGCCGACAAGCTCGGCGGGATCCTGTTCCAGTTCCCGCCCTACGTCGTCTACAAGCCGGCGTCGCTCGACTACCTCGCCTGGGCCCGCGAGCAGATGGGAAAGGACGAGATGCTCGTCGAGTTCCGCCATACGAGCTGGTACGAGGAGGACGTCCGCTCCGAGGTGCTCTCGTTCCTGGAAGAGCACGGCATGTCGCTCGTCGTCGTCGATGCGCCGAAGGTGGAGGCGAAGAACGTCCCGCCCACGCTGCTCGCGCTTACCTCGCCCACCCTCTACGTCCGCTTCCACGGTCGGAACGCGGACACCTGGAACGTACGCGGGCGGAGCGCCGCGGAGCGGTTCGACTACCTGTACTCCGACGACGAGCTCCGCGAGTGGGTCGGGCCGTTGCGCGAGCTCTCCGAGCAGGCCGAGAACGCCTACGCGCTCTTCAACAACAACAACCGGAGTCCCGGCGGCGACGGCGGCTGGGTGTCCCAGGCGGCGACGAACGCGCAATCGCTCCGGCAGCTGCTCAAAGAGGCACAGGTTCCCGTCTCGTAGGTGGTCGACGACCGGCTCACGTTCGCGCTGCAGCAACAGCTCCTCGAGTGGCGCGCGGAGCTCGCCACCGGAGCGGAGCGCGTCGGCTGGAAGATCGGCCGGCTCGTGGCCCCAGAGCCGGTCGTCGGCCACCTGACGTCGGCGACGCGGCTCGAGCCGGGCGCCGGCTTCGACGCCGCCGGCACGACCGACCTGCGGGTCGACGTCGAGCTCGCCGTCGAGCTCGGTGAGGAGGCGGAGCCGGCGGGGTTCGCCGTCGCGCTCGAGCTGGTCGACTACGACCGCCCGACCGACGACCTCGACTCCGTCATCGCGTCGAACTGCTTTCACCGGGCCTTCGTGCTGAGCCCGTCGCGGCCGCACCTGCCGGACTCACTCCAGGCTCGTGTGCTCGTCGACGGCGAAGTCCGCGGCGAGGCGATTGCGGCCTACGACCCGGCGTCGCTGGAGCGCGCGGCGGAGCTGCTCGAGGCGGCCGGCGAGCGGCTCGAGCCCGGCGACCGGGTGATCACCGGTGCGATCGTGCAGGTGCCGGTCTCGCCCGGCAACGAGGTCGACGTCGAGCTGGGTGACCTGGGGCGGCTCTCGGTGACGATTACCTGACGGCGGCGAGGAACTCGCGGAGCAGCTCGTTGAAGCGCTCCGGCTGCTCCCGGTTCGGGAAGTGGCCCGTGTTCTCGAAGACCTCCAGGCGTCCCTCTGTGGCGCTCTGCGCGATCTGCTCCGCCTCCTCCACGGTCAGGAACGGATCGCCGTCACCCGCGACGACCCAGAGCGGCCCGTCGAAGCTCGCCGCGACGTCGCTCGAGTCGCGACGGTCGCGCAGCGCCGTCACGGCCCGCACCACCTCGTCGACCGTCCGCTCCGCCGGCGGCGGGGCCGGAGCGTTCGGAGCCCAGGCCTCCAGGCCGTCTTCCTCCAGCGTCCGGATCGCATCGTTCCGCGCCGCCTTCCGCTCCGGTGGGTCGTCGGCGGCCCGTGAGCCGACGAGCATGATCCCGCGGACCCGCTCCGGCGCGGCACGCGCCATCGCGAGCGCCACGTAGCCGCCGATCGACGCGCCGACGACGGCGAGCTCGCCGTCGTAGCGATCGAGGAGCTTCGCCGCCCACTCGTCGACCGAGGCCCCGCCGAGGTCGTAGAGGTTCGGCGTCTCGATCTCCTCGTCGCCGAGCGCTTCGAGCTGCGGCGCCCACATCCGCTCGTCGAGCGGCATCGCGTGGATCAACACGAGCTTCATCAGTGCTCCACCACGACCGCGCCGGGAAGGTTACGGGCGTCCTCCAGCCGGTACTGCGTGCCCTCGAGCCCGATCACCTCGGCAATCTGACGGATCAGCTCCTCCGCCGCGGGAAGCTCATCCGGGGAGCCGGCGCTCCGCGCAGCGGCGCGGACCGCTGAGGCACTCGCACCGGTCAGCCGGGCCACGACCGTCGGGTTCGCTCGCAGCGCGATCGCGTCGCCGGGCGGCAACGGCTCGCGGTACCCGGGCACCGAGTCGTACTCGTCCATCACCCGGCCGCGCTCGAAGGCGACGTAGTGGACAACGGGCCCCTCGACACCGATCGCGAACGTCACGAGCCCCGTCGACGCCGACAGCTCCTGTCCGAGCCGTCGCAAATGCTTCGCGTCGCCTTCGGCCATCCAGTCGTACACCGCGATCCAGCCGTTGCGCGGCGGGACGACGACCGAGACCGGCGACGGGAAGACGCGCGGGACGATGCGTCTCACGACGCCCACGATCTCGTCCTGGTTGTCGGTCTGGAGGTGGATCGAGCCGAACGCCTCGACCTGCGACTCCCCAACTCCTTCGTCGCGCGAGGCGGCTGCAACTGCACGCAGCAGCGCGAGGGCCACGCCTTCGCGGGGAACGGCGAGCTCGAGCGTCACGCCGTCGCCCGAAGCGCGGGCGGTCCCGAGCACCGCGCCGTTCTCCTCGGCGACGAACGCGTCTCGCTCGCGGCGGACCTTCACGCGGGCAGCCTCGAGCCGGTGAGAAGGTAGTGCGCGCTCAGGTTCTGGAAGGGATCGAAGCGGTCGCCGATCTCGCGAACCTCCGGAGTGGTCAGGGGACGGCCGTCACCATAAAAGCCCTCGACCACCTTGCGCAGGGCGAGGTCGCCCGCCGGCCAGGCCCGCGGGCGCGCCAGGTGGCGGGCGAGGAACCAGTCCGCCGTCCACTCGCCGATCCCCGGGAGCTGGATCAGCGCCGCCTTTACCTCTTCGTCCGGGAGCGCCGCGAGGGCCGCGAAATCGAGGTCGCTGCGCGCGAGCGCGAGGATGTAGTCCGCCTTCCGGCGCGAGAAGCCGAGCACGGTTAGGTCCTCCTGGGCGAGGGAGGCGACCCGCTCGCGGCTCGGGAACACGTAGGCGAGCTCGACCCGCACGCCGAAGCGCTCGACGAAGCGGCTGCGGACCGCCGAGGCCGCGCGCAGCGAGATCTGCTGGGCGGAGATCGCCCCGACGAGCATCTCGAACGGGTTCGGGGTGAGCGGCGGGCGGAAGCCCCGGAGCCGCGGAACGATCCCGGCGAGCACGGGATCGGCCGGCTGGAAGGCGTCGAGGTCGAACTCCGCGCCGAGGAGATGGAGCACGGCCGCGGCGATCTCGTCGTCGAGCGGCTCGACGTTCACTCCGCCCGGCGCGGCTTCGATTCGGACCTCGCGGCCGTCGATCACCCGGTGCAGCCCGCCCTCGTGCCAGAGGTTGGCGAGGTCGGCGCCGAAGACGCGGTAGCGCTCCGTCGTGAGCTCGAAGTCGAACGGCTGCGGCACGGCGAGCGTCGCCATGGCGCAACCGTACGTTCGTTACCGTCCTCGGGTGACGATCGAGCAGATCAGGCCCCACCTCTGGCACTGGTCGGCGCCGCACCCCGAGTGGACGCCGAAGAACCGCGGCAAGAGCGGCCTCGGCTGGGATCAGATCGTCTCCTCGTACGCGCTGATCGCGGAGGGGGCGTTCGTGCTGGTCGACCCGCAGGTGCCGGAGGACGAGGACGACGCCGCCGCGCTGTGGCGCGCGCTCGATGCGGACGTCGAGGGTCACGGACCGCCGGCGATCCTGATCACGATCCGCTGGCACGTCCGGAGCGCGCCGCGAATCGCCGAGCGGTACGAGGGCACCACGATCTGGGCGCCGAAGGGCGAGGCCAGAGCAATCGCGAAGCGCGTGGACTACACGGACAGCTACGGCACGGGAGACGAGCTTCCGGGCGGAGTGCGGGCACACGAGCTGGCACGCTTCAAGGAAGCGGCGCTCGAGGTTCCGGCGCACAACGCGCTCGTCTTCGGCGACATCGTCCTGGACGGACCGCGTGTCTGCCCGCCGAGTTGGCTCCCGAAGGGCACGACGATCGAGGAGCTCGCCGA
>DASTHD010000073.1:0-3925 GCA_035605555.1 Gaiellaceae bacterium
AACGAGACCGCGATCACGCCGACCAGGCCCGCGATCGTCGCCTCCAGGCGGCGGAACCCGCGCCGCTGGAGGCCGAGGATCGCGAACGCCGCCGCGCCGGAGAGGAGCGCGGCGGGGAAGAGCGGCAGGCCCGTGAGGAGATTGAGGCCGAGCGCAGCGCCCACGATTTCGGCGATGTCGGTCGCCATCGCGACCGCCTCGGCCTGGATCCAGAGGCCGTAGCGGGCGCGCGGCAACGTTTCGCGACAGGCCTCCGCCAGATTGAGCCCGCTCGCGACGCCCAGCTTCGCCGAGAGCGTCTGGATCAGCATCGCCATCAGGTTCGCGCTGACGACGACCCACACCAGGAGATACCCGAACTTCGAGCCGGCTGCGGCCCCGGTGGCGAAGTTGCCCGGGTCGACGTAGGCGACCGCGGCGATGAACGCGGGGCCGAGAAACGGCCACAGCGCCCGCAGCCCGCGGCTCTCGCCGGCGAGCGACGCCTGCGCCGCCCGGAGCGTCGCCGCCTCGCCGGGGAGGACGTCTTCCGGGGTCGGGTCGGGACGTCGGGGTCTGGACAAGTCGGGGCGGTGCTGGCGAAACGCTACAGGTGTCGCGCGTCGACGCCGTACCGTTCCGCCAGGCGCTCAGCGACGAGCGAGCGGTGGCAGAGCTCGGGCTCGCGCTCCACGCACATGAGCGCCGAGGCGCCGTCGGCGGGGAGGCTCGCGACGAGGCCGTCGAGATCGGCTCGGTCGAGGATCTCCCGCCGGTAGCGCTCGACGTACTCCGGCGACGCAACCTGCCGCGAGCGCTTGCCGACGCCCTGCCGGCGGTCCTCCTCGTACTGCACCTGCCTGATCTCGGTCGTCGGCGCCAGGGAGAGCTCGTGGCGGTAGCCGATGCCCGCCTCGGCGAGGGCCGCCTCGAGCCGCTTCGCGTTCCCCCAGGCGTACTCCTGTCCGCGCACCCCTCGGCGCTGGCGGATGTCCACGACGAGCACGACCCCGGCGTCTCGAAGCGCGGCCAGCCACTCCTCGAGCGTCCAGCCGTAGACCCCGATCGTGGCGACCCGCTTCACCCCCTCGAAGCTACCCTGCCGCGGTGCACAACGAGCGCTCCGAGCCGATGACCCGCGCCCAGCGTGAGCGCCTCGAGGCGGAGCTGGCCGAGCTCGAGGGCCCGCGCCGCGCCGAGGTCGTCCAGGCGATCGCCACCGCCCGCGGCTACGGCGACCTCTCCGAGAACTTCGAGTACCACGCGGCGAAGAACGAGCAGGGGCTGCTGGAGCACCGGATCCGCCAGCTCCGCGACCGGCTCAACCGGTCGGTGCTGATCGAGGAGCAGGAAGCCGGCAGCGACACGGTCGGGATCGGCTCAACGGTCCGGATCCAGGACGAGCAAGGGGAGGAACTGACGGTCGAGATCTCGAGCGTCGGCGGGGTCTCGCCCGACTCGCCGCTCGGCCGGGCGCTGCTCGGCGCCAGGGCGGGCGACGAGGTCGACGTCCACGCGCCGCGGGGGTCGTGGCGCGCGCGGATCCTCGCAGTCGGTGTTTGACCACGTCACGCTCCGGGTCTCGGGCCGCGCCGCCTCCGAGCAGTTCTACGAGCTCGTCCTCGGGCTGCTCGGCTTCGAGCCCAGCTACACGGGCGACGACTTCGCCGAGTGGCGCGACTTCTCGCTCGCGCAGGCGAGCCGCGAGAAGCCCACGACGACCGGCCTCCACCTCGGCTTTGTCGCAGGGTCACGCGAGCAGGTGGACGCCTTCTGGCGGGCGGGCGTCGCCGCCGGGCACCGCGACGACGGCGCGCCCGGGCCGCGTCCGCAGTACCGCGAGGACTACTACGGCGCCTTCCTGCTCGACCCCGACGGCAACAGCGCCGAGGCGGTCCACCACGGCGCCCTCCGGCAGGGAGGCGTCATCGACCACCTCTGGATCCGCGTCGGCGACCGACCGGCCTCCCGCGCCTTCTACGAGCGCGTCGCGCCGCACGCCGGTTTCCGGCTGAGGCACGACCTGGACGACCGGACGCAGTTCGTCGGCGAGACGGGTTCCTTCTCGCTGGTCGACGGGGAGCCGGCGCAGAACATCCATCTCGCGTTCCCTGCCGCCGACGACGCCGCCGTGGAGGCGTTCCACGCGGCGGCAACCGACGCCGGCTACCGGGGCAACGGGCCGCCGGGCGAGCGGCCCCACTACCACCACGGCTACTACGCCGCCTACGTGCTCGACCCCGACGGGAACAACGTCGAGCTCGTGAACCACAACCGCCACTAGCTCCCTGCGTCTACCTGACCGCGGCCGCCACCCGCGCCCGGTCCAGCACGTCCAGCACGGAGACGGCGTCCGCCGGGTCGACCGGCGGTGGAGCAGCCTCGAGCAACGCGGCCGCGACACCGTCGTAGAACGCGAGGTACGAGCCGCGCTCCGTCGGCACCCGTCGGGTGGCGCCGTCGGTGCCGAGCAGGCCCCAGCGCTCCTCCGGGTCGATTCCCCAATCGGGGTCGTCGGGCGTGCGTCCGGCCCTGAGCGCCTCCTCCTGGCCGTCGGGTCCCTGCTTCACGTACGCGGCGCCGGTGCCGAGCACGCGGAACCGAGGCGCCGTCTGGGCCGCGACGAACGTCATCGAGAGGTGCGACTCCACGCCCGACTCGTGCTCGAGCGCGAGAAAGACGTCGTCCTCCACCTGGGCGCCGGGCCGCCGCCGGCCGAGCTCGGCGTGAACCGCGGCAACGGGCCCGAAGAGCAGGAGCGCCTGGTCGACGAGGTGGCTGCCGAGATCGAGCAGCAGGCCGCCTCCCTCGGTGGGGTCAGGCGACTCGCGCCAGCGCTCCTCGACCTGCGGGCGCCACCGGTCGAAACGGGACTCCATCCTGACGACGGTCCCGAGCGCGCCCTCCTCGACCAGGCGTCGCACGGTCAGGAAGTCGCCGTCCCACCGTCGGTTCTGGAACACCGTGAGCAGCCGGCCGCGCTGCGCTGCCCGATCGACCAGCATCCGCCCTTCGGCTGCGTTCGTCGCGAGCGGCTTGTCCACCACCACCGGCAGGCCTGCGTCCAGCGCCGCGAGCGTCAACGAAACGTGCGCCCTGTTTGGCGCGGCGATCACGACGGCGTCGAGCTCGGCCGCACGCTCCCAGACCTCGTCGGGCGCGTCCAGCAGGCTTGTTTCCGGATAGCGCTCCTGTGCCTGGGCCCGGCGCTCCTCGTTCGAGGTCACGATCGCAGCCAGCTCGAGCCCGTCGGCGGCCGTGATGAAAGGGGCGTGGAAGGCCGAGCCGGCGAGGCCGTAGCCGATCAGCGCGACCCGGGCGTTCTCCACGGGTGCAGTCTGGCCGAGTTTCCGGGGCCAGGGCGTAGAATCAGCTGGCGATGATCGAGTTTCATCTCGACGCACGATCCGGAGTGGCGACCTATCTCCAGATCGTGCAGCAGGTCAAGGAGGCGCTTCGCCTCGGCCTGCTCGACGTCGGCGACCAGCTGCCGACGGTGCGCGAGGTGGTCGCGGACCTGGCGATCAATCCGAACACGGTCGCCAAGGCATATCGCGACCTCGAGCGCGAGGGGTTGGTTGCTGCGCGCCCCGGCCGCGGGACGTTCGTCGTCGGCTCGCTGGCCGCTCCGTCGCTGCAGCACCACGAGGCCCTCCGCCGCGAGCTGGAGCGCTGGCTCGCGTCGGCAATTCAGGCCGGCCTCGACGAGGAGAGCATCCGCGCCCTGATCTCGACCACGCTTCGGGAGGCTCTCGTTCGAAGGGTGGCATGACCGCTGCGCTGGAGACGAGTGCTCTAGGGAAGCGGTTTCGGCGGGGTTGGGCTGTGCGCGATTGCACGCTCTCGATCCCCGAGCAGGCGATCGTCGGCCTCGCGGGCCCGAACGGCGCCGGGAAATCGACCCTGCTCGCACTCGCCGTCGCGCTGCTCGCCCCGACCGAAGGGA
>DASTHD010000075.1:0-3727 GCA_035605555.1 Gaiellaceae bacterium
CTCGAGGCGGCGCCGGAGGCGCTCGTGCTCTACAGCGTGAAGGCGTTCCCGAGCGTCACGCTCCTCCGGTTCTTCGCGGAGGCCGGGCTGGGCGCCGACGTCTCGACGCTCGGCGAGCTCACCTTCGCGCGGGAGGCAGGGATCGCCGGCGAGCGGCTGATCGTCCACGGCAACAACAAGAGCGACGAGGAGCTTCGCGCCGCCGCCGAGGCGGGAGCGGCGTTCGTCGTCCTCGACGCGCCGGACGAACTCGAGCGCGCGCTCGCCGTGGGCGTGCGTGGGCTCCTCGTGCGCGTCACCCCGGGAATCGACGCCGAGACGCACGACGCGATCAAGACCGGACACTCGGGCTCGAAGTTCGGGCTGCCGCCCGAGCAGGCGAAGCAGCTGCTCCGGCGGGCCCAGGAGCTCGGCGCGGAGGTGGCGGGCCTGCACGTGCACATCGGCTCACAGCTCCTCCAGACGGGCGGCGCGCGGATGACGATCGACTGGCTGGCGGCGTTCGCCGCCGACTGCCGCGCTGAGCTCGGTTGGACGCCGGCAGTGGTCGACGTCGGGGGCGGACTCGGGATCCAGTACGTCCCCGAGGAGCCCGCACCCTCGCCCCGCGAGTTCGTCGGCGCACTGCTCGCCGAGCTCGATCGGGCCTGGAGGCTCCACGACCTTCCGCGGCCTCGGGTCGTGCTCGAACCGGGACGGTCGCTCGTCGGGCCGGCGGGGTTCACGCTCTACCGCGTCGGCGTGGTCAAGCGCGCGAGCGAGACGACGACGTACGTGGCCGTCGACGGCGGCATGTCGGACAACCCGCGGCCGCTCCTCTACGGGGCGCGCTACACCGCACTGCTCGCGAACCGTGCCGCGGAGGAGCCGACGGGCATGTTCGCGGTCTGCGGCAAGCACTGCGAGTCCGGCGACGTGTTGATCGACCGGGTCGCCCTCCCGGAGCCTCGTCGCGGCGACCTCCTCGCGGTCCCCGCGACCGGCGCCTACACGCTCGGGATGGGCTCGAACTACAACGCGCTACCGCGCCCGGCTGCCGTCGTCGTCCGCGATGGGGAGACGCGACTGATCCGCCGCCGGGAGACGCTCGAGGACCTGCTGCGCCTCGAGACTGGCTAGGCGGAGGCTGCGAGCCCGGGCCGGTCGAGCACCGGCAGCGGCCTGAGGCCCGCCTCGTTCGCCGGTGGGTTGAGCGGCTCCGAGAGCGGGGCGGCGCCGAACGACGCCGCGACCCGGTCGGGCGGCGCGTCGCCGTAGAGCGTCGTGCGCTGGCGCGGCGTCCGGCCGATCGCGCGGATCGCCTGCTCCATCGCCTCCGGCGGGAACTCCTGCCCGTGGTCGGCGCCGGCGGCACGCGAGATCGACTCGTTCATCAGCGTCCCGCCGAGGTCGTTCGCGCCCGCCCGCAGCACGGCCTGCGCGCCCTCGACGCCGAGCTTCACCCAGGACGCCTGGATGTTGGTGATCGCGGGATGGAGCGCCAGGCGCGCGACGGCGTGCACCAGCATCGCCTCCCGGAAGGTTGGGCCCGGCCGCGCCTGGCCCCGGAGGTACATCGGCGCCTCCATGTGGACGAAGGGCAGCGGCACGAACTCCGTGAAGCCGCCCGAGCGGCGCTGCTGCTCGCGGAGAGCGGTGAGGTGCCGGGCCCAATTCTGCGGGCCGTCAACGTGCCCGAACATGATCGTCGTCGTCGAGCGGAGCCCGACCGAATGGGCGACGTCGTGCACGCGAAGCCACTGCGCCGTCGTGACCTTGTCCGGGCAGATGATCCGGCGGATCTCGTCGTCGAGCACCTCGGCGGCGGTGCCCGGCAGCGAGGCGAGGCCGGCATCGCGGAGGGCGCCCAGGTACTCCTCCAACCCGAGTCCGAGCGTCGCCGCCCCCTGCCAGACCTCGAGCGCGGAGAAGGCGTGGATGTGGAGGTCAGGCAGCTCGGCCTTCAGCGCCCGGCAGATCTCGAGGTAGGTCTGGCCGGTGAAGCCGGGATGGATCCCGCCCTGAAGGCAGATCTCGACGGCGCCGCGGTCCCACGCCTCGCGCCCGCGCCGGACGACCTCGTCCACCGGCACGAGATACGGCTTCCCTCGGAGATTGGCGGCGAGCCGGCCCTTGGAGAAGGCGCAGAAGCCGCAGCGGAAGTAGCAGACGTTCGTGTAGTTGACGTTCCGTGTGACGACGTAGCTGACCGTCTCGCCGTTGACCTCACGCCGGAGCGCGTCGGCGGCGGCGAAGACGCGATGCGCCTCCTCCCCGCGTGCCTCGAACAGCCGGACGATCTGCTCCTCCCCCAGCTCGTCCGCCGTGTCGACCGGCAGGGCGTTCCGCGGCGTGAACGGGATCGCTACGCGCTCGCCCGCCGCCCAGGAGTCGTCCCGGGCGAGGCCCTCCGCGTCGGCGGCACGCAGGATGTGCGGTGCAACACGAGCGTCGGCCCAGCGCTCGAGGTCGGCGACGTACTCGGGGTAGATCGCGAGGCGCGGGGCGAGGGTCAGCCCTGCCGCTTGTGTTGCGTCACCGAGCCGCTCGAGCTCAGGCCACGGCGCCTCGGGGTTGACGTGGTCGATCGTCACCGGTGAGACCCCGCCCCAGTCGTCGATGCCTGCGTCGAGGAGTCGCCCGAAGTCGTGGCCGCTCAGGTTCGGCGGGCACTGGATGTGCGCGTCCGAGCCGAGGATCACCCGCGCCGCAGCCGCAGTCCAGAGCAGCTCGTCGAGCGAGGGCTCCGGGTGACCCGCCATCTTCGTCCCGGGCTTGGCGCGGAAGTTCTGGACGATCACCTCCTGGACGTGCTCGCCCAGGTCGCGGATCGCAAGCAGTGCGTCGATCCGCTCGGCCCTTGTCTCGCCGATCCCGATCAGGATCCCGGTCGTGAACGGGACGTCGAGCTCGCCTGCGAGCCGGATCGTCTCGAGCCGCGCGGCCGGAAGCTTGTCCGGCGAGCCGAAGTGCGGCCCGCCGCGCTGCGAGAGTCGCTCCGAGGTCGTCTCGAGCATCAGCCCGGCCGAGACGCTGACCTCCCGCAACGCCGTCAGCTCGTCCCGCGCGAGTACGCCCGGGTTCACGTGCGGGAGCAGTCCGGCCTCCTCCAGCACGACCTTCGCGCAACGCGCGAGGTACTCGACCGTCGTCTCGCAGCCGAGCTCGGCGAGCTCGGCTCGCGCCGCCCGGTCGCGGAGCTCCGGCTTGTCCCCAAGGGTGAAGAGGGCCTCGCGGCAGCCGGCGCGCGATCCGGCCAGCGCCACGTCCAGCACCTCCTCCTCGGACATGTACGCGCGCTCGCCCCGCCGCGGCGGCCGCGCGAACGTGCAGTAGTGGCAGACGTCGCGGCAGAGCTTCGTCAGGGGGATGAAGACCTTCGGCGAGAACGTGACCACCGTCCCGCGCCGCAGCGCCCGCGCTTCCGCGCAGAGCTCCTCCGTCGAGCGGTCGAGGAGGGCGTGGGGGTCCACGCCGGGAGCTTACGCCGGGCTTACGCGTCGCCGTTCCACTTGCCGAACAGCGCCTCGTGGAGGTAGCCACGGGTCTGCCATTCGGGTGGAACGGTCCCGCCCGGCGTGCCACTCATGCGGGTGAGCGACCGGGTCCCGTCGATCCCGGCCCACTCGGCGACGACGACCCAGCCGACGAGCACCGAGTTCTCGAGCCGCTCGTTGCCGTCCTGGCTCGCCTCGATCGCGTCGTGAAGGCCCTCGGAGGGCGCATCGCTCATCCCTCCGTGATCGGC
>DASTHD010000082.1:0-8084 GCA_035605555.1 Gaiellaceae bacterium
GTCCTCTTCGTCGAGCGCGGCGGCCGGACGTTGGTGCCGCTCCGCGATCCCGATCCGGAGTGGCTTCGCCCCGCGCTCGCGGCCCTGGTGGAGCACGTGAAAGGCAGGCGCGGCGCCAGGCGCCTCGCTGTCGAGCGGTTCGACGGAGAGCCGGTCGCGGAGACCGACGCGATGCCGCTCCTCGTGGAGGCGGGTTTCACCGCCGGGCCCCGGCGCGCGGTTCTGCGTCCCTAGGAGGGCTTGGCGAGGACGCCGAGGACGGCGCCGAAGAGCGCATGCCTCGCGGTGGCCTGCGCGAACGCGCGCGGGTTCGTCAGCAGCGGCGGGACCCCGTCCTCACCGCGCCGCGGGTGGTAGCGGTCCACGAGCGCTGACAGCGGGTAGAGAGCGAGGTGCTCCCCGAGCGCCATCGCGACAGCGGTCCCGCGATCCCCGAGCCGCGAGCGGCGGCGGATGACGCCGTACGCCAGGCCGAAGAGCGCGCCGTTCATCGCGTGGAGCGCCAGGCCGGCGGGGAGCCAGCTGCGGCCGCGTGTGACGGCCTTGCCGAGCACCGCGACGTCGGAGTAGTCGCAACCGAACAGCCGCTTGTCGACCGGCTCGAACGCCGACCAGACCGTCGCGGCCACCGCCCCGGCCGCGGCCGGATGAAGACCGCGCTCCGTCACAATCGGGAGCATGCCGGAAGGCGATTCCCTCCACCGGGCCGCCCGGCGGCTCCAGCCCCTCGTCGGGGAGGTCGTCGAGGTCGAGACGCCGCACCCACGCGCCGCGGCGACCGGCGTGGCCGACCAGCTCGACGGGCGTCGCCTGGAGAGCGTCGAAGCGGTCGGAAAGAACCTCGTGCTGCGGTTCGAGGGCGGCCTCGTGCTCCGCAGCCACCTTCGAATGACCGGCCGTTGGACGATCCGCGATCGGGGTCGCGCCTGGCGTGGCCGTCCCTGGCTCGTCCTGCGCGGCGGGACCAGGGAGGCCGTGCTGTGGGGCGGGCCCGTGCTCGAGCTGAACGCCCGGGCGGTCGGGCGGGTCGGACCCGACATCCTCGCCGAGCCGCCTGACTTCGACGCGATGATCGCGCGCCTGCGGCGGGCGGATCAGCGCCGCGCCGTCGGTGACGCGCTCCTCGACCAGCGGCTGGTCGCCGGCATCGGGAACGTCTGGAAGGCCGAATCACTGTGGGAGGCGCGGGTCTCGCCGTGGCGTCCGCTCGGCGACGTCTCCGACGCGGAGCTGTGGGAGGTGCTCGCCGCTGCGGCGCGCCTGATGCGGGCGTCGGTCGAGACCGGCCGCGAACGCCGTTCGATCTACCGCGCTGCGGGCCGTCCGTGCCCGCGCTGCCGGGCGCCGGTCGAGTCCTGGGGGCAGGGCGACGACAACCGAACCACGTACTGGTGCCCGGCGTGCCAGCCAGGGCCGAGCCCGAAGAAAGGACTGCACCCACCGGGCGCGTAACCGGACGGGTGATCCGCGCACCGCATCTCCACCAGGCGCTCCGGGCGTTCTGCCTCGGCGCGTTCGCGGCCATGTTCCGCGAGCTGGACGAGGGCGGCGACCTCCCGTTTGCGTTCGAGGAGCACGAGGGAACGGGTCGCCCGACGCTCTACGAGTATCGGCCGCTCGTACGCCAGTTCCTCGAGGACCGCTCGGACACGCTGTCGGCCCTCTCCGATGCAGTCGATGCGCTCGAGGAGCTCGAGCGCGAGCCGGCCGCCGCGATCTTCGCGCGCGCGCACTCCGGATTGAAGCTCGATCCGCGCGAGGCGCTGATGCAGACGGTGCTGCTCCCGCTGCTCGTCGAGACGGCCGAGGCCTGCGGGGGGTTCGACTGGGACGACCACGCGTTCGAGCGGGCCTATGAGCGACTCGAGCACTCCGTCTTCGGGGCCCACCGCGCCTACGGCGCTGTCGCGCCGGTCGTTGGTGTCTCGATCGGCGGGATCATCGAGCTGGGCCGAGGCTTACGTCTGCGGCACGTCGCGAGCGGTGAGCTGGCCGTGCACTGGCCGCAGGCCCGGGGGCTCCTGCCGGAGGAGTTCGAACGCGCGCCGGACCGGCTCTGCGTCCTCGAGCTCGAGGAGCAGCTTGCGCCCGAGGACGGCACACCCCCCGACGCGCCGGGCGAGCTCGCCGACGCGGTCACGGCGCTCCGGCTCCTGAGCGCGGGGCCCGTCGCCGCCGGCCCGGTGCTCTTCGAGCGCTTGGATTGGCGACCGTACGGCATCCGGCCGGTGCTCCCGATCGCCGCGACGGCGCCGCCGGGCGAGGCGGTCCGGATCGACCCGCTGACGGGCGACCGCGCGCGCCGGCTGCGCGACCGGCTGGCGCTCGCGGATGACGATCGCGAGCTCGGTGAGGCGCTCGACCGTTGGGAGCTGTCGCTATTCCAGTCGGATCCGTTCGCCTCGGAGCAGCTGCGCGGAGCGCTCGAGGCGGCGCTCGGAGCGGGGGACGGCCTGTTTGCGGCCTCGCTTCGCGCGGCGGCGCTGCTCGGCGAGACGCCACGCGACCGGGCCGAGGTGCTGCGGCGGCTCAGGATGCTGACGACCGGCGACGAGGCGGAGTCCACGCGGGAGCTCGTCCGCCGTGTGCTCGTCGAGGTGCTGGAGAGCGGCGACCGCGCGGGGCTCGTGGTCGGCCTCGACGAGGCGCTGCTCGGGCTGCGTCCAAAGCCCACGAGCACCCTCGAGCCGCTCGCTGCAGCCGGCGCGCGTTAGGCCCGGGTCCGTCACAGACACGCGACAGGCAGGCGGGTAGCGTCGATGCCATGGAAGAAGCACGCCGAGTCCTGGAGCGGCTGCAGCGGATCGAGGCGCTCGAGCGCACATCCGCGCCGTCCGGCGAGCTCCTGGCGGAGCTCAGAACGCTCGTGCTCGAGGCGGAGACCTGGCTCCGCGCCGAGCCCGAGCCGGGTGCGGCGGCCGACGCACTCGCCCGCTGCGCGGCGGCGCTCGAGGCCGAACGGGCCGAGGAGGTGGCGCTTTTGGCTCGGTAAAGCGGAGACAACCGATTTCCGGGTCGTTGCGATCCGCCTTTTCCGGCACACTGAGGTTGTGAAGGAACGTCCGGTCCCAGGGCGAACGAGCCGCTAGTGGTGAGGCTGGCCGGCCTGTTCTCGCGCCCGCAACCGGGTGACGAGGAGACCCCTATCGCAGGGGAGTCCGCCGTGCAGGTCGAGACCCCGACGCTGGACGAAGGTCCGCCCCCGCCGCAACCCGAGATCCCGAGACTGGCGCTGGTGATCGCGTTCGCGAACCAGAAGGGCGGCGTCGCAAAGACGACGTCGACCCTGAACCTCGCCGTCGCGCTGTCGGAGGAGGGGTACAAGGTTCTCATCGTGGACATGGACCCGCAGGGCAACCTGACGATGAGTCAGGGCCTGAACCCCGACCAGATCACGCGGTCGATGTTCGACGTGCTCGTTCACCGGCTGCCGATCGACCAGGTGATCCAGCAGGCCGAGGTCGACCTCGCCGTGTCCTCGATCGACCTCGCGGGTGCCGAGCTCGCGCTCTCGAGCATGATCGGGCGCGAGCGCGCGCTCGAGAAGGCGCTGAACCCGATCAAGGAGCGGTACGACTTCATCCTGATCGACACGCCGCCGTCGCTCGGGCTGCTGACGATCAACGCGCTCGTCGCCTCGAACGGGGTGATCGTGCCGGTGCAGTGCGAGTACCTCTCGCTGCGCGGCCTCGTGCAGCTCGAGAACACGCTCTCGATGATCCGGGAGAACCTGAACCCCGACGTCGGGATCCAGGGGATCCTGCCGACGATGTACGACGGCCGGACGCTGCACTCGCGCGAGGCGGTCGAGATCCTGCAGGAGAACTTCGGCGATCTCGTGTTCAAGACACGGATCAAGAAGACGGTGCGGTACGCCGAGGCGCCCGTGAAGGGCTCGTCGGTGCTCAAGTACGACCCGTCCGGCAACGCCGCCGAGGCGTACCGGGAGCTCGCGAAGGAGGTGCTCAATGGCGCGAAAGCGCGCAAGCATGCGTGAGGGTCCGCTCGCGGAGCTCTTCCGCGCGACCGAGGCGGCTCAGCGCCAGGCCGAAAAGGAGGGCAAGACCGTCCCGGGCGAACCGCTCGAGGAGACGGTCGAGCACCCGCCGCCGTCGCCGCATCTCGAGGTCGCGCCGGAGCCGGACCCCGAGCCCGAGGTTCCGGAGCCGCTCCCGCCGCCTCCACCGACCCCGCGCACACCGGAATCGCTCCACCGGCCGGAGCACCCGACCGACCGCGGGATCGCGCGCCTGCTCGAGCCCCTGCCGGAGCCACCGCCGCGACTGCATCGCGCGCCGCGCTCCGACTCCGCCTACATGGCCGTCATCCGCGTCGTCGGCGTGGGCGGTGCGGGCCTGAACGCGCTCAACCGGATGATCGACGCGGGGATCTCGGGCGTCGAGTTCGTCGCCGTCAACACAGACCTTCAGCAGCTGGCGCTCAGCGACGCCGAGGTGAAGATCCACATCGGCCGCGAGCTCACGGGCGGGCTCGGCTCCGGCGCGGAGCCGGACATCGGCCGCCGGGCGGCCGAGGAGGCCTACGACCAGATCAAGCGCGCGCTCCGGGGCTCCGACATGGTCTTCGTCACCGCCGGTGAGGGCGGGGGCACCGGTTCGGGCGCCGCTCCTGTCGTGGCGCGCATCGCGCGCGAGGTCGGGGCGCTCACCGTCGGGATCGTGACGATGCCGTTCCGCTTCGAGGGCACGAAGCGGCGGTCGCAGGCCGACGCGGGCGTGCAGTGGCTCCGCGAGGACTGCGACACCGTGATCGTGATCCCCAACGAGCGGCTGCTCGAGGTGCTCGACAAGAAGACCTCGATGCTGGACGCGTTCAAGATCGCCGACGACGTGCTCCGCCAGGGCGTTCAGGGCATCTGCGACCTGATCACCGAGCCGGGCCTGATCAACGTCGACTTCGCGGACGTCAGGACGATCATGGCCGGCGCCGGCAGTGCGCTGATGGGCATCGGGTTCTCGACCGGCGAGAACCGCGCCGTCGAGGCCGCCGAGCGGGCGCTCCGCTCACCGCTCGTCGACACCGAGCTCGTGAGCGCAAGGGGAATCCTGCTCTCGATCGCCGGCGGGAACGACCTCTCGCTTTACGAGGTCAACGAGGCGGCCGAGCTCGTCCGGGGGGCAGCGACGGACGACACGAACATCATCTTCGGCGCGATCGTCGACGAACGGCTCGAGGGCCAGGTCTGGGTGACGGTGATCGTCACCGGCGTCGGCCACCGGCCCGTGCGCCGGCCGCTCCGCACCGCGCCGGAGAGCGCCCGGGAGAACGGCGACGACATGCTCGAGCCGCCGTCGTTCCTGCAGGACTGACGCCGAGCCGCGACCTGCCATGAGGGGCGCGATCGCCGCCGGCCACCCGCTGACGGCCGAGGCCGGAGCGCGGATCCTGGCCGATGGAGGGAATGCCGTCGACGCCTGCCTCGCGGCCGGCTTCGTCTCATGGGTCGCCGAGAGCCCGCTCACCGGTCCAGGCGGGGGAGGGTTTCTCCTCGTCCACCGGGCGCGAGACCGCCGTACGCGGCTCCTTGACTTCTTCGTCACCGTGCCGGGTGCAGGCCTCCGCCGGCCGCCCGCGGCGATGGAGACGATCGACGTCGACTTCGAGGACGGGTCGACGATCCAGCCGTTCCGGGTGGGCGCCGCGTCCGTCGCCGTCCCGGGCGCCGTCGCAGGCCTCGCGACCGCGCACCGACTCTACGGGACCGTTCCGTGGGAGCGGTTGTTCGAGCCCGCGATCGAGCTCGCGCGGAACGGTGTGGAGCTCAACCGCCAGCAGGCGTACCTCCACGCGATCCTCGACGTGATCCTCAGCCACACCGAGCCCGGCCGCGCGATCTACAGCCCCGACGGCGAACGGCTGACGGCGGGCGGACGGCTCGTGATGCGCGACCTCGCCGGCACGCTCGAGCTGCTCGCGACGGAGGGAGCGGATGCGCTCTACGGCGGCCCGCTCGGACGGACGCTGAGCGAGTACGTCGAGGCCGAGGGCGGCGGGGTGACGCGAGAGGACCTGGCGGGATACCGGGTGATCTGGCGCCGCCCGATCGAAGCGCCGTTCAGAGGGCGGACCTTCGTCTCGAACCCGCCTCCGTCGTCGGGCGGCGTCCTGCTCGCCTACGGGCTCCGCCTGCTCGACCGCGCCGGGCTCGGCGGCGAGCCCGGAACCGCGGATGCGATCGCGCGCCTCGTCGAGGTCATGCGCGAGCAAAACGCGGTGCGCGGCCCCGGCTTCGCGCGCGAGCTTTTCCGTGGCGGGCTCGCGCGGCGGCTCTGCGAGGACGAACGCGTCGACGCCGCCACCGCGCGGATTCTCACCGGGACGACGCACATCTCCGTCGTGGACGCGGCGGGCAATGCCGCCTCGCTGACCGCCTCGACCGGCTCCGGGTCCGGCGTGGTCGTGCCCGGAACCGGGATCCACCTGAACAACATGCTCGGCGAGTTCGACCTCAACCCCACGAGCGGACGGCGCCGGCCTGGCGCCCGCCTCACGAGCATGATGGCTCCGTCCCTCGTCCTGGAGGGCGCCCAACCACGGCTCGTCGTTGGGAGCGCGGGCTCGATCCGGCTTCGGGGAGCCATCTTGCAGGTCGTCGTAAACACTATAGGTCACCAGCTATCCGTTGAAGATGCAAGCACTGCACCACGAGTTCACCTCGACGACGGCCACGTCCACTGTGAGGGCGGCACCGATCCTGCTCAGCTCGACGAGCTCGAGCGCCGGGGCTACGACATCGTCCGCTGGCGCCGCCGGAACCTCTACTTCGGCGGGACGGCCGCGGTGGAGGTTCGTGGCGACGGCACCCTGGCGGCGGCGGGTGACCCGCGCCGCGGGGGGCACGGGATCGTCGTCGATGGCTGAGGCCGCCGACTTCACGATTCGACCCGCGCACCCGCGGGACGCTGCGCAGCTCGTCGCCCTGGCCGAGGAGGTCGCGGCGGAACCGGGCGGCTGGTTGATCTCGGACGGTGGCTGGCGGACAGTGATGGACGAGCGGCGGTACCTTCGGGCTCTCCGCCGCTACCGCGACGCCGCCGTCTTCGTTGCCGAGGCCGAGGACGGGCTCGTCGGCCGGCTGTCGCTCGGGCGCGATCCTCATCCGGCGAGCCGGCACGTCGCCGACCTCGGCTTGATGGTCGCGGCCAGCCATCGTCGGCACGGGATCGGCCGCGCGCTTCTGGAGCATGCGATCGCGTGGGCGCGGGAGGTCGGCGTGCGGAAGCTCGAGCTTCACGTCTTCCCGCACAACGACGCGGCGATCGCCCTGTACGAGAGCGTCGGCTTCGAGCGCGAGGGCTATCGCCGGGCCCACTACCGGCGCGGCTCCGGCTTCGTCGACGCGATCCTGATGGCCTACGAAGTCCGCTGAGCGGTGGGTTAGGCTCCGCCGCCGTGGGCCTGGCCGAGATCTCCGACAGCTTCTTCAAGCCGGCCGTCGCCGACATCGTCCCGTACGAGCCGGGCAAGCCCGTCGAAGAGGTCCAGCGCGAGCTTGGGCTCGAGCGCGTCGTCAAGCTGGCCTCGAACGAGGGGCCGTACGGGCCGTTCCCGGAGGCCCTCGACGCACTGGCCGAGGCTGCGCCCGAGCTGAACCGCTATCCGGACGGCGGCGGCTACCGGCTGCGACAGGCGCTGGCGCGACGCCACGGCGTCCGGTTCGAGGAGGTCGCGCTCGGCGCAGGCGCCGACGGCGTCGTTGACAGCCTCTCGCAGATCGCGCTCGACCCGGGCGACCAGGTCGTGCTCGGTTGGCCCAGCTTCCCGAGCTACGTGATCACGGCGCGGAAGCTCGGGGCCGAACCGGTGCTCGTCCCGCTCCGCGACGGCCGCTACGACCTCGACGCGCTGCTCGGTGCGGTCACGGACCGAACGAAGCTCGTCTACGTCTGCAACCCGAACAACCCCACGGGCACGATGAACGTCCGCGCCGAGCTCGACGAGTTCTTCGCGCGCGTCCCCGACCACGTCGTCACGGTCCTCGACCAGGCGTACTTCGAGTACGTCGACGACCCGGACTACCCCGACGGCGTCGAGGAGTACCTGAAACAGGGGCGCCGCGTCGT
>DASTHD010000097.1:0-9088 GCA_035605555.1 Gaiellaceae bacterium
GTCTCGTTCGAGCTCTTCGTCCGTCCGGCGATCCGGGCGCTCCAGGGCCACGTGAGCCCCCTTCCCCCCTTCCGGCCCGGCCGGCTCGCGCGCTCCCTTCGCCGAAACCCGGCGCGCGCCGAGCTTGTCCGCGCGCGATCGTCGGTCGTCAACGGAGCGGTCGAGCTCGACCCGGTGAGCGGCCAGGAGTCGCACATGATCGCCCGCGCCGCGGGCGCCGACACGCTCGTGCTCGTTCCTGCCGGCGAAGAGCCGCTCGAGCCCGGCGAGGCGGTCAGCTACCTGCCGCTCGCTTGAGCGCCCGCTCCTCCCGCCGGTCGAGCACGAGGAGGAGGAACCGGCGGATCAGCTCTCGGATCGGCCCCCGCGGCGGGCGCTCCCGGGCGCTCGGGTACGGCGCGTAGCGACCGGCGCTCACTGCGATCAGCTGCCCGGCGGCCGCGAGCCAGGCGAGTGTGATCGCTACCGACGGCACCGGCACGTAGCCGAGGGCGACGAGCTGGAGCAGATACCAGGGGGCGTGGAAGCCGAGCTCGAACCGCACTGCGAGCGACATCAGGAGCAGCAGCGGGCCGAGCAGCCCGAGCGCGAGCACGGCGGCCCTCGTCCAGAGCCGCGCGTACCGGACCTGGGGGAGCCAGAGCCAGGCGTGGAGCGAAGGCAGGACGAAGATCAGCGCGAACGGGTTCGTCGCGACGGTGAGCAGAGCGACGACGGCGAGCGCGAGGAGCGCCGCGGTCTGGCCCGCCAGCTCCTCTTCGCCGGTCACGGGCCGGCGCGGCAGGAGGCGTTCGCGGATGACGAACCAGCCGGCGAGCGACAGCGCGCCGAAGATCCCCAGGGCCAGGATTGGCACGTCGCCCGCGTACGACAGGTCCGGTGAGGGCGGGACGGGGACGCCGTTGCCCCAGATACCGAGCAGCGTCATCAGGCCGAAGAGCCCGCCCGTCCAGAGCCAGAAGGCGAGCCTGCTGCGGTAGCTGCGCAGCGCCGGCGCGAGCGGGATCCGCTGCCGGCGGCAACGCGCGAAGAGGTCGACGGCGGCGAGGAGGAACGGGAAGAGGGCTGCGATCAGAACGAGCTTGATCGCCCAGCCGCGGATGATCCGCGGGCCGAGGTAAATGTAGGTCGACGTCGAGCCGGGGAGCGCGACGCCCTCGTCCAACGATCCGAGGACGTCCTCCGCCACCCCGCCCGCCTGCCCGATCCGCCGCGGCACGAGCGCGTTCACGGTGTCGGTCTCCGGCTGCGGTGGACGTTCGTTCGCCGTCGTCAAGGTGAAGGTCGGCACACCGCGCCCCACGAACAGCGCCTGCTCGTAGAAGCTGAAGGGGAAGGCGAGATCGATCAGCTGGCCGAGCGCGGTCGGCCGCCGCGCAGGCTGGCCCGTTCGCTGTTCGATCCGGCTGGCCGCCGTCTGGATCAACGTCGGATCCGGCGAGCGCGGCCGGTCGCCGGCCAGCTCGAGGCGCAGCGTCGGTCGCCCTCCCAGCGCCGCGAGGTTGATCGCCGCCTCGATCCTGTTGCGGTAGGCGGAGTGGTCGATGAAGCGTCTCGCGCCGATTCCGCCGAACGAGCCCGCATCGGTCGACAGGAAGACGATCGTGTGCGCGGGGGTGATCGGCGCCGCCGCGACCCCTGGGGCCGGCGACGCGCGAAGGCCGTAGCCGCGGGCGAGCTCGAGCAGCGCCCCCGTGCCCGAGGCGTTGTCGCTGGCGCCGGGCCCGGTGCCGACGTTGTCGCGGTGCGCGAGCACGACGAGCGCAGCGCCTGATTTGCCGGGCGCGACGGCGTAGACGTTCTGCAGCTGCCGGTTGCCCAGGCCGGGGATGTCGGCCTCGAAGCGCTCGCGCTGCACGCGAAAACCGTAGGAACGGAGCCGTTCCGAGACCCAGTCGGCGGCCATCCCAGCCGTGGCGGTCCCGGGCGAGCGGTTGGGGAACTGCAAGGCGAGCTCACGCGTGCCTTCGACCGCGGCCTGCTGGTCGAACGCCGGCGGCAGCGAGGGCGGAGGCAGCTGCTCCGGGCGGCTGACGGTGAAGGCCGCAATCAGCAGGGGGATGGCGACGAGCAGCGCTGTCCCGCGGTACGTTCGACCGCTGACGGGGCGCTCGAGCGACCCCGGACGCGGCCGCCGCTGTACTGCTGGGGGCCGATTGGCGGCCATGGTGCCGGGGCTATAGTAGGGAGGGCCCGACGGCTACGCCGATCCCCGGCGCTCCATCGCCCGTGCCTGACTCCTCGACCATCCTCCTCGTCGACGACGAGGACGCCATCCAGAAGGTTCTTTCGTACCCGCTCGAGCGGGACGGTTTCCGCGTGGTTGCGGCCCGTGACGGCGAGGAGGCCCTCGCGAAGTTCGCGTCCGAACCGATCGACCTGGTCGTCCTCGACCTGATGCTGCCGAAGCTCGACGGGCTCGAGGTCTGCAAACGGCTGCGTGCGCAGAGCACCGTGCCGATCATCATGTTGACCGCGCGGGACGACGAGCTCGACAAGGTGCTCGGGCTCGAGCTCGGCGCCGACGATTACATCACGAAGCCCTTCTCGATCCGCGAGTTCCGGAGCCGCGTCAGGGCGCTGCTCCGCCGTGCGTCATTGCCGTCGCAGCTCGACCAGCGGCGGACGGAGACGATCGAGACGGACGGACTGCGCATCGACCCAAGCCGCCGGTCCGTCGAGCTCGGCGGCGAGGCGATCCAGCTCACCTATGTCGAGTTCGAGCTGCTCCGGACCCTCGCCGCCAATCCAGGCCAGGTCTTCAGCCGGAGACGGCTGCTGGAGGCGCTCTGGGGCGATTCCGCCTACCGCGAGCCGCGCACGATCGACGTCCACGTCCGGCATCTGCGCGAGAAGCTTGAGCGCAACCCCAGTGAGCCCGAGTTCATCCTCACCGTACGCGGCGCCGGCTACCGCTTTCGCGACTGATGGACCGCTTTCGCACTGTCGGGCTGAAGCTGACCCTCGCGCTCGTCGGGCTCGTCCTGGGGGTTCTCGTAATCATGTACATCGCGATCGTGCCGTCGCTCAAGACCCGCCTGACCGACAGCAGGCTGGATCAGCTCGAGCGGACGGCCCAGCGGGTGGTCTTCGCCATCAACGCACTCTCCGACCGGTACACGCTCGATGAGATCGTCGCGAACCAGAGCCAGCAGTGGGGCGTTCGCGTCATCGTCTTCGACCGGCTGGAGGAGAGCCCGGTCTTTCTGCGGACACTCGCGGATTCGCGAGGGCAGGGATCCTCGCCGCCGCCGGATCGGGTTGCGATCGGAGCAGCTGAGCATCAGCGCGTCGAGCGGGGCGTTGTCGAGCGAGGTGGCCAGCGCAACGCAGAAGTCGCCGTCCCGTACTCGGGCGGTCTGGGCGTCGCGCTGGTGTCGACGCCAGCGGAGGACACCTTCGACACCGTGGCGCTCGTGGAGCGCCGTCTGCTGCTTGCGGGTCTCGCCGCGCTGTTGGCGGCCGCGGCGGTGGGGTTCGGGCTTGCCCGTATCTTCGGCCGGCGGATCCGTCGACTCGAGCGCGCCGCCGACCGCATTGCCGGTGGAGCCTTCGACCAGCCGGTCGTCGACCAGGGCCGCGATGAGCTCGGCGAGCTCGCCGACGCCTTCGACGACATGCGCAAGCGCCTCGCAGCACTGGAACGGGCCCGGCGCGAATTCATCGCGAACGCCTCACATGAGCTGCGGACGCCGATCTTCGCGCTCGGCGCACACGTCGAGCTCCTCACTGACGACGAGGTCGACGAGGCGGACCGGCGTGACTTCCTCGAGGAGATGCGCCTCCAGGTCGAGCGTCTGACGAAGCTCGCCACCGATCTCCTCGATCTCTCCCGCCTGGACGCCGGGCGGCTCCGCGTCGAACTGGCGCCTGTGGACCTCGCGGAGATCGCGTCCTCGCTCGTGGGCGAGTTCGGCGGCGTTGGCCGTGGAAGCGACCACGTTCTGCTCGCGGACGGCGATCCCGACGCCCTGGCGCTCGCGGACGAGGAGCGTGTGCGTCAAATCGGCCGAATCCTGCTGGAGAACGCGATCGTCCACACACCGGCCGGCACGGAGGTGCGAGTTGCGACGCGCCGAGGCGGAGACACCGTCGAGCTTCGCGTCGAGGACGATGGAGGCGGCATCGCGCCTGCTCACCAGAGCCAGGTTTTCGAGCGTTTCTATCGCGCCGACGGCGGGGTCACGACCGGCAGCGGGCTGGGGCTCGCGATCGCCCAGGAGCTCGCGGGCGTGATGGGCGGCGAGGTGAAGCTTCAGTCGCGGCCTGGCCGCACCGTGTTTACGTTGCGGCTCCCGCGCGCGCACGTCGCAACGGATCCGCGCGAGCCCGCACTGGCACGCTAGGGATTTCCCGTGAAAACATCGCCCTGGGGCTGGCTACAGTGAGACACGTCGTGCGTCCGGGTGCCGTCGCCGCGCTTGCCCTAGCCGCCGCCGTTCTCGGCGGCGTCTTCGCGTTGGTGCTGGGCGATCGCACCGGGCTCTCGGGCGGCTCGACGGAGACCGTGTTCGTCCAGGGCCGCGGCACGGCAATCCCGGTGGAGCGGCGGCTCCCGGAGATCAGCTCGAAGCCGCTCGCCGGCAACGCCTTCGATCCGGCGGCGATCTACCGGTCGCGTCGCTCGGGCGTCGTCACGATCTACTCCCTCTTCGACAACGAGCCTCCCGCCGAGCATGCGGCGCAGGGCTCCGGCTTCGTGATCTCGCGCGCCGGCGACGTCCTCACGAGCGCCCACGTGGTCACCACGGCGGGAGAGAACAGCCGGGACGTCAAGCCTGCGGGCCGCGTTTTCGTCGCGTTCGATGACAACGACCGCGTCGCGGCGACGCTCGTCGGCTGGGACCTCTACGACGACGTGGCGGTGCTCCGCGTCGACCCGAAGGCCCACGCACTCGCCCCGGTACCGCTGGGCAACTCCGCCCGCGTTGTCGTCGGCGAGCCCGTGGCCGCGATGGGAAGCCCGTTCGGAAACGAGAACTCCCTCGCCGTCGGAATCGTCTCGGCGACCCGCCGCTCGATCGACTCGCTCACCTCCGAGTACACGGTGCCGGACGCGATCCAGACGGATGCGCCGATCACGCACGGGAACTCGGGCGGCCCGCTCTTCGACGCCCGTGGGCGGGTCATCGGGATCAACGCCCAGATCCGAAGCGACTCCGGCCAGGCCGAGGGCGTCGGTTTCGCGATTCCGATCAACGCAGCGCGGCGGACGTTCGAGCAGCTGACCCAGAACGGGCGCGTGTCCTACGCCTACGTCGGCGTGAACGCCGAGGATCTGACGCCGAGCATCGCGCGCCGCTTCGACTATCCGGTCCAGCGGGGCGCAGTGGTCGCGTGCGTCGCCGCCGGCGGCCCCGGCGCGAAGGCCGGCCTCCGCGGCGGCACACAGCGCAAGGAGCTGAACGGCCTTCAGGTCCGGCTTGGTGGGGACGTCGTTGTCAAGATCGGCAACAATTCCGTACAAGGAGCCGACGATCTCGTCCGGGTCGTCAGCGAGGCGCTCGCGCCGGGCCAGGTCGTGCAGTTCACGCTGCTGCGCGGCGGCAAGCGGATCGTCGTTCCGGTGCGGCTCGGCGAGCGTCCCTCACGACCCGCCGGCGACTGCTGACGGGCGTTTAGGCCAACCGGCGAGCGGAGATGATCGAACCGAAGCAATCCGGCGCGCGACCGGTCGGCTGAATCCTGGTAGAACCTGCCGAAAGCGAACGGCGATGACGACGAGTTCCTCGACAGCGAGATCGAATGGCGACGCTCGCGCCGTGAGGTTGACGATCCCGGCGAAGGCCGAGTACATCACCCTCGTCCGCCTCGCTCTGAGCGGGCTCTCGCAGCTGCGCCCACTCTCTGAGGAGACGCTCGGTGATCTCAAGCTCGCGGTGACCGAGGCGTGCTCGAACTCGGTCCGCCACGCGTACCGGGACGGGCGGGAAGGGGCGGTCCAGGTCGTCTACGAGCTCCATGCCGACCGTCTCGTGGTCGAGGTCTCGGACGACGGAGACGGTTTCACCGTGGTCGACGACGTCGGAGCAGGAGAGGGCGCGCTCGCCGAGGGGGGTCTCGGGATCGCCATCATCCGCGAGCTCGCCGACGAGCTCGAGCTCGGTCCGGGCGCAAGCGGGAAGGGTTCCCGCCTCCGCTTCGTAAAGATCATCCAGGATTAGCCCGATCCTCCGAGAGCACCACCACCTGAGCAGCTCAGGAGACGACTGAATGCTTCAGCCCGTCAACGTCGGAACCAAGTCGCTCGCGGACTACGCGACGATCCTCGGGCGTGGCCTGATGGCCGAGATCGAGCGACTCGCCGGCCCGATGGACGGCAAGCGGGTGCTGCATCTCTCGGCGACGGCGTTCGGCGGCGGGGTGGCCGAGATCAACTACACGCTCGTGCCGCTGATGCGGAGCGCGGGGCTCGACGCCGAGTGGCGGATCATCCACGGCGAGGACGAGTTCTTCAACGTCACGAAGAAGATCCACAACGCGCTGCAGGGAAGCCCCGTCGGCCTTACGGCGGAGGAAGCGGAGGTCTTTCATCGCTACAACGCCTCGAACGCCGAGCAGCTCGACGAGTCGGACTACGACTTCATCATCGTCCACGACCCGCAGCCGGCGGCAATGATCGACCACTTCCCGGAACGTCGTGCGCGCTGGATCTGGCGCTGCCACATCGACCTGTCGGAGCCGAACCGCGAGGTGCTCGAGTTCCTGCTGCCGTCGCTCGACCGCTACGACGCGGCGATCTTCCACCGGCCTGAGTACGTTCCCGCGACGGACAAGCTGCCCGACGCGTTCATCTGGCCACCCGCGATCGACCCGCTCGCGCCCAAGAACATGGCGCTCTCGGGCGAGGACGCCGCGTACATCGTCGACCAGTTCGGGATCGACGTGAACCGCCCGGTGATCACACAGGTCTCGCGGTTCGACCCCTGGAAGGACCCGCTCGGCGTGATCGACGCCTACCGGCTGGCGCGCGAGGAGCATCCCGGCCTCCAGCTCGCGCTCGTCGGATCGATGGCGCATGACGACCCCGAGGGGTGGGAGTACTACAACCAGACGGTCGAATACGCGGCAGGCGACCCCGACATCTTCATCCTCTCGAACCTGAACAACATCGGCGCGATCGAAGTGAACGCCTTCCAGGTGCATTCGGCGGCTGTGCTGCAGAAGTCGATCCGCGAGGGCTTCGGCCTGACGGTCACCGAGGCGCTGTGGAAGGCGCGTCCGACGATCGGGGGCAGGGCGGGCGGCATCCCATCACAGATCCAGGACGGGGAGACGGGCTGGCTCGTCGACTCGGTCGAGGAGTGCGCCGCCGCGTGCAAGGAGATCCTCGCCGACCCCGCGGCGGCAGCGGTCCGCGGGCGGAGGGGCAAGGAGTACGTTCGCCTCAACTTCCTCATGCCGCGCCTTCTGCGCGACTGGCTCGCGCTTTACAACCGCCTGAGCGGGAACGACACGGGTGAGACCGAGCTCGTGACGGCCACGAGCGGCGCCGTCTGAGCCGCGAGCTCGGCGGGAAAAAGGTGCTGGGGTAGGGTCCGGCGCGTGGGAACCCGCCGAAAGCTGATCGTCGTCTCGAACCGCCCACCCGTGGCGTTCGGGCAGGACGAAAACGGGGCGCGGGTGGCGCGTCGCGGCGGCGGAGGACTCGTGACGGCGCTCCGGAGCCTGGTCGCGCTCCACGACGTGACCTGGGTCGCGAGCGCCATGACCGAGGAGGACCGGGCTGTGGCGTCCGAGGCGGGCGGGGAGGCGATCGAGGAGGTCGCTCGTGACGGCTCGCCGTATCGGCTCAAGCTCGTTGCGCATGACCCGGCGTCCTACGACTGGTTCTACAACGTCGTCGCCAACCCGACACTGTGGTTCCTCCAGCACTACCTCTGGGACCTCGCGCACTCGCCCAACCTCGACCGCGGACTGCACCTTGCGTGGGATGAGGGCTACGTGGCGGTGAACGCCGGGTTCGCTGACGCCGTGGTCGACGAGCTCGAGGCGCAACCGGATGCGGCTGTGTGCTTCCACGACTACCACCTGTACCTTGCGCCGAGGTTCGTGCGGGCGCGTGTGCCCGACGCCGCGCTCTCGCACTTCGTCCACATCCCGTGGCCCGAGCCCGACTACTGGCGCGTCCTGCCGGAGCCGATTCGCCTGGCTCTGCATGACGGCCTGCTCGCGAACGACACCGTCGGCTTCCACACGGACCGCTGGCGCCGGAACTTCCTGCGCTCCTGTGCCGACATCGCCGGCGCCGAGGGGAACTTCGAGGAGGGGACCGCGGACTACGACGGCCGCCGGGTCTTCGCCACGTGCCATCCCATCTCGGTCGATCCCGCGGAGTTCGACGACCTCGCGGAGAGCCGGGAGGTGCTGGACCTGGAGGCGCAGCTTCGAGCGAACCGCCCGGAGCGACTTGTCCTCCGAGTTGATCGGACCGACCCGTCGAAGAACGTCGTGCGCGGCTTTCGCGCCTTCGAGCGGCTGCTCGAGGACCACCCCGAGCTGCACGAGCGGGTCGGCATGCTCGCGCTGCTCGACCCCACCCGCCAGGACATCCCCGAGTACGCGGAGTACCTCGGTGCGATCCAGCGAACCGCGCGTTCGGTGAACGATCACTTCCAGACCGAGAACTGGACGCCGATCGACCTCCGGATCGCGGACAACTTCCTCGAGTCGGTGGCGGCGTACAAGCAGTACGACGTCCTGCTCGTGAACGCGATCTTCGATGGACTGAACCTCGTCGCCAAGGAAGCGCCGCTCGTGAACGAACGCGACGGCGTGCTCGTGCTGTCCGAGAACGCCGGCGCCCACGAGGAGCTGTCCGAGTGGGCGCTGACGGTGAACCCCTTCGACATCGCGGGCCAGGCCGAGGCGCTCCGAGTGGCGCTCGAGATGCCCGCAGAGGAGCGGCGCGAGCGGCTCGAGGGGCTGCGGTCGCATGTACGGGAGCACGACCTGGGGGAGTGGGTGGAAGCACAGCTCGGCGATCTCGACCGGGTGCTTGCGCACGCTCGCGCGAGCCGGTGAGCGAGTTCTCGCACCTCGACGACGAAGGCGGCGTCCGCATGGTCGACGTGGGCGGAAAGCCGAC
>DASTHD010000098.1:0-4791 GCA_035605555.1 Gaiellaceae bacterium
ACGACGCGCGTCCGGTCGGAGACCAGCTCCTCGACGTTGGACAGGTCAAGGTCGGCGAAGCGGACGACGATGCCGAGGTCGTGCTCGAGCTCGAGCCACGGCGACACGTTCGCGTCGTGGTCGAGCCTCGTGACGACGACCTCGTCGCCGGGCTTCAGCTCACGGCCCAGCGTTCGTGTGAGCGAGAAGTTGAGGTTCGTCATGCTCGGCCCGAAGATCGTCTCGTCCGGCTCGCAGCCGAGGAAGCGGGCGGCCGCATCCCGGGCGCCGTCGATCAGCGCCTCCGTCCGGCGACTGGTCTCGAACTCGCCGCCGACGTTTGCGTTCGAGCGGCGGAGGTAACCGGCGATCGCGTCGATCACCTCGTCCGGCACCTGCGTTCCCGCCGGACCGTCGAAGAACGCCTCGGGGCGCTGGAGCGCCGAGAAGCGTGCGCGCACCGCCTGGACGTCGAGGGTCGCGACGCTCACAGGTCCCTACCGTTCACGCGCCACTTGTAGGTCGGGGCCGGACGAAGCGAGGCGCCGACGAAGCAGCCCCACTCGGCGCTCTCGACGAGCGAACGAAGTGCCTCCGACTCGGGCTCGGGATCGAGCTGCACGTCCATGCTGCACTCGATCTCCGTGAACCCGTAACGGTCGTCTTCCTCGCGGCGGGTGACCGTGCCCGAGGCGTGCGCGGTCGCCTTCGCCTCGATCTTCCGCTGTCGCGCGAAGTAGGCGAGGCTGGAGACCGAACAGCGCGCGAGCCCGGCCAGAAGGAGATGCTCGGCGCTGACGTCCTCCCCGAGCGGGACCGGATCACCCTCGGCCGTCAGGGACCCGTCCTCGCCGAGGTTGATCCAGTACTCGAAGTGCTTCGCGCGAATCGCCACCGTCCGGTGCGCAACCTACTGTCAGCTCGTGCGGTTGCGTGTGCTCAACGAAGCCGAGTGCTATGCCAGGTGCTACGGCGACCATGAGGACAGCGTCAACCTCGTGCGGTTCGAGCCGCGCCGGGCGCAGTACGAGAGCAGCCTGAGCGGCGAGGACATCAGGCGCCTGTTTGAGTTGCGTCTGGATGCCCGCGAACCCGAAGCCGAGCTCGAAGCCGCCTAGCGCCGTCCCGGATGTTCTCGCGCCCGACCTGCAGGTGGTCTTCGTCGGCATCAATCCGGGCCGCTGGTCCGCCGCTGCGGCTGCGCATTTCGCCAACCCGCGCAACGACTTCTGGCGGCTCCTGCACGACGCGGGCTTCACGCCGCGCCTATACGCGCCGGAGGAGCAGCACGACCTGCCGGCACTCGGCGTCGGCCTGACGAACGCGGCCTACCGGACGACGCCCGGCTCCGGGGACCTCCGCCGAGCGGACTTCGAGGGGTCGGCCGACCGGCTCGAGCACGTGGCGACTGAGCTGCGGCCCCGGTGGCTCGCGTTCGTCGGGAAGGAGGCCTACCGTGGCGCGTTCCGCGAGCGCCCGGAGCTGGGCCTCCAGGAGCGGCGGCTGGGGGAGTCGCGACTCTTCGTCTTGCCGTCGACCTCGCCGGCAAACGCGGCCGTGCCGTACGCCGAGCGGTTGCGGTGGTTCCGCGAGCTCCGCGAGCTCGCGCGATGAGAATCCGGGACGCCGTCCGGGCGATCGTCCTCGACCCTGAAGACCGGACCGTCCTCGTCCACTTCGACTTCGGCCGGCGCGTGGTGTGGGCGACGCCCGGCGGCGGCGTCAACCCGGGCGAGTCCGACGAGGAGGCGCTGCGCCGCGAGCTGGCGGAGGAAGTCGGCCTCGAGGACGCCGAGGTCGGGCCCCACGTCTGGATCCGGGAGCACCTCTTCGAGGATCCGCTCGGCGACTACGAGGGGCAGCGAGAGCGCTACTACGTCGTTCGAACCGGACGCTTCGAGCTGAAGCCGCACCTGTCGCCGGAGCAGCTCCGTGAGGAATACGTCACCGGCGTCCGCTGGTGGACGATCGACGAGATCGAGGGATCCGACGAGGCGTTCGCGCCGCCCGACCTGGGGGAGCAGCTCCGTGCGCTCACCGTCGGAGGGCTTCCCGAGCGGCCAATCGACGTGGGCGTCTAGCGGCGCTGGGTGACCGCGCGGTTGAAGACCCGGCCCAGGTAGAGCGCTGCGTTGATCACGAACAGTGCGCCGAGGATCGCCCGGATCTGCCGGCCGTTCAGCGGCGTGCGCTTGCTGACCGGCTTCTCGACCTTCTGCGCCAATCGTTCGCGCCAGCCGATCAGCCCGGCCTCGAGTGTCTGGGTCTTGGTGAGTGTCTTGGCCATGGCCGCTCTCTACCCCGTCCAGCGATTCGTAATCGGCGTGCGGCGGTCGCGCCCGAACGCCTTCGGGCGGAGCTTCACGCCGGGCGGCGCCTGCCGGCGCTTGTACTCGGCGCGGTCGATCAGCGCGAGTGCGCGGTCGACCGTGCTGCGGTCGAACCCGTCGGTCATCAGCTCCTCGCGCGAGCGGTCCTCCTCGACGTAGGCCTCGAGCACCTTGTCGAGCGCGGGGTAGGGCGGGAGTGAGTCTTCGTCGAGCTGGTTGTCGCGGAGCTCGGCCGACGGGGCGCGGTCGATGATCGTCTGCGGGATCAGCTCCCGTCCCGAGCGCTCGTTGAGATGGCGCGCGAGGCGGAAGACGTCGGTCTTGTAGACGTCCTTCAGGAGCGCGAAGCCGCCGGCCATGTCGCCGTAGAGCGTCGAGTAGCCGACCGAGAGCTCGGACTTGTTCCCGGTCGCGACGACGAGCCAGCCGAACTTGTTCGAGAGCGCCATCAGGAGCGTCCCGCGGATGCGCGCCTGGAGGTTCTCCTCGGTCAGGTCGGTCTCGCGGCCCTCGAATGCCGCCGCGAGCGCCTCTTCGTAATCGTCGAAGACCGGGTCGATCGGGATCTCCCTGAAGCTCACGCCGAGGTCGCGCGCGAGGGCTTCGGCGTCGCGGCGGGTCTCGGGAGAGGAGTAACGGGAGGGCATCGAGACGGCGTGGACGCGCTCGGCGCCCAGCGCCTCCACCGCGAGGGCGAGCGTGAGGGCGGAGTCGATCCCCCCGGAGACGCCGATCACGATGTCGCTGAAGCCGTTCTTCTCGACGTAGTCCCGGAGCCCCAGCTCGAGCGCAAGGCGCATCTGCTCCAGGTCGTCGAGCGGCTCGGCGAGCGGCGGGGTCGCCGGCGACTCCTGCGGCCGTTCGTCGCCGAGGTCGACCACGGGCGGGTCCGGCACGTCGCGCTCGCGCGCGAGCGCGCGGCGGCGGGCGTCGACGAGCCGGCGCGCGATCGCCGTCTCTGCGTCGATATCAACGACGAGCAGCGCCTCCTCGAATGACGGCGCGCGGGCCACGACCTCGCCCTCCTCGTCGATGACGAGGCTGTGGCCGTCGAAGATCAGCTCGTCCTGCCCTCCGACGGCGTTGACGAGCACGACCCAGCAGGCGTTGTCCCGGGCGCGGGTGATCAGCATCTCCTCTCGTTCCTGTCCCTTGCCGACGTGGAACGGCGAGGCGGAGATGTTCGCGATCACGTGCGCGCCGGCGAGCGCGAGGTCGGTGGCGGGCGGGCCGGGCTGCCAGATGTCCTCGCAGACGGTCGGGCCGATCAGGGCCTCGCCGACGCGCAGCAGGAGGAGGTCGCGCCCGGGCTGGAAGTAGCGCACCTCGTCGAAGACGCCGTAGTTCGGAAGGAAGCGCTTCGGGTAGATCGCCTTCACCTCGCCGTCGGCGAGGACGGCGCAAGCGTTGTAGAGGTCGCGGTCGAGCCAGGGGAAGCCGACGAGGGCCGCGATTCCGGTCGTCCGTGCCGCGATCTCGTCCAGGCTTCGGCGCGCCTGGCGCAGGAACCCGGGGCGGAAGAGGAGGTCCTCCGGCGGGTACCCGGTGACAGCGAGCTCGGGGAAGAGGACGAGGTCGGCGTTCGCGTCGCGGGCCTCCTCGACGCGGCGCAGGATCCGCTCCCGGTTCCCGTCCAGGTCGCCGACGGTGGTGTTGATCTGTGCCAGTGCGAGCCTCAAGGTTTTCGCCTCACAGTCGAAAACATAGTCTACCGGGCATGGAGGTGGTCATCGACCGGAAGTTTCGCGGTCCTACGGATTCGGCGAACGGCGGCTACACCTGCGGGATGCTGGCGTCGTTTATGCACGGGCCGGCTCAGGTGACGCTGCGGTTGCCGCCCCCGCTCGAGCGTCCGCTGGAGGTCGTCACCGACGGAGGGTTAGAGCTGCGGGACGGGGAGGCCGTCGTGGCGGAGGCGGCGGCGGCCGAGCTCGAGCTCGAGCTCGAGCTCGAGCTGCCGGAGCCAATCTTGTTCGAGGAGGCGGCCGCGTCCGCGCTGCCGCAAGGCGACACCGACAGCGTCTTCCCGGAGTGCTTCGTGTGCGGCTGGTCGCGGGACGACGGGCTCGGGATCTACGCGGGGCCGGTGGAGGGACGCGAGGGCTTCGTCGCGGCGACCTGGACGCCACGGGACGAGTTCGTCGCGCCGGAGTTCGTCTGGGCAGCGCTCGACTGCCCGGGCGCGTACGCGGTTCAGTCCGGCTGGCGCGGCACGCCCGTCCTCGGCCGGCTGACCGCCCGGGTGGAGCATCTGCCGCACCCCGGCGAGCCGTGCGTCGTGATGGCGTGGCCGCTCGGTGAGGACGGCCGGAAGCTCTACGCGGGCACGGCGCTCTACGGTCAGGACGGCCGCGTCCTCGGCTCGGCCAAAGCGACCTGGATCATCCCGCGCTGACCCCTGTGGGCGAGAAGTTCCACTTCCGCGCGCGGACCTGGTCCCGGGACACGGCACGGCGAGCCGGTGGAGGGGCGTAGCGAAGCG
>DASTHD010000142.1:0-24498 GCA_035605555.1 Gaiellaceae bacterium
GCGGAGAGCACGAGCCCGCGGAGCGGCCAGTACGTGATCCCCTCGCCGTAGGCGAGACAGCGTCCGACCAGGGCGTTCGCCTCGTCACCCACGGTGCGTACGAGCTCGTTCGCGAGTCGCGACTTGCCGATGCCGGCCGAGCCGACGACCGTCGCCAGGCGCAGGGACTGCTCCGCCACGGCCCGGTCGAACTCCTCACGCAACCGCTGGAGCTCCGGTTGCCGGCCCACCATCGGCGCGTCCATGCGCCGGACGAACGGCGGCGCGCCTTCCACGACGCCGAGGAGGCGCCACGCGTCGACCGGTCGCGCCTTGCCCTTCAGCGTCAGCGCTTCGACGGGCTCGACGAGCACTGCGTTCGACACGAGACGGTAGGTGGCGTCGCCGACGAGGATCTCGCCCGCGCGTGCGGCGGCCTCGAGGCGCTGCGCGGTCCCGGCCGTGTCGCCCGTCGCGAAGGCGGAGCCCGTGCGATGGTCGCCCGCCACCACCTCGCCGGTGTTGACGCCGGTGCGGATCGCGATCGTCACGCCGAAGTCGCGCTCGAGTTGCTCGTTCATCTCCGCCAGGGCGACGCGCATGTCGGTGGCGGCACGGAGTGCGCGCAGCGCGTCGTCGTCGTGCGCGACCGGAATCCCGAAGACCGCCATGACCGCGTCACCGATGAACTTCTCGACCGTGCCGCCGTGGTGCTCGAGCGGCGTGCGCAGCGCCTCGAAGTACCGATCCATTACGCGGCGGTGCACTTCGGGGTCGAGTCGCTCCGCGATCGGCGTCGAATCGACGATGTCACAGAAGACGACGGTGACGGTCTTGCGCGCAGCCATGCCCCGATTATGGGGCTCCCGGGCCGCGTATCTACACTGTTCCGCCGCATGTTCGACACGCTCGGCGACAAGCTCAACGCTGCTCTGGGGCCGCTTCGCGGCCGCGGCAAGCTGGACGAAGAGGTGATCTCCCGCGCGATGCGCGAGATCCGCCTCGCGCTGCTCGAAGCGGACGTCAACTTCAAGGTCGTGAAGGACTTCGTGGCCCGCGTGCGGGAGCGCGCGCTGGGTCAGGACGTCATGCGGAGCCTGACGCCTGGGCAGCAGGTCGTGAAGATCGTCCACGAGGAGTTGACCGAGCTGATGGGCTCGGGGAGCTCCAAGCTCGCCTTCGCCGGGAAGCCCCCGACGGTGATCCTGCTTGCCGGACTCCAGGGCTCGGGCAAGACGACCGCCGCCGCGAAGCTCGCGTTGCTACTCCGCAAGGAGAAGCACACGCCGGCACTCGTCGCCGCCGATCTGCAGCGCCCGGCGGCCGTCGACCAGCTCCAGCAGTTGGGCCGCCAACTCCAGGTGCCGGTGTTCACCGCCTCCGACCCGGTGAAGGCTGTCACCGAGGGGATCCAGAAGGCGCGGGACCAGGGCGCCGACGTCGTCATCCTCGACACCGCCGGACGGCTCCACGTCGACGAGGAGCTGATGGACGAGCTGGCGCGCGTTCGCGACGCCTCGAAGCCGACCAACGTCCTGCTCGTCCTCGACGCGATGACCGGCCAGGAGGCCGTCTCCGTCGCCGAGGCGTTCCAGGAGCGGGTCGCGTTCGACGGCGTCGTTCTGACGAAGCTCGACGGAGACGCACGGGGCGGCGCGGCCCTGTCCGTGAAGGCGGTCACCGGGAAGCCGGTCAAGCTTGCCTCGGTCGGCGAGAAGCTCGACCAGCTCGAGTACTTCCACCCGGACCGGATGGCTTCGCGGATCCTCGGGATGGGCGACGTCCTGACGCTGATCGAGCGGGCCGAGGAGGCGGCCTCCGACGAGGAGGCAGCTGACCTGGAGGCGAGGATGCGCTCCGGCGAGTTCACGTTCGACGACTTCCTCGCCAGCTACCGGATGCTGCGGAGGATGGGCCCGCTGCAGGGGGTGCTCAAGCTCATCCCGGGGATGGGCAAGCAGCTCCAGGGGCTCGACATCGACGAGGCAGAGCTCAAGCGGGTCGAGGCGATCGTGCTCTCGATGACCCCGCAGGAGCGGAAGATGCCCCACGTGATCGACGGCTCCCGCCGGAAGCGGATCGCCGCCGGCAGCGGGACGACGATCCAGCAGGTGAACAAGCTGCTCTCGGCGCGAAAGCAGATGCAGAAGATGATGAAGCAGATGGGCAAGGGCAAGCTGCCCGGGCTCCCGCCCGAGTTGACCAACCAGCGCAGATGAACCGAGATTGGAACCACTTCGAGAGCGACAACGAGTTGCCGCCGGAGCGCGGCTTCGCCGCGCGGGAGGCATACAAACCGGAGAAACGGTGGACGAAGCGGTAGCGATGCCGGCTCCGTCCACCCTTGACCAAGACTCCCGTTCGCAAGGAGGGAGTCCATGGGGGAACCAGGGGTTTCCCATGCCCAGGAGGTGACATGGCAGTACGGATGAGGCTGACGCGGGTCGGGTCGAAGAAGAATCCGCATTACCGCGTCGTCGTGACGGACTCGCGGATGCCGCGCGACGGACGGTTCATCGAGATCGTCGGGCGCTACAACCCGCAGACCGAGCCGTCGACGATCGAGTTCGACGAGGACAAGGTCAAGGACTGGCTCGGCAAGGGAGCGCAGCCGTCGAACACGGTCGCGCGCCTGCTCAAGGCCAAGAACCTTGGCTGAGCTGCTCGCGTTCCTCGCGAAGCGGCTGGTGGACGATCCGGACGCAGTCCGGGTCGAGGAGGAGGAGCGGGAGGACGCGATCGTCCTCCGCCTCCACGTCGCCAAGGACGATGTCGGCAAGGTGATCGGCCGCCAGGGCCGCATCGCCCGCGCGCTGCGCGCGATCGTCCGGGCCGGCGGCGCGCGGCAGCGGCGGCGGCTGATCCTCGAGATCGCTGACTGATCACCGGGAGCTGATCACGGTCGGGCGGGTCGGGAAACCGCACGGCATCAAGGGCGCGTTCGTGGTCGAGCAAGCGAGCGAGGATCCGGAGCGCTTCGCGCCCGGCACGAAGCTGCTCGCGCGCGGCGAGGACGTCGAGGTCGTCGAGCGCAAGCACGCCGGCGGGCGGCTCGTGATCCGCCTCGACCGCTCCGTGGCGCGCGGCACGGCGCTCCAGGTGCCGCGCTCGGAGCTCGCCGAGACAGCTGACGGGGAGTACTACGTCTTCGAGCTCGTGGGCCTGGAAGTGGTGGAGGAGGGCGGCAGGCGCCTCGGCATCGTCACCGACGTTGCGCCGGGCGTGGCGAACGACGCTCTCGAGCTCGACTCCGGTCTGGCGCTCCCGATGGTCGAGGCGTGCGTGCAAGAGGTGGACCTCGCGGGACGGCGAATCCTGGTGCGCCGCGGATTCGCCGGCGACATCTAACCTGCCCGGACTTCTCTTGCGTATCGACGTCTTCACGCTCGTCCCACATGTCTTCGCCGCCGTCTCAGAGCAACGCCCCGTCGCCACCGTCCTCGGCGGCGAGCTCGACCTGCGGCTCTTCAACTATCGAGACTGGACGCCGCTCACCGGTGGGCAGGTGGACGACGAGCCGTACGGCGGGGGGGCCGGCATGGTGCTCCGGGTGGACGTCGCCGCGGCGGCGCTCGAGGGCGTCTACGGGTCGCTCCCGGAGCATCGCGTGATCGCCCTGACGCCCCAGGGCCGGCAGCTCGATCAGTCGGTCGTGGAGGAGCTCGCCGAGGAGGAGCACCTGACGCTCCTGTCTGCCAGGTTCGAAGGCTTCGACGAGCGCATCCTCACGCACCTGTCGAACGACGCGATCTCGATCGGGCCGTATGTCCTGTCCGGCGGGGAGCTGCCGGCGATGGTGGTGCTCGACGCGGTCGCGCGCAAGCTGCCGGGGGCGCTGAGCGAGGGCTCCGGGGACGAGGAGAGCTTCTCCGCCGAGCTGGGCGGCGGCCTCGAGTATCCGCACTACACGCGGCCGGCCGAGTTCCGCGGCTGGCGCGTGCCGGAGGTGCTGACCTCCGGTGACCATGCGCGGATCGCCGAGTGGCGGCGCGCGCAGAGCCGGGAGCGGACGCCGTCGTGAGGAACCCGGTCGACCATCTGACCCACCGCCTGCCCCGCCCGTGGCGGATCGCGATCGACTGGATCGTCACCGTCGTCGGCGCGGTCGCGATCGTGCTCGCCATCAAGGCGTGGGTCGTGAACCCGTACCGGATCCCGTCGTCATCGATGGAACCCACCCTCCACTGCGCCGGGGCCGGGCTCGGTTGCACCGCGCGCTTCTCCGATCGGGTGCTGGCGAACCGGTTCATCTACCACCTCGTCGACCCGAAACGCGGCGACATCGTCGTCTTCCAGACGCCGGAAGCGGCCCGGAGGGACTGCGGGGCGGGAGGGACGTTCGTGAAGCGGATCATCGGCTTGCCCGGCGAGACCTGGGAGATGCGGAACGGCTTCGTCTACATCAACGGCCGCCGGCTGAACGAGCCCTACGTCAAGAAGGACCGGCGGGACGTCGACACCCGGCCGCCGCAGAAGATCCCCAAGGACCACTACTTCGTGATGGGCGACAACCGCTCGTCGTCGTGCGATTCGCGGGTCTGGGGGACGCTTCCCCGCGAAAACCTGATCGGCAAAGTCTTCGCGGTTTACTGGCCGCCGAGGCGAATTTCCTTGCGCTAGCATGCCGGGTCGGCCCGAGTGGCCGACCCTTTGCCATGGCCAATCCGATCGAGACACTCGAGCGTCGTCAGCTGCGCCCGAACATCCCGCAATTCAAGGCCGGGGACACCGTTCGCGTCCACTTCCAGGTGATCGAAGGGGAGCGCCGGCGCGTCCAGGTCTTCGAGGGGATCGTGATCAAGCGCCAGGGCTCGGGCGTGCGCGAGACGTTCACGGTCCGGAAGCAGTCGTTCGGCGTCGGCGTCGAGCGGACGTTCCCGGTGCACTCGCCGAAGATCGAGCGGATCGAGGTCGTCGCGATCGGCGACGTCAACCGCGCAAAGCTCTACTACTTGCGCGGGAGAGTGGGTCGAAAGGCGCGCGTCAGGGAGCGCCGTGATGGACGGGCGCTATCCTCGGCCGGTGCCACCGCCGCCGTCGAGCAGCCCGTCGCAGACCAGCCTGAAGGTGCCGGCGAGCAGCTCGAGGACGTCGAGCCCGCCGCCGAGGGCGAGGGAGACCTCGAGCCCGTCGCCGAGCAGGCCGACGACGTCGAGTCCGAGGCCGACGGGGCTCCTGAGGGCGAGCCGGAGGCGGAAGCAGTCGCCTCGGTCGAGCCCCAGGACAAGAGCTAGGCGTCTCCTCCAGTTCGACCGCCAGTTCGGCCTGCGGCATGTCGCCGGGGTCGATGAGGCAGGTCGCGGGTGCCTCGCAGGGCCGCTGGTCGTGGCGGGCGTCCTCTTCGACTACAACCGGCTGCGCGACCATCGCGTCCGCCCGCTGGCGGGGCTGAACGACTCGAAGCAGCTGACCTCAGCCGAGCGCGAGGAGCTGTTCCGCGGCGTCGTCGCGTGCGCCAGCTCCTTCACGGTCCGTGTGATCTCGTCGGAGGAGATCGACCGGAACGGCCTGCACCGCTCGAACCTCGAGGCGATGCGGTCCTGCCTGCGCTCACTGGCTCCACCCGCCGAGGCCTGTCTGGTCGACGGCTTCCGGCTGGGGCCGGCGGCACCCGAGCACCTGGCGGTCGTGGACGGCGACGAGCGCAGCGCGACGATTGCCGCGGCGTCCATCGTCGCGAAGGTCGTGCGCGACCGGACGATGCGCCGGATCGACGCGCTCTTCCCGCACTACGGCTTCTCGTCCCACGTGGGCTACATCACGCCGCGCCACTCGGCCGTCGTCCGGGAGCGGGGCCCGTCCGAGCTGCACCGCCGCTCGTTCCAGGCCCTCTGTTATGAGGACCTCGCCGAGCTCGAGAGCGCGGGGGGCTAGCGCCGAGCGGCGCGCGCGGCTTCACTACCGCCTCCGCGGCTACAGGATCCTCGACGCCAATGTTTGGGCGGGCGGGCACGAGCTCGATGTCGTCGCCCGTCGGGGACGGGTCCTCGTCTTCTGCGAAGTCAAGGCGAAGCTCGGGGCGGGGTACGGCGAGCCGGCCGAGATGGTCGGGGCCGAGAAGCAGCGGCGGCTGCGGCAGGCAGCCGAGAGCTGGTTAGCCGCCCATCCCGACCTGTGCGGCCTCGAGATGCGTTTTGATGTCGTGACCGTGGAACGTCGAACGTTCAAACGAATAACCGCGGCCTTCGTCATCGCAATGCTCGTCGCCGGTGTGGTGACGGCCGCTGCATCTGCGCGGCGCAAGCCGACCCGCGGGGAGCGGATCGCGATCGCCGCGGCGGTGAAACGAACGCACCCGGCGGCGCCGGCGCGCTGCTATCCGCTCTCGATCTCGGTCTCGACCGTGAACAGGCGCTACGCGTCGGCCGATTTCTCGCACCTCGCCAGCTGCCGAGCTCTCGTCGGCGACGGGATCTTCCTCCTGCGCTGGGTCCGGCCCGGCCGCTGGCGGATCCTCAGCCAGGGGACGGAGCACACGTGCAGCGAGGCGCCGCGCGGGGTGATCCGCGACCTGCTGGGCACCTGCTCGTAATAGGAGTTCGTGGGCGCGGGCAGAACGGGTCGGGGCGTGGCCCAGACGCAGGACGCCCTCTACGCCGAGCTCGACCTCGATCTCTCGTGGTCGGAGCGCGACCTGCCCGAGCGGGTGCGTACGAAGCACGTCCACCGGCTTCACCCGTACCTCGGGAAGTTCATCCCGCAGCTCGTCGAGGTCCTGCTCGAGCGTTACGTGACGCGCGGGGGGCGGGTGCTCGACCCCTTTGCGGGCTCCGGGACGACGCTCGTCCAGGGCCTCGAGAGCGGCTACGACGCCACCGGTGTCGACGTGGCCGCATTCAACTGCCTGCTGATGGAGGTCAAGACGCGGCGCTACGACCTGTTCGCGCTCGAGTCGGAGATCCGGGACGTCGTGCGGCGGCTGGGGGCGCTCGAAGGCGGGGGCCCGGCGCAGGGGTACGTCGCGGAGTGGTTCGCGCCGCAGGCGGCCTCGGAGCTGCTCGCGTTCCGCGCGCTGATCTCTGAGTACGAGCACGCGGACGTCTTGCGGGTCGTGCTCGCTCGGGCGGCCCGCTCGGCGCGGCTGACGACGCATTTCGACCTCGACTTTCCGCGGGAGCCGCAGCGCGGGGAGTACTGGTGCCACAAGCACAAGCGCTCCTGCCGGCCGGTCGAGCGGGCGGAGCATTTCCTCCGGCGCTACGCGCTCGACACGCTTGAGCGGCTCAAGGAGTTCTCCCGGGTGCGGGCTCGCGGGCGGGAAGCGGCCGTCGTCCACGGCGACGCCTCCCAGCTCGACCTCGGTGCGCGGTTCGACGGCCTCGTCACCTCGCCGCCCTACCCGGGCCTGATCGACTACCACGAGCAGCACCGCTATGCGTACGAGCTCCTCGGGCTGGAGGACCTGCGCGGCCTCGAGCTCGGGGCGGGGTCCGAAGGGACGAGCGCCCGGGCGCTGGCTCGCTACACGGAGGGTGTCGCCGAGGTGCTCTGTCGTGGGAAGAACGCGCTGCGGCGGCGGGCACCCGTCGTGATCGTCGTCAACGACCGCCGGAGCCTCTATCCCGAGATCCTCGAACGCGCCGGCTTGAAGCTCGAGGACCGGCTGCGCCGGCACGTGAACCGCCGGACGGGCCGTCGCGCCGGCGAGTACTACGAGGACGTACTGGTCGCGCGCTAGTCGCGGAACCGGCGCCCTTCCGTCACAGACACGTGCGCCTTTCCTCCGTAGCGTCGGACGGTGCTCGCGCGGACCGTCACTCATGCCCTGGTGGGCCTCGATGCGCGGAGGGTCGAGGTCGAGGCGCACCTTCAGAACGGCGTGCCGGGCCTCGCCATCGTCGGCCTGGCCGACCGCGCTTGCCAGGAGGCGAAGCATCGAGTCCGAAGCGGCATCTCGTCGGCCGAGCTCGAGTGGCCGTCTCGGCGAATCACGGTCAACCTCGCTCCGGCGGGGCTGCGGAAGGAGGGCTCCGGGTTCGACCTTCCGATCGCACTTGCGATCCTCGCCGCCTCGCGCCAGCTGCCGGTCGACCGCCTGAACGGCCACGCCGCCATCGGCGAGCTGGCGCTCGACGGGCGCCTGCGGCCGGTGGCGGGCGTCTTCGCGGCGGCCGAGGGCGCGCGGCAATCGGGGCTCGGGCGGCTCGTCTGCGCGGCGGAGTCGGCGCACGAAGCGGCGCTCGCCGGGGTGGAGCCCATTGCCGCGCGGCATCTCGCCGAGGTCGTGGCATACCTGCGCGGCGAGGCGGATGCGCCGGCGGTCGAGCCGCCTTCGAACGGCAGTGTCCCGAGTGGGCCCGGTCCGCTTGACCTCGCGGACGTGCGCGGCCAGGATCGCGCCCGCCGGGCGCTCGAGCTCGCCGCTACCGGCGGCCACAACCTCCTGCTGGCCGGGCCGCCGGGCACGGGCAAGTCGATGCTGGCGCGCCGGCTTCCCGGGATCCTGCCGCCGCTTGCGCGTGACGAAGCGCTGGAGGTGATGCGGATCTACTCCGTCGCCGGGCTGCTGGCGCCGGGGCGGCCGCTCGTGCGGACGCCGCCGTTCCGGATGCCGCACCAGAGCGCGTCGGTCGCGGCGATCGTGGGCGGCGGGCCAGGCCCGCGTCCGGGCGAGGCGACGCTCGCGCACCGCGGGGTCCTGTTCCTCGACGAGCTCCCCGAGTTCCAGCGTCCGGCGCTCGAGGCGCTTCGGCAACCGCTGGAGGACGGCGTGGTCAGCATCGCGCGTGCTGAAGGCCGTGCGACGTTCCCGGCGCGGTTCCAGCTCGTCGCGGCGATGAACATGTGCCCGTGCGGCGGTCGCGGCGACCCTGCCGCCGAGTGCGTCTGCTCGGTGCAGCGCCTCGCGGCGTTCCGCGAGAAGCTCTCGCGCGCGCTCGTCGATCGATTCGACCTCGTCGTCTCCGTGCCGCGTCCCCGGGCGGCAGAGCTGAGCGGTCGACCCGGGCCTGCGTCGGCAACGGTCCGCGAGCGAGTGGCCGCGGCGCAGGAGCGGATCCGCGCCGGCCCGATCACGCGTACGGAGGCCGCCGGTGCGCTGCTCGACCGCGCCGTGGAGCGTCTGCCGTTGTCGGGCCGTGGGCGGGCACGGGTCGCGCGCGTGGCCCGGACGATCGCGGCGCTCGCGTCGTCGGCTGCGGTCGAGGAGGAGCATTTGGCAGAGGCGCTCGCGTACCGCTCGCCGAGGGAGCTCACCGGATGATCAGGCTCTCCCGATCCGACGCGCTCTTTCCGCCACGGCTCCGGGCCATCTTCGACCCGCCGCTTGCGCTCTTCGTGCGCGGGGAAGGCGAGCCCGAGCTCCTCGCCGGCCGTGCGGCGGCCGTGGTCGGAGCGCGGTCATGCTCGCCGTACGGCGCGCAGGTGGCGCGCATGCTCGGACGAGAGCTCGCGTCCGCGGGGCTGGTGGTCGTGAGCGGCCTCGCCCGCGGGATCGACGGCGAGGCCCACCGTGGCGCGCTCGAAAGCGGCGGGCTCACGGTCGGCGTCCTGGGCTGCGGCATCGACCGTGACTACCCGGCGTCGAACGCCCAGCTCTCGCGGCGGATCGAGGAGCGCGGGCTGGTCGTCTCCGAGTACGAGCCGGGCGTCGAGCCGGCGCCTTGGCGGTTCCCGGCGCGCAACCGGATCATTGCCGGGCTCTCCGAGGCCGTCGTCGTGGTCGAGGCCCGGGAGCGGAGCGGCGCGCTGATCACGGCGGACTTCGCGCTCGAGGAGGGTCGTGAGGTGTTCGCAGTCCCCGGCGAGATCACGTCGTCCTTGTCGGCCGGCACGAACGCTCTGCTCAAGCTCGGGGCGGCGCCGCTGACCTCGGCCGCCGACCTGCTCGACGCGCTCGGGATCGACCGTCCGCAGCCGGTCGCTGCGGCGAGCGTGTCGCCCGAAGCGTCCAGGGTGCTCGACCTCGTGCGGGAAGGCCCGGCCGGGGCGGACGAGCTCACCGCTCGCGCGACGCTCGACGCCGGTGCTCTGAGCGTCGCGCTGACCGAGCTGGAGCTGGCAGGCCTCGTAGTCGTGGCCGACGGCGTCTACCGGACGGCGGTACCCGCGTGACTACGATCACCGCGTGGCCGACTCGTTCTGGCTCGAGGAGCCTTTCGAGCCCATCCCGACGGAACGTCGGACCGGACGCGTCGACGTCGCCGTGGTCGGGGCCGGCGTCACCGGCCTCTCGTGTGCGCTGGAGCTCGCGGAGGGCGGTCGAACGGTTCGTGTGCACGAGGCGCGCACGATCGCCTCCGGCGCCAGCGGGCGGAACGGAGGCTTCGCCCTGCGGGGCGGCGCGATGCCTTACCAGTCGGCGAGAGACGAGCTCGGGCCTGAGCGGGCCAAGGCGCTCTGGGTGCTGACCGAGCAAACCCTCGACCGGATGGGGGGTCTCGCCGGAGACGCGCTCCGGCGGGTCGGAAGCCTGCGGCTGGCCGCAGACGAACAAGAGAGAGACGAGCTGCGAGCGGAGTACGACGCGCTCGAAACGGACGGCTTCGCCGCGGAGTGGATCGACGAGCCCTCCGGCGCGCTCGAGAGGCGCTACCACGCGGCGCTCCTGCACCCGCGGGACGGCGCCTTGCAGCCGGCACGCTGGATCAGGAGGCTGGCCGGTCATGCCGCGGCCGCCGGCGCCGAGCTCCGCGAGCACGAGCGGGTGGAGTCCCTCGAGGCGCTGGACGCCGACGCCGTCGTGGTCGCCAGCGACGGGTATCCGAGCGGGCTCCTGCCGGCGATCGACGAGATCGTCCAACCCACGCGCGGCCAGGTGATCGTGACCGAGCCGCTGCCAGAGCTGCTGTACGGCCGTCCGCACTACGCGCGTCGCGGCTTCGATTACTGGCAGCAGCTGCCGGATCGACGCCTCGTGCTCGGCGGCCGCCGGGACGTCGACCTCGAGGCCGAAGCGACGCCGGAGGAGGCGACGACGCCGGAGATCCAGTCGGCGCTGGAGCAGTTCGCCGCCGAGCTCGTCGGAGTAGCGCCGACGATCACCCACCGGTGGTCCGGGATCTTCGGGTCGAGCCCTGACGAACTACCGCTCGTCGGGCCGGTGCCCGGCCACGACGGCGTCTGGGTTTCGCGGGGCTACTCGGGCCACGGAAACGTGCTCGGGCTCGCATGCGGGCGCCTCATCGCGCGGGCGATCCTCGGCCACAGCGAGCCCGAGCTGGAGCTCTTCGATCCGGCGCGCTTCGCGGCGGGCTAGCCCGCCGACTCGTCCCGCTGCCAGAGCGAGAAGTCGTTGCCCTCGGTGTCCTTCGCGCGTGTGAACCAGCCGAAGCCCGGGATCGGCTGCTTCTCCTCGGCCGAGCCGCCGAGCTCCTGGATCTTCGAGCGGGCAGCATCGATGTCATCGACGGCGAAGTAGGTGATGAGGCCCGTCTGCCCCTCGCTCTGCATCACCGCGCCGCCCTCGTTCTCGCCGGTCTGGAACGTGTGGTACTCGACCGGTCCGTCCATCGACTGGAACTGGTAGCCGAAGAGCCCGCCCCAGAACTCCTTCGCCCGCCCGGTGTCCTGCGCAGGGATCTCGAAGTGCACGATCCTGGACATTCAGCCCTCCCTTCTCGACCCCTAGCCGATCTCGATCTCTCTGACGGTGGGGAAGCTACCCCGGTTGGCTCCGGCGTCGAAGCGCATCACCACCTCGATACCGATCGCGAGGTCCTGGATCGCGAGCCCGGTGGAGTCGAAGACGGTGATCTCGTCGCCCGTCTCGCGGCCTCTCGCCGTCCCGGCGAGAACATCTCCGAGCTGCGTGACCTGCTCGCGCGCGAGCACGCCGGCCTCGACGGCGTGCACGAGGTCCCCGTTGTGGCTCGCTTGCTCCCAGTCGTCCGCGAACACCCGGACGCGCGCCAGCTCTGCGGGGTCGATCTCCGACTTCCCGGGCCCGTCCGCGCCCATCAGGCTCACGTGTTGCCCGGCCCGCAGGCTGCTCTCCCGGTACAGCACCTCGTGACCCGGCGTCACCGTCGCGACGAGGTCCGCCGCAAGCGCCTCCTCCGGGCTCGCGGCCACGTCGGCGCCGAGCTCGGCAGCCGCCGCCACGGCGCGCTCGACGTCGACGTCCCAGATCGCGACCGGATGATCCCGAGCGGCGAACGTCCGCGCCGTCGCCCTTCCGTTCACGCCTGCGCCGATTACGGCCGCGCGCTCCGCTCCGTCCCGGCCCAGCGTCTCCGCCGCGAGCACCGCCGCCGCGCCCGTCCGCAGCGCGGTCACGGTACCCGCGTCGAGCACCGCGACCGGCATGCCGTTCGACGCATCCGAGACGAGCACGAGGCCGGTCACCGTCGGCAGCCCGAGCTCGGGATTGCCCGGGAACGATGTCACCCACTTCAGCAGCGCATAGCCACCGCCCAGCGCAGGCATCGCCCGGAAGTCGCCGGCCGGGTAGGCGGGTACGTACACCTTCGACGGCATCGTCCACTCGGCGCGCGCGTACGCGACGAAGGCGTCGCGGACGACCTCGACCGCCCGCTCCGGCGAGACCGCGGCCTCGACGTCACGCGAGCCGAAGACCGGGACCGAGGTCAAACGCCCTTGACCGACGCCACGAGCTGCTCGAGCGCAGCCTTCGCGTCCGCGAACAACATCACCGTCTTCGGGTCGTAGAAGAGCGGGTTGTCGACCCCGGCGAACCCGGGGGAGAGGCTGCGCTTGATCACGACGACGTTGTGCGCCTTGTCGACGTCGAGGATCGGCATCCCGTAGATCGGGTTCCCGGGTTGGCTCCGCGCCGCGGGGTTGACGACGTCGTTCGCGCCGACGACCACGACGACGTCGGTCTGCGGGAACTCGGGATTGATCTCGTCCATCTCGAACAGCTCGTCGTAGGGGACGTTCGCCTCCGCGAGCAGTACGTTCATGTGACCGGGCATGCGGCCGGCGACCGGGTGGATGGCGTAGCGAACGTCGACGCCCTTGTCCTCGAGGAGCTCCGCGAGGTTGCGGACGTCGTGCTGTGCCTGGGCGACCGCCAGCCCGTACCCCGGGACGAAGACGACGCGGCGAGCGTACGCGAGCATGAACGCGATGTCGTCCGCGGATGCGGTGCGGACGCTGCCGTCCCCGTCCGCCGCCGCCACGGCGGCGACGGCCGCGCCTCCGGGCGCCGCCCCGAACGCTCCGAAGAGCGTCTGCCGGAGCGGCCGTCCCATCGCCTGGCCCATCTTGATCGTGAGGAGCGTTCCGGAGGCTCCCACGAGCGTGCCGCCGATGATCAGCGCCGTGTTGTCGAGCACGAAGCCAGTCGACGCCGCGGCGAGGCCGGTGAACGCGTTGAGCAGCGAGATTACGACCGGCATGTCGGCGCCCCCGATCGGCAGTACGAACAGCACCCCGAGCACGAGCGCGCCGACCATCACGACTGCGAGCCAGACCCCCTGCTCGGTGATCGCCGTGAGCGCGATCGCAGCGGCTAGCACGAGCCCCAGCAGCGCGTTCGTCAGGTTGTGCGCCGGGAAGAGGATCGGCCGGCCGGGGACGAGCTCCTGCAGCTTCCCGAACGCCACGAGGCTCCCCCAGAAGCTCACCGACCCCACGAGCGCCGAGAAGAGGATCCCCACGAGCTCCTCCCCCGCGAGGTGCCCAGGGAGCGGCGCGGCTCGGTGGAATTCGGCGGCCGCGATCAGCGCTGCGGCACCGCCACCGACGCCGTTGAAGAGCGCGACCATCTGCGGTATCGCCGTCATGCGCACCGTGCGCGCGGCTACGACGCCGATCACCGTCCCCACAGCGATCCCGGCGAGCATCAGCCAGTAGGTGTCGATCTCCTGGATGAGGAACGTGAAGCCGACCGCGATCGCCATGCCGACGGCGGCGATCCAGTTGCCCGAGCGCGCCGTCCTGGGATGCGAGAGGCGTTTGATCCCGAGGATCAGGCAGATCGCCGCAACGAGGTAGGCGAAGTCGATCCAGGCTCTACTCATCGGCGCGTTCGCCGTCGCCCGGCCGCCGCTCCTTGAACATCTCGAGCATCCGGTCGGTGACCAGGAAGCCGCCGACGACGTTGATCGTCCCGAAGACGACGGCTATGAAGGCGAAGACCTGCTCGAGCGTCGAGTCCGCGGTGCCGGCGATCAGCATTGCGCCGACTAGGACGATCCCGTGGATCGCGTTCGTGCCCGACATGAGCGGTGTGTGCAGCATCGTCGGCACCTTCGAGATCAGCTCGAAGCCGAGGAAGACGGCGAGGGCGAAGACGGTCAGCTCCGCGACGAGTTGCGCGCTCACGCAGCAACCACCTCGCGTGTGACGCACGCTCCGGCCGTGATCTCGTCGTCCCAGTCGAGCACGAGCTCTCCCTCGGGCGCCAGGTGCGCGAGCAGCGCCTGCACGTTCCGCGCATAGAGCTGGCTCGCGTGGACCGGCACGGTGCTCGCGAGGTTCGTCAAACCGACGATCGTGACCCCTTCTCGCACGACCTCCTCGCCGGGCTCGGTCAGCTCCGTGTTCCCGCCGGCTTCGGCCGCGAGATCGACGATCACCGAGCCGTTGCGCATCCCGGCGACGGCAGAGGCCGGGATCAACTTCGGCGCCGGCCGGCCGGGGATCAGCGCGGTCGTGACGACGACGTCGAAGTCGGGAATCCGGCGCTCGAGTTCCTCCTGCTGGCGCCGCTGATCCTCCTCGGTCAGCTCCCGCGCATACCCGCCCTCGCTTTCCTCGCCGACCACGCCGAGGTCGAGAAAGGTCGCGCCGAGGCTCTCGACCTGCTCACGCACGACGGGGCGGACGTCGAAACCGGAGACGACTGCGCCGAGCCGTCGCGCCGTCGCGATCGCCTGCAGCCCAGCGACGCCTGCGCCGAGCACGAGCACCTTCGCAGGAGGAACCGTTCCCGCCGCGGTCATCAGCATCGGGAAGAAGCGGGGGAGACGCTCGGCGGCGAGCAGCACGGCCTTGTAGCCCGCCACTGTCGCCTGCGAGGACAGAGCGTCCATGGGCTGCGCCCGGGTGATCCGCGGGACGGACTCGAGCGCGAACCCGGTCACCCCGCGACGCGCCAGCCGCTCGACCCCCTCGCGGTCGGTGAGCGGCTCGAGGAACGCGAGCAGCACCTGGCCGTCGCGGAGCCGCTCGACCTCGGTCTCGCTCGGCTTCCGCACCTTGACGACGACCTCAGCGCCCCACGGGTCACCGAGCTCGGCGCCTGCCTCGCGATACGCCTCGTCCGAGAAAGACGCTCCCTCGCCGGCTCCGCTCTCCACGACCACGTCGAATCCGGCCGCCGCGAGCTTCTTCACGACCTCCGGAACGAGCGCCACCCGGCTCTCGCCGGGTGCGGTCTCCTTCGGGACAGCGATCCTCACGGCCGTGGAACTCTAAAGAGGAAGACCGGCCGTCGATGCGAACACGATCACGTGGTGCTCGCCGGATTGTCCAAGGCGATCGAGACCAGGGACCCGTACGCGCGCGGTCACTCCGCGCGCGTGAGCGCGCTGGCGGAGATCGTCGCGCGCCGGCTCGGGTGGCGCAGCTCACGGATCGCCGGATTGCGTCTCGGCGGACTGCTCCACGACGTCGGGAAGCTCAACCTCGACGCGGCCGTGCTCAAGAAGCCGGGTCCGCTGAACGAGCGGGAGTACGCGGAGATCAAGCGTCATCCGCAGGCGGGCGCGCGGATGATCCGCGGCCTCGTGCAGCTCCGGCCGGCGCTGCCGTACGTCCTCTTCCACCACGAGCGGTGGGACGGGCAGGGCTACCCGAGCGGGCGCTCGCGAGAGCAGATCCCGGCCGGCGCGCGGATCGTGGCCGTGGTGGACGCGTTCGACGCGATGATCTCGAGGCGTCCATACCGGGCGCCGCTCCCGGTCGGAACCGCCCTCGCGGAGATCGATCGCAACGCCGGCTCGCAGTTCGATCCGGGCGTCGTGCGCGCCTTCCTGGCGGCGTGGGCCGAGGGGGAGCTCGACCGCTTCCTCCCGGACCACCGCCTCAGCGCCTGAAGAACCCGAGCAGCTCCGCTGCTGTCTCGTCCGGCCGTTCCTCGGCGAGGAAGTGCCCGCAGTCGAGGGCACGTCCGGTGACCCGGCCTTCGCTCCAGCTCTTCCAGACCTCGAGCACGTCGAACCAGTCCCCGAGCTCGTCCCGCCCCGCCCAGAGAACGTGGACCGGGCACTTGATCCGGCGTTCGCCGCGATCGGCTTCGTCGGCGTCGTGGTCGTAGCCGGCGCCGGCCCGGTAGTCCTCGCACATGGCGTGGATCGTCTCGGGATTGCGCACGGCGACGAGGTAGTCGGCGAGCGCCTCGGGGTGGAAGCGGTCGCGGCCCTGCCGGAAGTAGTACGCGGAGGGGTCGGCGCCGATCACCCGCTCGGGGAAGTCGTAGGGCTGGGCGAGGAAGAACCAGTGCCAGTCGACGAGGCCGAACTCCTTGTCGGCGCGCCGCCACATCTCGGCGGTGGGAACGATGTCCAGGACCGCGAGCTTCGCCACATGCTCCGGATGGTCGAGCGCCAGTCGGTAGGCGCAGCGCCCACCACGGTCGTGGCCGGCCACGGAGAACCGGTCGAAGCCGAGCTGCGCCATCACCTCGACCATGTCGCGCGCCATCGCGCGCTTCGAGTACGGCTCGTGGTCGTGGGTCGTCGGTGGCTTCGAGCTCTCGCCGTAGCCGCGGAGGTCGGCGGCGACGACGGTGAGCTCCTCCGCGAGGAGCGGCGCGACGAGATGCCACATCACGTGCGTCTGCGGGTGGCCGTGGAGCAGCAGCACCGGCGGACCGCTTCCGCCGTGCCGCACCCGGATCTCCGCCTCGCCGGTGTCGATTCGCGCGAGCTCGAAGCCGGGGAAGAGCGTCAGAGCGCTTCCCAGACGTCGAGCTTCTGCTTCGTCCGGCGGATCACCTCGTCGGTGAATTCGGAGCTGGAGGCGTGGCCGCCGAGGTCGGCAGTGCGCACGCCGTCGGCCACCGCCTCGAGGGAGGCCTCGCGGATCGCACGGCCGGCGAGCTGCGAGCGCTCGTCCCCGTAGCCGAGCAGCGAGGCGGCGGCGAGGATCATCGCCATCGGGTTCGCGACGTTCTTCCCCTGCAGCGCCGGCGCCGTGCCATGGGCGGCCTCGGCCATCACCGCATCCGGCACCTGGTCCTCGTCGAAGGCCACGAGGAGCGACTCGGCGCCGGCGATCGAGCCGAAGAGCGGCAGCACCAGGTCGGAGAGGACGTCGCCGTCTCGGTTCAGCGACGGGATCACGAGCGGCGCCCCGCTCGAGGTGACGAGATAGGCGAACGTCGCGTCGATCAGCTGTGGCTCGTAAGGGACGTCGGGGTGGCGCCCGGCCGCCGCGTCCATCTCCTCCTTCAGCATGCCCTCGTAGATCGGACTGACGGTGTACTTCGGCCCGCCGAAGACCTTCGCGCCGGTGCGCTCGGCGAGGCGGAACGCGAACTCGGCCACAGCCCGGCAGACGCCGCGCTCGATGCGCTCGGTGCGAAACGCCACCTCGTCGTCGCCCTCGCCCTCGCGCCACTCCTTGGCGCCGTAGGCGTCCCCGACGGCCATGCGCACGACCGAGATCGGCGCGTGGACGCCACCGAGTGGCACCACGCCCGGTATGCGCCGCCCGGTGCGCACGATCACGCGGCCGCCGATCTCCTCGCGCAGGATCCGGTTCGGCGAGCCGACGTCGTCCTTCCCCTCCGGCGTGATCGTCGCGGCCTTGAGGCCGAGGCCGTGCTCCTTGATCGCTCCGGCGGCGTCGTGGACGACGGCGTTGTCGGTCCGGCGCCGCGACTCGAGCGAGAGGTCGTAGCGCGGCAGGTCGAGCTCGAGCCCGATCACGTCGGCTTCGAGCACGCGCAGCGACTCCTCGAGCAGCTCCTGTCCGGTTTCGTCGCCTTCGAGGACGACGATCGTGTCCGCTGTCATCGCGCGCGATTGTAGGTGTGGATTGAAAATCGCCCGCGGGGGAGACAGAACGGTCCCTATGGCCAGAACGGGCGGATGGAGACGCGAGGGTTCGCCGCGGCACTTTCGCTACGTCGATGCGAAGGGGCGTCGGATCACGGACCGGGACAAGCTGGAGCGGATCGAGTCCCTCGTGATCCCACCTGCCTGGAAAGACGTTTGGATCTCCCCGCGGCCGGGCGCAAAGTTGCAGGCGACGGGGGTGGATGCCGCCGGCCGGCGCCAGTACCTGTACCACCCGGGGTACCGCGCCCAGCAGGAGCAGGCGAAGTACGACAGGCTGATCCAGTTCGCAGAGCGGCTGCCGACGATCCGGAAGGCGATGGCGGAGCATCTGGACGGCGAGCAGTTCACTCGCGAATGGACGAGCGCCCTCGCCGTCTGGCTGATCAATCTCGGCTGGTTCCGGGTCGGGTCGGAGCGCTACACAAAGCGCCATCGGACCTTTGGGATCACGACCCTGAACAAAAACCACGTAACGGTTCGAGGGAGCCGGATCAGCTTCCGCTACCGCGGAAAGCACAAGATCTGGGTGCACACTGCCGTCGTCGATCCACAGCTTGCGGACGACATGAAGGCACTCCGTGGGCTGGAGGGCGGGCGGAGGCTCTTTCGGTACCTGGTGGACGGTGAGCCCGGCAACCTCGACGGCCGAAAGCTGAACGCGTACATCCGTGAGCACATGGGTGATGAGTTCACGGCGAAGGATTTCCGCACGTGGGGCGGCACGCTGACGGCGGCGATCATGCTGGCGGAGAAAGGCGTGGTGGAGACGGAGACAGCGGCGAAACGAACGGTCGCCGCCACGATGCGTGCCGTCGGGGAGAAGCTCGGAAATACGCCTGCGGTTGCACGCGCCTCCTACGTCAGCCCCGCAGTCGTCGAGCAGTATCTCGACGGTAGAACCATCGATGACTTTCGTCCACGCCATTTGCGAGTTGTCGGCGCACGCGATATCGAGCTCGACTTCGAGGAGCAGGCGCTACTTTCGCTGCTGCGTTCCTGGCGTATTCGCCAGTCGCGCGCTGCGGCGTAGAATTTCGTCGCTGATTTTTGTACTGTCAGCGACACTCGTTCTGGAAATAGGAGGTTGAACTTGGCTCGGAAGACCGTGCTGGTTTGCGACAACTGCGGGAAGGAAGTCGGCGAGGGCAAGGGCGCGACGATGCGCCTGACGTACGCCGACGCCCGGCGCGGCGCGAAGCAGGCCGATCTCTGCGACGACTGCGCGGGGAAGATGGCGGGGCGCGCCGTGGCCCGTAGAGGCCGGCGCCCGAAGTCCGCCGTCGTAGCCGCCTGAGACCACCGTCCCGGTAGAGCGGCCTGTGGACAAACGGGCCGCTCGACAGGGCTCGGGAGCCGTCAGAAGCCAGGTCTACGATAGGCCGATGGGCCTGTCGCTCCTCGTCGGGCCGGCGAACGCCGGCAAGGTCGAGCGCCTGCTCGACCGGTATCTGGCCGCGCTCGACCGCGATCCGATCCTCATCGTGCCGAACAGGCCGGACGTCGAGTGGGCCGAGCGCGAGCTGCTCGCGAAGAGCCCGGCGCTCCTCGGCGGCTGGATCTGCACCTTCCCCGACCTGTTCCGGCAGATCGCCGACGGCCACCCGGACTACCGCCGCGTGCTCACCGAGACGCAGCAGGCGCTCGCGCTCCGCGCCGCGGTCGCCCGCACGTCGCTCAACGGGCTCAGCCAGTCGGCGCGCTCCGCCGGCTTCGCGGACGCTCTTCGCGACGCGATCGCCGAGGTGGAATCGGGCCTCATCGCCGTCGACGACCTCGAGGGGCCGTTACGGAAGCTCTACGGCGCCTATCGCGAGGAGCTCGACCGGCTCGAGCTCTGGGACACGAATCTCCTCCGGGCCGCGGCCGCGGAACGCCTCGCAGGGGACCTCTCGTCCTGGCGAGGACAGCCGCTCTACGCCTACGGCTTCGAGGACCTCACCGCCGCGGAGTGGGCACTCCTGGACGCCCTGGCCGGGCGAACGGAGGTCACGGTCTCCCTCCCGTACGAGCCGGGACGGCCCGCGTTCGAGTGGCTCAGAAACACCTCGGAGGACTTCCAGCGCCTCGCCTCCGGCGTCGTCGAGGAGCTGTCGCCCCGCTACGAGGACGTGGCGCATCCGGCGCTCGCGCATCTCGAGCGTGCGCTTTTCGGCGGCCGGGACGCGGAGCAGCCGTCAATCGAGGGCGCCGTCCGGTTCTTCGAAGGCGCCGGTTTGCGCGGGACGCTCGAGCTCGTCGGCGAGGAGATCCTGGCGCTCCTCCGGGCCGGCACGGACCCCGCCCAGATCGGCGTCGTCGTTCCCTCGCTCGACCGCTGGCGAAGCTCTGTCGAGACCGCCTTCGGGACGCTTGGGATCCCGTACGCGGTCGACGCGCCGCTCCGGCTGGCGCAAACAGGCTTCGGCCAGGCGCTGCTCTCGCTGCTCCGCTTCGCCTGGACCGGCACCGACCGCACCGACCTCTTCCGCTATCTCCGCTCGCCGTACTCGGGGCTGAAGCGGAGCAGCGTCGACTTCGTCGAGGGACGTCTTCGCGGCCGCGCAATTTCGACCCCGGGCCGCGTGGAGGAGGAGCTCGAGGCCCTGCGCGAGGCGCGTCTGCCCGCGCTCGACGCCGTCAAGGCGGCGGAGACCCCGATCGAAGCCGTCCGCGAGCTCGCCCTCTCGATGGTGCGCGCCGCCTACGGGCTCGAGCAGCCGCCGGCGGACGAACCGTCCCGCGACGACCTGCGCGCCTACGAGGGCTGCCGCCGCGCCCTGACCGAGCTCGAGGGCTGGGAGCAGATCGCCGGGCCTGTCTCCCGCGAGGACGTCGTCGCGGCGCTGGAGCGCTACTCGGTGCGCCAGCCGTCCGCGACCGACGCCGGCCGCGTGCCCGTGCTCGACCTGATGCGCGCCCGCACCCGCCGCTTCGAGCACGTCTTCGTGCTCGGCCTCGAGGAAGGAAGCCTCCCGCGGCGCTCGCAGGCACCGCCGTTCCTCGACGACGACGAGCGCCGCCGGCTCGGCCCGCGCCTCCGGCGCGCAGACGCCGTGACGCGCGACCGCTACCTGTTCTACACCGCCTGCACTCGTCCGACGGAGCGCCTCTACCTCGTTCGCGAAGCCGCCACCGACGACGGGAGCCCGCGCGAGGCGAGCGCGTTCTGGGAGGAGGTCGCCGCTGCCTTCGATCCCGAGGACGTCGCGCGGTGGACGACCCGCCGGCCGCTTTCCTCGCTGACCTGGCGGCTCGAGTCGGCGCCGACGGAGCGGGAACGCCTGCGCGCGCTCGCGATCCTCTCCGCAGACGACGCCCGCCGTGACGAGGCCGAGGCGCTCGCGAATGCGAACGGCTGGGAGCGACGCCTGGACCGCGCGCGCAGCGCCCCCCGACGCCAGACCCGCCTCACGCACCCGCTCGTGCTCGAGCAGCTGCAGAGCCGCTCGGTCTTCAACGTCACCGAGCTCGAGCGGTTCGCCGACTGCTCGTCGGCGTGGTTCATCGACCGGATGATCGACCCGAAGACGATCGACCCGGAGGTCGACCCGCGGCTGCGCGGCTCGATCGCCCACAACGCGCTGTACAAGTTCTTCACCGGGCTCCCCAAGGTGCTCGGCGGCGCGCGGATCCAGCCGGAGCGGGTCGAGGACGCCGTCCGCTTCATGCGGGAGTGCCTCGACCAGGCGCTGAACGGCGTCCGGCTCGAGATGACCGAGCTGCAACGTCGGGAGCTCGAGCTGACCCTCTCGCGCGACCTCGAGCGGCTGGTCCGCCTCGAGGCCGAGAGCGAGACGCCGCTCGAACCGCGCCAGTTCGAGGTCTCGTTCGGTCTCGAGCGCTCGGCGCCCGAGCTGCAGCGCGGGCTCGAGCTCGGCGACGGCGTCGTCCTCTCCGGGAAGATCGACCGCATCGACGTCGAGCCGCTGAGCGCGCGCGGGATCGTCCAGGACTACAAGGCCGGCAAGCACGCGCCGTCCGCGCGCGAGATGGAGAAGGAGCTCCGGCTGCAGATCCCGCTCTACATGCTCGTCCTCCGCGACCTGGTCGGAATCGAGCCGCTCGGTGGTCTCTACCGCCCGCTCGCAGGCGGCCGCAAGCCGCGTGGCCTGCTCCGCGAGGACGCGAAGGCGGACGTGCTCGCCGGGTACTCGCGGAACGACTACCTCGGCGAGGAGGAGTTCTGGGCGAAGGTCGAGACGGCCCGGAACACCGGGCGGGAGCTGGCGGGTCGCATCCGCGCCGGCGACGTCAGGCACGACCCGAAGGGTGGCGAGTGCCCGTCCTGGTGTGACCTCTGGCCCATGTGTCGGGTGGAGCGCGCATGAGCTGGCCGCCGAACCCGGAGCAGCAGGCAGCGGTCGAGGCGACGGGCCGCGTCTTCGTCTCGGCAGGCGCCGGCACCGGCAAGACGGCGGTGCTCGTCGAGCGCTTCGCCCGCGCCGTCTGCGACGACGGCGTCGACGTCGATTCGATCCTGGTCATCACCTACACGAAGCGGGCGGCCGGCGAGCTGCGCGCGCGGATTCGGCAGGAGCTGCGGCGCCGCGGCCGCGCCGACCTCGCGCGGGAGCTGGACGCTGCCTGGATCTCCACGATCCACGGGTTCTGCAACCGGCTCCTGAAGACGTATCCGTTCGAGGCGGGGCTCGACCCGCGCTTCCGAGAGCTGGACGAGACCCAGGCGCCGGTGCTTTCGGGCGAGGCCTTCGACGAGGCGCTCGACGGCTTCTGCGCCGAGGGGCACCCGGAACGGCTTCAGCTCCTAACGACTTACGGCGCCCGGAGTCTGCGCCGGATGATCACCGGGATCTACGAGACGCTGCGCTCGGCGGGCCGCGACCTCGTGCTGGAACTGGGGGAGGGGTCATCGCTCCCCGAGCGGCTCGAGGAGCTGAAGACGGCGGCGAGCTGCCTCGTCGACGACCACGCCGCGACGGACCTCCAACGCGGCAACGCAGCGGCGCTGCTCGAGCTCGTCTCGTCGGACCCGCGGCCCGACGACCTGCTCGACCTGAAGGCGCACCGCGCGGGCGGCGAGCGCGCCGCGAGCTACGAGGAGGCGCGGATCGCCGCGCAGAAGGCCGCGCTCGATCAGCTCGCGATGCGAGACCGCGACCTCGTCCAGGAGCTCCTGAACCGCTTCGCCGACGCCTACGCAGCCGCCAAGAGACGCGAGTCGGCGCTCGACTTCGAAGACCTCCAGCTCGTCGCGCGTGACCTCCTCCGTGAGCACCACGAGCTCCGCGACCAGGAGGCCCTTCGCTTCCGCGCGATCATGGTCGACGAGTTCCAGGACACGAACCGCCTCCAGTGCGACCTGATCGACCTGCTGGCCGGGGGGCCCGGCGAGCGAGATCTCTTCTTCGTCGGCGACGAGTTCCAGTCGATCTACGGCTTCCGCCACGCCGACGTCCAGGTCTTCCGCGAGCGGCGCGATTCCGAGGGCGGGGGCCTCGTGCTCTCGCGCAACTACCGCTCCCGTCCGGAGGTGCTCGCGGCCGTCAACCACCTCTTCCGCAGCGACTTCGGCGACGACTTCCAGCCGCTGGCGGCCTCGGGCGAGTTTCCCGACCCCGTCTTCGGTCAGCCCGTCGAGCTGCTCGTCACCGACAAGTCGAGCTATGCCGACACCGGCACGCACTGGCGGCGCGCCGAGGCGCGGCACATCGCGCGGCGCGTGCGGGAGCTGATCGACTCGGGCGCCGCCACCGCGGGCGAGATCGTGCTCCTCTTTGCCGCCGGCACCGACGCGGAGTGGTACGAGCAGGAGCTCCGGCGCGAGGGCATCCCGACCTACCGCGCGACCGGCCGCGGCTACTTCGGCCAGCAGCAGGTCGTCGACGTCCTCTCGTACCTGCGACTGCTCCAGAACCGTTACGACGACCAGGCGCTCGTCAGCGTGCTGGCCTCGCCCTTCGTCGGTGTCTCCAACGACGCGCTGCTGCTCCTTCGGCGAGCGGCGGGCCGGCGCCCGCTCTTCGCGGGCCTCGAGCGCGCGCTGCCGGAGGGGATCAACGCCCAGGACGAGCGGCTGCTGCTCGCGTTCAAGCAGCGGTACACGCGGCTGGTGGAGACGTCCGCGCGCAGCTCGCTCGAGCGGCTGTGCGACCTGATTCTCGTCGAGCACGACTACGACCTCGCGGTGCTGGCGCAGTGGGACGGCCGGCGCCGGTACGCGAACATCCGCAAGCTGGCGCGACTCGCCCGGTCCTACGAGGAGCTGCGCGGCCGCGACATCGAGGGCTTCCTCCGCTTCATGCGCGACCAGGAGGCGGTCGGGGCGAAGCAGCTGGAGGCCGTGGCCGAGGAGGAGGGCGCCGACGCCGTCCGCCTCTTGACGATCCACGCCGCGAAGGGGCTCGAGTTCAAGGTGGTCGTGGTCGCCGATGCGGGCCGGGACCGACCGGCGCCCGCCGCCGACGAGCTGCTCGCCCTCTCCGACGGCAGGTTCGGCTTCCGCGTGGTCGACCCGCTGACGAGCGAACGCCGAGGCGCGTTCGGCTACGACGAGGTCCGGCAGGCGCGGGAGGATCAGGACCGGGCCGAGCGCCTGCGCCTCTACTACGTTGCGATGACCCGCGCGATCGACCGGCTGATCGTTTCCGGCGCCGTCGATCCGGAGAGC
>DASTHD010000157.1:0-3907 GCA_035605555.1 Gaiellaceae bacterium
AGCTGCTCTCGACGAACCCGGCGAAGCTGTTCGGCCTGTACCCGCGCAAAGGGACGATCGCGGTCGGCTCCGACGCCGACATCGTCGTCTTCGACCCGGAGAAGAAGGTGACGATCTCGGCCGCGACGCACCACTCCCGCGTCGACTACAACCTCTACGAGGGGACCGAGGCAACCGGGTCGTCGGAGGTCGTGCTGCTCCGCGGCAACGTGCTCGTCGAGAACGACGAGCTCGTCGCGTCGCCCGGCATCGGCCAGTACGTGGCGCGGGCGAAGTTCGGCGAGGAGCTGAAGGCCGAGCCCGCTGTGGCTTAGCGAGACATGGCCGGTGCGAGGCACCGGCCATGTCCGTTCGTGTCAGAGATCGATCAGCACTCCACGCGCGGGTTCCACGCGTAGAGCATGCCGCTCGGGTTGGGCTTCCAGATCCACGCGTGGAGCGCGTAGAACGCCGGTAGCCCGTACCGGTTCGGGTCGCCGATGAGGTCGAACTGCCGCCCAAAGAGGCTCGGTGGCGATGATCCCTTCCAGTCACCCACGAACACCAGGTACTCGAGCGCGACGAGCTTGAGCTCGCCGTTCGCCTTCGGCTCGTAGACGAGCAGCTCCGGGGTCTTGGCGTTGATCGTCCCATCGAGCAAGGACGGGTTGAGCATGTGCACGCCCATCGCCCCTTCGCCTGGTTGGGCGATGCAGGTGGCGCCGCTCGCGTCGGCGACGCGGACGGTGTAGCCGGCGTCCATCGCCTTATTCACGTCGTGGAAGCGGGCGGTGGCCGACTTCGCACCGTCGAATGCTCCCGCGGCAACCGCAAGGCCGGCCACGGCGAGCGGGACGACGAGAAGCACTCCCACGAAGAAACGTCTGGACTTCATCTCTCCTCCTTCAGGCCGCGTAGTAGTAGAAGTAAGGGTCGAGCACGCGGATCGGCGTGATCGAGTCGACCGGGAGCCCGTTGCGCGACGCCGTGCGCCTGATCGCCTCGGGGTTGGGGCCGTCGTAGACGCAGAAGGTCTTGCGGCGATCCTCTGTGACGTACGAGCGGAGCCAGGTCACGCCGGCCTCGGCGTTGTTGTCGACGACAGCGAGGCACATGCGGGCGCCGTCGTCCGTCGTCCGGATCCCGAGCCCTTCGCTGAACGTCCGCTCCACCAGATAGCGGGGCACCTAGCTCCTCCCTTCGTCGCTTTCCTGCGACGCTAGGAGGTGGGCTCCGCATCCGCATCGGGCGGGCTCCCTATCTTGGCGGCACGAGCTCCCTATCTTGGGCCGCGAGCTTGGCAGCGTCGTAGCGGGACCGCACGCCGAGCTTGCCGAGGATCGAAGACACGTGGTGGCCGACCGTCTTCTCGCTGATCACGAGGCGGGCGGCAATCTCGGCGTTCGTCATCCCCTCGCCAATGAGGTCCAGAACCTCGAGCTCCCGGCGAGTGAGGCCTGCCGGGTGGGACTGCGTCTCGGGGCGTGGGCCGCGCGCGATTCCGGTTGCTCCCCGCTCGCGCAGCCGCCGCGTCACGATCTCCGCCGCCGGCCGAGCACCTAACCGCTGCAGCTCCTCCAGCGCCTGCCGTAACGGCTCTTCCTCGTCCGCGTCCGCCAGCGCGAGCGCGGCCTCGTAGGGACAGCCGATCTCTGTCCAGAGCTCGGCTGCCCGCGCCCAATCCCCGGCGAGCTGGAGCGCGTATGGCTCCGCCACACCTGGCGGAATCGCTTCCTCGAGCCCGGCGCGCCGGCGCCACTCGGCCAGCTCGCCGACCAGCAATCCCCACTTCCGCTCGAGGGCGAGCGGGAGCGCTCCCTCCGTCGCCGCCGCGACGGCATCGCGGTCACCTTCGAGCGAGGCCGCCTCGGCTCTGGCTCCCGCTACCGGCCCCAGCCGGTGCAGCTCCCCGGTTGGCTCTGCCAACGTCCACGCCTCCTCGAGCGCCGTCCACTGCCCTGGATCTCCGCGACGCGCCCGGACGAGCCCGAGCACGACGAGCGCGTGGATACGCGGCGTCGTCGAGGTACGGGGGATCCGCAGAACGGTCGCGGCGGATTCCGCTGCCTCCGCCCAGCGGCCTTGGTCGAGCTCCAGGCGGGCGCGGAATGCGAGCAGGTAGAGCCGGAAGAGCTCCAGACCTTGATCGCTGCAGTAGTCGATCCCCGCTTTCAAGTGCCGCAGCGCAACGGCGTGCCGGCGCTCGGAGACTGCCGCTCCGGCGAGAAGGACGAACGTTCGCCCGACTTGTTCGTCGAGCCCGGCCTCCTGCGCGCGCTCGAGGGTCTGTTCGAGCTTCTGCGGCCCTGCCCCAGCGAACTCGTTTACGCCAATCGTGGCGAGCGCGTGGACGGCGATCTCGACATCGTCCAGGCGCTCCGCAAGATCGAGCGCGCGCCCCGCCCAGGCGACGGCTTCCTCAGAGCGCGCTGCGGCGCCGCAGGTCGCCGCGAGGTTGGCGTACGCCATCGCGAGCTCGCGGCCCGGTGGCAGGCTTTCCAGCAAAGCGACTGCGTCCCGAGCCGAACGCTCCGCTTCCACGGTCCGGCCGGGGCACCAGAGGAACTCCGAGAGCCGACGGAGCGCGTCCCCCTCGCTGAGCCTGTCGCGCGTCGCGCGGCGACACTCCAGCGTTTCCTCGAGCGCCGCGATTCCTTCGTCGTACTGATCGGTCAGGTAACACGCGCGGGCCCGGCGCTCGAGCAGCTCCGCATGCTCGTTCAGCGGCAATCTGTCACCGAAGCGGAGTGCGCGTGCGTATTGGGCGGCGGCCTCGCGGTGAGCGCCCAGGGAGGACGCGTGGGCGGCCGCGACGGGCGCGAAGCGGAGAACCGCGTCGGCGTCGCCTGCGGCTTCGGCATGGTGGGCGAGCCGGGCGAGATCAAGGGCGCCGCTCGGTGGGTCGGCGAGCGCGGCAAGCGCTTTCCGGTGCAGCCTGACCTTTCGGTTGAGTGCAACCGACTCCTCGACAGCGAGGCGCGCAAGCTCGTGCCGGAACGCCACACCAAGCGGCTCGGATGTGAGCATGCCCGATGTCAGGCATTCGTCGAGACGGCTGACCGCCTCCCCCACGAGCGCCTCCAGCAGCCAGAATTCGGCCTGCGGCGGGACAACCGCGGCCGCCTCGAGCAGCGTCTTCGCCTCAGGACCGAGGCGCGCGGCGCGCGCGAGCACGGCGTCCCTGACCGTGTCGGGAATCTCGTCGGCTTGGGCGGCGAGCGCCTCGGTGACGAAGAACGGGTTCCCGGCCGTCTTTCGGTAAAGCTCTTCGGCGTCGACGCCGTGCGGCTCTGCCAGCCTCGAGACCGCCGCCGGGGACAGCCGCTCGATTGTGAGCCGGCGGACCCCCTCGCTGCTCACCAGCTCCCCGAGAACGATCCGAAGCGGGTGGTCATTCTCGAGCTCGTCGCTCCGATATGTGACCAGCACAAGTGCAGGAACCGCGCCGATCCTGCGACCGAGCAGCCGCACGACGTCGAGGGTCGCCTCGTCCGCCCAGTGCAAGTCCTCGAGGACGAGGATCGTCGGTGTCGCCGTTTCGAGCTCTCGGATCAGCGCGGCCGCGACCTCGTGCGGCCTGGCTCCGTTCCGCACAAGCTCTTCGAACGTCCCACCGGTGATCTTGGCGACATCGAGAAAGGGCCCCAGGGCACGGGGCGTGAAGAGCGCGTCGCACGCCCCCCAGAGGACGCCGACTGAATCGGGCTGCTCTTCGAGAAACCGCCGCGCGAGCGAGGTCTTGCCGACCCCGGCTTCGCCAGCGACGAAGACGAGGTGCCCGCCCTTCCAAAGGGCCAAGTCGAGCTGCGCAAGGAGTTCTTCGCGCTCGAGGAGTTCGGGCATTCCTGGATCCTGCGCCGCCAGGCCGCGCAGTTCAAGGCCAGGATTGGTTCAGGCCTAGTGTCCTACCCCGTGAACGGCGGCCGCG
>DASTHD010000204.1:0-6169 GCA_035605555.1 Gaiellaceae bacterium
TCATCGTCCGGCTCGCGGTCTCATCCGATGCGATCCCCCTCCGGAACTGGAGGCATTCGCCCCCGTCACCCTGGATCCTTCCCAAAAACCGATGACTTTGCGCCGGTCGATTCGTCTACAGGAGAAAGGAGGTCGATCAAACATGGCTCCGGACCGCGACCTGCTCGTCCCGCACCACCACCTGCTCCTCGACCAGACCCCGATGGGGCGGCGAGACGAGTTCTCCGCGTACCGCAAAGGCGAATACCCCGAAGCCTCGTGAGCGCGCTCGGGATCAGCAGTCGCACGACGATCACGCTGCTCGCCGCTGCGGCGGTGGCCTGGGTTGTCGTCGCCGACCGAATGGCAGGGATGGACGAAGGCCCCGGGACCGATCTCGGCGGCGCCCGGTGGTTCCTCGGGATCTGGGTCGTCATGACCGCCGCGATGATGCTTCCCTCGACCGTCCGGGTCGCCCCGACGGCGCTCTTCGCCGCGGGCTATCTGGCGGTCTGGACTGTGTACGGGCTGGCCGCGTATCTCGTGTTCCTGATCGTGACCTCGTTCGACACCGGGTGGCTCGCCTGGGACCGGGCTGGACCGTATGCCGCCGGCACGGTCATCGTCGCGGCCGCGCTCTACGAGCTCACCCCGATGAAGCAGCGCTCGCTGCGGCGGTGCCGGAGCCCGCACGACGACCCGAGCCCGTTCGGCGCCGGCGTCGCGCACGGCCGCGACTGCGTCGGCTGCTCAGGCGGCCTGATGATCGTGCTGTTCGCGCTCGGAGTGATGAGCCTCGTCTGGATGGGTGTCGTGGCCGTGGCGATCTTCGCGGAGAAGGTGCTGCCGCAGGGGCCGAGGCTCTCGCGCGTGGTGGCCGTCGCTCTCGTCGTGCTCGGGGTCTGGGTCGCCATCTCCTCGGGCAGCGTTCCGGGACTGACCGATCCCGGCGGCGCCCCGTCGATGGAGATGCAGCAGTGAGCAGGGTCGGCACCCGCGACGAGTGGCTGGAGGCCCGGGTCGCGCTCCTGGCCGAGGAGAAGGAGCTGACGCGGCGCAGCGACGAGCTCGCGCGCCGGCGGCAGGAGCTTCCGTGGGTTCCGGTCGAGCAGGAGTACGAGTTCGACACGGATGACGGCCGGAAGACGCTGGCCGAGCTCTTCGACGGGCGCTCGCAGCTCATCGTCTACCACTTCATGTTCGGGTCGACGACGCCCGGCTGGCCCGAGGCCGGCTGCCCCGGCTGTTCGTACACGGCGGACAGCCTCGACGGCGCTGCCCTTCATCTGCCCCCGCGCGGAGTCACGTTCGTCGCCGTGTCACGGGCCCCGCTCGAGCAGATCGAGGCCTACAAGCGGCGGATGGGCTGGCGGTTCCCCTGGGTCTCGGCCCAGGGAACGGATTTCAACCTCGACTTCTCCGTCTTCACGGAGGAGGGGCGCCGGACCGGACAGGGGTTCAACTTCGGCACGCCCAAGCATGCGGAAGAGATCGACCTGCGGCGCGACGAGCTCCACGGCCTGAGCGCCTTCATACTCGAGGACGGCGTCGTCTACCACGCGTACTCGGCCTACGACCGCGGTACCGACGCGCTCAACGCGACCTGGGCGCTGCTCGACCGGACCGCGCTCGGGCGCGGCGACGAGCCCGAGGGCTGGCCCCTCCGCCACGACGAGTACACCTAGGAGGAACGAACGATGGATGTACCGCCGGTCGTCTCGAAAAGCGAGTGGGAGGAGGCGCGCCGGGAAGTGCTTGCGAAGGAGAAAGAGCAGACTCGGGCTCGCGACGCGTTGGCGGCGGAGCGACGCCGGCTACCTCGGCTCCGCGTCGACAAGGACTACGTGCTCCAGGGGCCGGACGGCGAGGTTCCGCTCGGGGACCTCTTCGAGGGCCGCCGTCAGCTCATCCTCTACCACTTCATGTTCGGGCCGAATCAGGACGTCGGTTGCGACGGGTGCTCGATGGTCGTCGACCAGATCGGGCACCTCGCCCACTTCCACGCCCGTGACACCTCGTTCGCCCTTGTCTCGAGGGCGCCGATCGAGAAGATCGAGACCTACCGCGCACGCATGGGGTGGACGATCCCCTGGTATTCGTCCTTTGCGAGCGACTTCAACGTCGACTTCGGCGTCTCGCCGCCGGAGCCGCGCGTGGGCGTCTACCAGGACGGCGAGACCTTCGCGCTCGACGTCTTCTACCGCGACGGCGACGAGATCTTCCAGACGTACCGGACCGACCGGCGGGGTGTCGAGGCGCTCGGCAGCGTCTGGTCGTTCCTCGACCTGACGCCGTTCGGGCGGCAGGAGGAGTGGGAGGATTCACCGACGGGCTACCCGCAAGGCAAGCCGTACGAGTGGTGGCGCCGCCACGACGAGTACGGCGATTAGCGCGTCGCGAAGGGCACGGCGGCGCCGTGCCGCCTGAGCCGCCTACGCCGTCTCTGCTGCGCCGATCGACCGAACCCGGGCCAGCACCCACACGACGCCGGCGCCGAGGGCTGCAGCCATCACGAGCAGCGTCCCGACGTCCTCGCTCGTCGGTTTGAGGACCATGTCCGCGACGACGAGGAACAGCACGATGTAGTCGATACGTCCCAGCGTCAGCAGGCGCTCGGCCTCTGCCTGGGCCGCCGGCGTGAGCGTGCCGCCGGCTTCGCTGACGAGCCGGTCGATCCGCTCGGACGACGGCTTCAGGATCAGCAGCCCGGTCAAGAACGTCGCGGCGTAGCCGACCAGGCCGAGGATGATCCAGAGCTGGTCGAAGGACCACGGCCCGTCGAAGACCATCAACAGGCCGAAGACGAGCACCGCCAGGGAGGCGGGGATGAAGTACGTCGTGCCCAGCGCCGCCGTCGTCGAGATGGCCCGCCGCATGCCCTCTTCGTCGTTCGCGCTCCGCGCGCGGGCGCCGGAGAGCAGCAGCATGAAGCCGCCGCCGATCCAGAGGATTGCGGCGAGGATGTGACCGAGGAGGTAAAGTTCGTAGCGCGTCATGGCGCCCATTCTGCGCCTTCGCCGCGAGTCTTTTCCACCGGGAACGGCCCCACAGCGGTCGCGCCGCCGTCGACTATCAGCGTCTGACCGCTGATGTACGACGAGAGCGGCGAGGCGAGGAAGATCGCCGCGTTCGCGACCTCGTCTCGCGTACCTGCACGGCCCATCGGGATCCAGTCGCGCTCCGCCTCCGCCTGAGCCGCCTGCGCCACGGGTGTCGCGATCGGGCCGGCCGCGACGACGTTCATGCGGATCCCCTCGCGGCTGTACTCGGCGGCAACCGACCGGGCCAGGCTCGCCAGCCCGGCCTTTGCGGCGCCGTACGCCCCCTGCTCCGGGCTGCCCGCGACCCCGGTGATCGAGCCCACGCTGACGATCGTCCCGCCGGTTCCTTGCTCGAGGAAGACCCGCAGCGCCGCGCGCACCACCCGCCCGACGTAACGGAGGTTCAGCTCGAACATCAGCTCCCAGTCCTCGTCGGCGATCTCGTGAACGCGTGCCGGCGGGACGAATGCGAGCTGGCCGCCGACGACCGTGACGAGGATGTCCAGCCCGCCGAGCTCGCGCACGGCATGCGCCACGAACGCGTCGACATCCGAGCTCGACCGGACGTCGCCCGCCAGGGCCACGGCCCGAACCCCGGCGGCTTCCGCTTCCGCGGCCGCCTCCTCGGCGCGCTCCTGGTCGACGTCCACGACGGCGACGGCGCTCCCCGCAGCTGCCAGCGCGCGCGTGATCGCGCGCCCGATGCCACCACCCCCGCCGCCGACGACCAGCGCGCGTTTGCCGTCGAGCACCGGCCCCACGGCGCGATCCTACAAACCGTCCCCTCTACGCCGGCCTAGCCGAACCAGAACATGCCGCGCCCTGAACCGGGTCTAGGCGGCTGCAGCCTCCCGGCGTACCCTCGATCTGACCGTGCACGTCGAGCTTCGCCACCTGCGCTACTTCGTCGCCGTCGCCGAGGAACTGAACTTCAGCCGCGCCGCCGAGCGCCTCCACATCGCACAGCCGGCGCTCTCGGCTCAGATCCGGTCGCTCGAAGCGCAACTCGGCACCCCGTTGTTCGTCCGGACGACGCGCAAGGTCGAGCTGACCGCAGCGGGAGCGATGCTGCTCGAGGACGCGCGGGCGGTGCTCGCGCTTGCCGACGCCACCGTGGCGAAGCTCCAGGCTGCTGTGCGCGGGGAGCGCGGGGAGCTGCGAATCGGCTTCGCCGCCCACGGCGCCGGCGAGGTTGGCGTCGAGATCCTGCGCCGTTTCGCCGACGAGCACCAGTCGATCCAGACCGAGCTGATCGCCGCGGCGTCCCTCGAGGAGCTGCAGAGCCAGGTCCGTGACCGGGCGACCGACGTCGCGTTCGTCTGGCTGCCGCTGCTCTACGAGGAGCTCGAGGCAGAAGTCGTGGTCGCCGAGCCCACGCTCGCCGTCCTGCATCCCGACCACCCGCTGGCGGCCGGGAAGGAGGTGCGGCAGGCGCAGCTCGCCGACCACCCGATCGTCGCTCCGTGGGACGAGCTGCCCGAACCGTTCGTCCAAGCGTGGTTCGGCACCGCCCGCCCCGACGGACGCGCCGACGGCGACCCCCACGCGGTGTCGGTCGACGAGTCACTCGCGTTTGTGAGCCGCGGGATCGCGATCTACTGCGTGCCCGAGTCCGCTTCGCGCTTCTACGGCCGGCCGGACGTCGTCTTCCGTCCGATCGTCGACGCCGGCCCGGTCGAATCGGCGGTCGCCTGGCGGCGCGACTCGACGAGCCCGGTGATCCGCGCATTCGTCGAGACGGCCCGCGCGGTCGTCGCCGGCCCGATTCAGAGCTTCAGCAGCTAAATCAACCGCCGAATCGGTATTTCACTTTCAGAGGCGTCGTGCCTACCGTGCTCTGCAACGGGCGCCGGCCTCGGGTCTTCGAACTAGCCGGGCCGGCGCCGCACCACTTCTCGAAAGGAGCACCAGATGGGTGGGCGGAAGCCTGGACATGTCGCTGCGCGCGTCGGCCGCTGGAGCGCGCAGCACCGAAAGCTCGCGATCGCGATGTGGCTTGCCGTCGTGATCGGTTCGTTCGTGATCGGCGGTGCCGTCGGAACGAAGGAGCTGAGCGACGCAGACGCCGCGACGGGTGAATCAGGCCGCGCGGCGAAGATGATCGAAGCCGCCGGCTTTCCCGAAACCGACCCCGAGGTCGTCCTGATTCAGAGCAAGGGGTTGCCGCCGAGCGCTCCGCGTTACCGCTCGCTGATCGCAGAGGCTCGGCGTGCGCTGCTCAGCACCCCGGGCGTCCACGATCTCGGGGCGCCGGACCAGGCGAAGGACGGTCGCTCCGTGGTTCTGAGCTTCGAGTACCGCGGTTCCAGGATCGAAGACGCACTTGCGGCCGTGGCTCGCCTCCAACGCGAGCACCCTGACTTCTACGTCGCCGAGCTGGGCTCGGCGAGTGCAGAGAAAGAGATCGACGAGACGATCGGAACCGACTTCAGGCGAGCGGAGTACTTCTCCATCCCGCTTACGCTCCTGATCCTGCTCGCCGCCTTCGGCGCGTTGGTTGCGGCAGTCGTGCCGCTGTTCGTGGCTCTGACGGCGGTAGTGGCGGCCCTCGGTCTGCTGTCGGTCGTAAGCCAGGTCGTTCCCGCGGACGACGCGGCGGGATCGGTGATCCTCCTGATCGGGCTTGCCGTCGGCGTCGACTACTCGCTCTTCTACCTCCGCCGTGAGCGCGAGGAACGCGCCGCCGGAAGGGCCGTGAAACCGGCGCTCGAGGCGGCGATGGCGACCTCAGGCCACGCGATTCTCATCTCCGGCCTGACCGTGCTGGTCGCGATGGCCGGGATGCTGCTCAGCGGCAGCAAGGAGATCGTCTCGGCGGGCGTCGGGGCCATGCTCGTCGTCGCTGTGGCACTGGTCGGATCGCTCACGGTTCTGCCCGCAATCCTCGCCTTGCTTGGCGACCGCGTCGACCGTGGTCGACTCCCGCTGCTGGGGCGGCTGGCCGGAGGCGAGTCGAGGCTCTGGAGCGCCGTGCTCTCCCGCGTGATGCGGAGGCCCGGCCTCGCGGCCGTCGCCGCCGCGGCGCCGCTGATCGCCCTGACCGTGGCCGCACTGAACCTGCACACGGTGACGACGGGCCTCTCGGCGCTCCCGCCGAAGCTCTCCGTCGTCGAGACGTACAAGCGGATCCAGAGGGCGTTCCCCGGCGA
>DASTHD010000112.1:0-2268 GCA_035605555.1 Gaiellaceae bacterium
GAGTCGAGCGGGTACTCGCCGTCGAGCCGGACGCCACCGCGCGGATCGCGGCGGAGGAGCGAGCGCGTGCGGCCGCCGTCCCGATCGAAGTCGTCGACGGCGTCGCCGAGGCGATCCCCGCCGCGGACGGGACCATTGACGCTGGCGTGATGATGGGCGTCCTCTGCTCGGTGCCGGACCCAGCAGCAGCGCTGGCCGAGCTGCGGCGTGTGCTCGTCCCGGACGGTGAGTTCCGCTTCTGGGAGCACGTTCGCTCGGGCAACTCCGTGTTCAGGCTCGTTCAGCGGAGCGTCGACGCCCTCTTCTGGACGAAGGCGCTCGGCGGCTGCCGGACGACACGCGACACCGAGGCCACGATCCGCGCCGCCGGCTTCCGCGTGGAATCGCTCGAGCGCGGCTTTCATTCCTCGTCGGCGCTCACGATCACGTCGGCGCCGTATGTGCTCGGCGTCGCGCGTCTGAGCTAGCGGAGCTCGCCGCCCCAGTCCGCCGGATCCACGTCGGCGATCGACTGCGAGAACGTCCAGAGGTGCCCTCCGAGATCCTCGGCCGAGTACTGCCGCTCCCCGTAGGGGTAGTCCGTCGGCGGTGAGCTGATCCGCGCGCCGGCATCGACGGCGCGATCATGGTGAGCGTCGGCGTTCTCGACCCGCACGAGCACGGCGTGGCCGCCTCCCGCTTCGCCTTCGATCACGATCAGCGCCCCGTCGCCGTAAATGAGCTGCACCCGGTGGTTGCCGATGCGCAGCCGCTCGGTGAAGCCGAACGCCCGGCAGATCCATTCGGCCGCCTCGATCACGTCGGCATAGGCGAGCTCGGGAATGACCGACGCGTCGGGAACTGAGCGGTTCTCGCTCACCGCTGCGATCCTACGCGCGATGCGGTATGTGGCCTTCCTGCGCGGCGTGAACCTCGCGCGCCAGAGGCGTCTCGACATGAAGGCGCTCGCGCAGCTGCTCGACGACCTCGGCTACGACGACTCGCGGACATTCCTGCAGAGCGGGAACGCCGTGCTCACGAGCCCGAAGTCGGCGGCGCAGGTCACGCGCGAACTCGAGCGGGGGATCGCGTCCGAGCTCGGGCTCGAGACGGAGGTGTTCCTTCGCACGAAGGCCCAGCTTGGGAAGGTCGTGGCGGCCAACCCGCTGGAGAAGGTCGTGAAGAAGCCGTCCTGGTACCAGGTGAGCTTCCTCGCGTCCAAGCTTCCTGCGAAGGCGGCCCGGGAGCTGGAAAGCGCCGACGTCGCTCCGGAGCAGGTCGTCGTGCTCGGCCGTGAGATCTACGCCTGGTATCCGAGCGGCATGCAGCGCTCGGGCCTGACCCAGCTGCTGACGGAGCGGAGCCTCGGCGTCAGCTCGACGGCGCGGAACTGGAACACCGTCACGAAGCTGCTCGCCCTCGCCAAGGGCTAGTCGTAGAACAGGACGAGCAGGAAGGTCGCGACGCCGAGGACGAGCCCGGCGCCCGCGAGCCCGAGTGAGAGCGCCGGCGAAAGCGGGGCGTAGCCGCCGCCCTCGACCGCACGATCGACCTCTCTCGTGCGGACGAAACCGGCGGCGAGGAAGGCGATTCCGAGCAGGCCATAGCCGGCGCCGACGAGCTCGTAGGCGCGGCCCGCGCCGTCCGTCACCTCCGGCAGCACCCGACCGATTCCGACCCCGACGGCGAGCGCGGTGAGGCCGGTGCGGTACCAGGCCAGATACGTCCGCTCGTTCGCGAGCCGGGTGCGTCTGAGCGCGTCGCCCTCGGACACGACCGCACTATCCCACGCCGTGGTTCAGCGGTTTCGGAATCGTGCACGGGGGCATGCGTCTGGGATGGTGCGCTCGTACCGGATCGCGTTCCGCGCCTGCCTTCTCGTCACCTCATGGCCGGGACGGCGGCTGCGCGACTGGCGGCGGACTTTCGCGAGCTGGGCCTCGCCGGCCCTCTTGCGGTCGTGCTCCAGGTGCCCGTGATCGCCAGCTGGGCAGTCGCTCGGGCGATCTCGCGTGCGGCCTTCGCCGCCTGCTGCGCGCTCGCGCTGCGGCTGGGCGAAGCGTCGCGAGCTTGACACTTCTTCCGTCCAGCGGCTGAACGACGCGGCGGCGGCGGGCTCGTACTGTCGCTTCATGGCATCGATCACGAAGGGAGCACCAGTCATGAAGCGCACGAAGCGCATCAACATTCGCCGCATCGCCGTCGGGGTCGCATTTGCGGCGCTGATCGTCCCGGCCGGAGCGCAGGCGAAGCCGACGCCGGGTTCGGGCCCAATCCTGAACTCCGATT
>DASTHD010000214.1:0-27200 GCA_035605555.1 Gaiellaceae bacterium
TCGCGCGCGGTCGGCGTGCGTCCGAGCCTCTCCCCCAGCTCCCGTAGGAGCCGCAGCAGCTCGTCCTTGGTCGCGAACCGCCGCGGGACGAGGCCTGCCGCGCGCTTCGCGGCGTTCCAGCTGCCGAAGTGCTCGATCACCGTCTGCGGGTGCACCGTCGTCTCCGGGTCCGCCGCGAACTCGCGCATCGACGGCGACCGGCCCAGCCGCTCGGCGCAGTCCAGCAGTTGCTGGACGATCTCCTCGTCGGTGTATCGCTTGCGGATTCCGGCCTGGAACCGGGCCAGCTCCTCGCGATCGATGCTCGCGAGCACCTCGCGGGCCGATCTTCGCGCCATGGCAAGAAGGATAGAACAAACTCGCCCGGATGCAATACCGGGCTAGCGGCGCTCCTCGTTAGGCCGACGCGGCGAGCATCGCCTGCCGCGCCGACTCGTCCTCGAGCAGCTCGGGCGGCAGGATGCGCTCCAGCGCCGCGACGCAGCGCGGGCAGAACTGGGTCCCGGCGGACGACTTGAGCTCGCCCATCGCCTCGCGGGCCGGGCGGGCAGCGCGGTAGATGCGCGTCGTCAGCATCGAGTCCAGCGCGTCGGCGACATGGATGATCCGCGCGCCGAGCGGGATATCCTCGCCCTTCAGCCCGTCGGGATAGCCGGTGCCGTCGAAGCGCTCGTGGTGGTGTCGGATCGCCGGCACGGCGTCCTGGAGGAAGCCGAGCCGGTCGATGATGCGCGCCCCCTCCTCGGCGTGGCGCTGCATCAAGTCCCACTCGTCCTCGGTCAGGGTCGCCGGCTTCAGCAGGATCGCGTCGGGCACGGCGAGCTTGCCGATGTCGTGGAAGAGCGCAGCGTGCCCGAGCAGGTCGAGCTCGGCCTTCGAGAGCCCGAGCTCTCGCCCGATCGCGAGCGCCAGCTCCTGCACGCGCCGCGAGTGACCGGCGGTGTACGCGTCCCGGGCGTCCACCGTCGCCGAGAGGGATTCCATCGCCGCCGTGGAGCGCTCGCGCAGGAGGCGGTTCGCCTTCTCGAGCGAGACGTTCTGCGTCTGGATCGTCTCGGCGGCCGCGCGGAGCTTCTGGGCGCTCTTGCGCGTGTGCCGGAGATACGCCTCCTGGGTCTTGCGCATCAGGAGCAGCGGCACCGCGAAGACGGCCAGGGCGTACGGGCCGGCCGCGTGGTAGGCGATCGCCATCACGCCGCCGACGAAGCCGTAGACGACCCAGTGCGGCGCCAGCCAGAGGAACCGCTCGTGCCACGCCTTCCACCAGCGCTCGTGACCCTCCATCGCGAGCGCGAGGCTGAGCAGCCCTGTGTTGACGCAGAAATACGCCGCGCCTGCCGCCAGGCCGGCGCCGACCGTGATCAGCTCGCCGAGCGAGCCTTCGAACCCGAGTGCGAAGACGGCGGAAGCAGCCAGCGAGGCGAGCGACAGCGCGCCGATGTTGAAGAGCGTGCGGTGAAGCGGGTAGCGCTTCGCGCTCCAGTCGACGACGCAGGTCGTGATCGCAAGCGCGAGCGCCGCGCGCGGGCCGAACAGCGCCGCGCCGGCCAGCGCGCCGACCGCGCTGACCGAGATCGAGCCGTCGTCCACCTCGAGCGCGACCGCCTGGCCGAGTCCGACCAGGATGATCAGCGCGACGAGGCCGAAGATGTCCGTGGCGGTACCGAAGATGACTCCGAGGGTGCCGGCGAGCACGCCGACGAACGACACGACGCCGACGAGCGTCGCTAGGCGCCTCGAAAGCGAGAAGAACCGCGGTCCCTGGACGGCATGCGGCCGGTGCGGCGCCTGTCGCCGCTCCTGCCCGGGCGTCATCTCGTCAACCGGCGGTAGCGGGATAACGTGATCCCCGTCCTCCGTGACCGCCGTCAGCCTGGCCCGGCGCGCCGCCGGCATCACGAGCGGCTCGGAGGTCGTCGCGTCGAGGACGCGGTTCCGCCCCTGCAGCTTCGCGCGGTAGACCGCCAGGTCGGCCTGGTGGATCAGCTCGTTCGGATCGGACCCGTCGCGCGGGTAGGCGGCGACGCCGATCGAGACGGTGGCGCGGATCGGTTCGCTGGAGGTCTCCACGTCGAACCGGCGTTGTGCGACCGCTCGCCGGATCCGCTCGGCGATCTCCATCGCCTCCTCCGGGCTCGTCTCCGGGAGCAGGATGCTGAACTCCTCGCCGCCGAACCGCGCCGGGACGTCGTAGTGGCGCAGCATGGCGCGGAAGACCTCGGCGATGCCCTTGAGCACCGCGTCGCCGGCGAGGTGGCCGTACGTGTTGTTGATCTCCCGGAGGAGATCGAGGTCGGCCATGATGAGCGACATCGGCCGGTCGAAGCGGGCGGCTCGTGTCAGCTCCTCGGTCAGCGCCTGGCCGAAGTGGCGGGCGTTGAAGAGGCCCGTCTTCGGATCCACGCGCGCCTCGGCTTCGAGCTTCGGCACCGACAGCGACCGGTGGATCAGGACGAGCGGCGCGATCGCGAACGGCACCAGCCACGGGTTGATCTGCCAGAAGGTGGCGATCCCGACGCCGAGCGACGCCAGGACCAGGTCGGTGGAGAGACTCTGGAGTGAGAAGAGGCCGGATTCGTGGATCGAGTGGCCCCGTGCGAGCGCGAGCATCGGGGCGAGCAGCGAGTGGTTGATCCCGACGAGCAGCACACAGGCCAGGAGCCCGGCGAGCGCGAACTGCAGGTTGCCGTAGGCGTCGAGGATCCCCACCTGCATCACGAGGTACGCCCCGCCGGAGGCGGCAAGGATCGCGATCGTGTAGTTGCAGATGTTGAAGCTCTGGATGTACCAGGCTGCGCGGTTCTTCAGCCAGTCCGGCAGGTGCTGGATGATCGGGATCAGCGCGACCTGCTCCGGCGGCAGCAGGAGCGCCGCAGGGATCAGGAACACGATCGTCGTGTGGTACGAGGTGTTCTTCCCCGTGCGCACGAGGAAGAGCTGGGCGACGCCGGCCGCGACTGCAAAGACGAGGAACGTCCCCCAGCCGTCGGTGCGCGTCTCGAGACGGGGGAGGAAGGGCCCAGCGACGGCGGAGGCGATAGCCGCGACTGCCACGAGGTAGACGAGTGCGCGGACGTGGAGACGCTCGCGCGGCGTCTCGCGCCCGGGAGGTTCTCCGTCCATGCGGATCTCGCCCGGGATGGCCGTCATCGGTTGCGTCCTTCGTTCACTGCCGCAAGACCTCTCTCGCCGTCGAAGAGCAGGGGCTTTCCGCGGTTCCCGGCCGGAACGTACGTCCGGAAAGAGACATGGGCATCCCCCGTTCTAGGTATCGCCGAACGGGTGACGGGAATTCCCTCGGATGGGTGACAGTGGGGCGGGCTCGTGCCCGCCCCACCGATCATCGGTCAGGGAGTCGGCGCTGCGGGAACCAGCGACGGATCTGCGAGGGCCGCAGCCTCCTCCTCGGGCGTCATCAGGTAGTCGCCCGTGGGGCTGCCTGCCTCGCCCTCGGCGTTGTCCTCCCAGCTCACGTCGGCCGTTGCCACGACGTCGCTCCAGGAGACGTCGCTCCACGAGACGTCACTCCAGGACACATCGGCCCAGGAAGCGTCAGTCCACGACACGTCCGTCCAGGAGACGTCGCTCCAGGAGACGGCATCCCACAGCCGGTTCGCCTTTGCCGCCGCGTACCAACCCGTCCCGTCGAAGGTCGTGGTGCCGAGCACCGGGTCGACCTTGAGGAACTTGTTCAGGGCCGCGTTCGGGTTCGGCGGCCGCGAAAGGAGCGACGACCGCGCAGCGTTGATCTCGCCGACGCCCGCCGAGCCCGGATCCGCCTCGCGGACATAACGCGCCCGCTGCATCAGCGCGCCCTTGATCTGGTCCGGCGTCCACGACGGATGCTCGATCACGAGCTGCGCCGCCGCGCCGGCGACGACCGGGGCGGCGAACGACGTGCCCGACAGGCGCATGTAGCCGTCACCGAGTACGTTCTCAGGCTTCAGCTTCGGCAGGGTGGCGGTCGCCGGGATCGGCCCGACCATGTAGCGCCCTGCCGCGGCGACCTCCGGCTTCCGGAAGCCGTCCTTGGTATAGCCGTACGCCGACCAGTTCGGGACGTCGTGCCGGAAGATGTTGACGCTGCCCTCGAGGTCGATCGCGCCGACGGTGATCACGAACGGGTCGTTGCCCGGCGCGAACGGCACGCCGCTCGGGCCGTCGGGCTTGCCGTAGTTGCCGGCCGCGACCACCACGGTCACGCCGCCAAACCACAGCTTCTCAACCGCCTTGTCGAGGGGGTCGTTCGTGAAGTTGCTCGGGTTCGTCGAGTGGAGCGAGAAGTTCGCGACCTTGATGTTCTTGGACCCGCGATTTTGGTAGATCCACTCGGCCGCCTCGATCACGTCGCTCGTCCGCGCCATGCCGTTGTCGTCCATGACGTCGAGCGAGATCAGGTTGGCCTGGGGTGCCGCACCGGCCTGATCCGCAGCGCTGCCCGCCGCGATCCCAGCGACGAACGTGCCATGGCCGCGACCGTCACCCGACGAGTTCGGCTGGAGCTTCGTGATCACGACGTCATCGATCACACGCGCCCCCATGTCGAAGTCGGCCCGCTTCTTGTCGATGCCCGAGTCGACGATCGCGATCGTCGGCAACTTCTGACCGAGCTGTGGTTGGTTACCCCACATCGGCCGGACGCCTGAGGCGGTCGGCCAGATCTGCTTCGAGGTTGGCCCGGTCGTCCCGGTCAGCTCCACCGGGGCGTCCCAGGTGACCGTGAGGCCCGGCATCTTGGCGAGCTGAAGCACCTTCTTCGCCTTGAGCTCGACGGCGACCGACCCGACGAACTTGAGCTCTCGGCGGATCCTCTCGCCGTGGTCGTCCTTGTGCGCCTTCTTCGCGTTCTCGAATGCTTCCTTCGCGCCCTCGATGCCGTCGTCCTGGCTCTGGATGATCACCTTCACCAGGGCCTCCGGCGTCCGGTCCGCCATGGCCATAACCATCGGGTCGATGTACGTCGGCGACGACGACTGGTCGTCGCCCTTCCGCGCGCCTGCCGCGAGCGGGGCCGCAACGACGAGCACCGCAACGAGTGCAGTGACGAGGCCGCGTCCGCCCTTGCCCCAGAGCGCGTTCGACCGGGAGTCTCCTCCGCGGTTCCCTGTCCCCCAGAGGGCGCTCGACCGGAGCTCGCCCCGAGGTGACTTGCGCTTACCGATCATGTGTTGTGTCTCCCTTTCCGCGTTTAGCGGGCCGCAGTTGCTTTCGTCTTCCGCTCAGTCGGACCAGGACACGAACCGCAGTGGTGACGTGCGAATGACGGGGAGGTACACACCGAAGAGCGACGAGTCCTGAACGGTCAGCGCGCCCGGCCCGCCGCGTTCTGCTGCGAGCGCGGCCGGCGAGGCCGCCAATGCCAGGATCGTGAAGACGAGGACGACGAGGCTCGTACGGGCTGCCGTCCTCTTCGTGCTGCAGTTGGTGCGGTGCGTGCTCATCCCTCTCCCTCTTCCGCGCCCGAGACGCGGTCGTGTTCCTGTGCCGAGCCGCAGTTTGTGCTTCGCAAATGGGTCACTCATCACCCGTCGGGGTGAGAGCCGGAAAGTTCCCTCGTTCGAGTGATCGAGCGGAATCCGGCGCTCGGCGCCCGTTCGAGGGAGCGCGGCGACTAGATTCAGCGCGTGCGTCCGCGCCTGCCGCTTACCGCCGGAGTGGCCGCCGCACGCGCCGCCGGCGGCCTCTCGAGGCTCGCCCGGCGGGGCGGCGGGACCACGGTTCCGGGCAAGGTTCTCGGGTTTCTGAGCCCCGACGCCGTCGAGCAGCTTGCGCGACGGCTCCCGCTCGGCACGGCGCTCGTCTCGGCCACGAACGGCAAGACGACGACCGCGGCGATGGTCGCCGAGATCATCGGCGCGCGCACGCGCCTGGCGCACAACGCGTCAGGAGCCAACCTCGTCTCCGGGGTCGCCTCCACCCTCCTCTCGTCCCGCGGCGCCGAGCTCGGGCTCTTCGAGGTCGACGAGGCCGCCGTGCCGGAGGTCGCGAGGCGGGTCCGCCCACGCGCTCTCGCGCTCGGGAACCTCTTCCGCGACCAGCTCGACCGCTACGGGGAGCTCGAGCTCGTCGCCGAGCGCTGGCGCCGTGCGGTCGAGGCGCTCGGAGCGGAAACGACGCTGGTCGTGAACGGCGACGACCCTCAGGTCGGCGACCTGGCGCGCGCACGGCCGGGGAGCGTCGTCTACGGGATGGACGACCCGAGCCAGGCCGTGCCCGCCCTCCAGCATGCCGCCGACTCCAAGTGGTGTCTGCGCTGCGGGACCCCGTACGAGTACGCCGCCGCCTACGTCGGTCACCTCGGCGACTACCGCTGCCCGGCGTGCGGCCATGCGCGGCCGCCGCTCGACCTCGTAGCCCGCTCGATCTCGCTGGAAGGGCTCGACGCCGTTCGGTTCGAGCTCGTGGACGCCGACAGAGCCCTGCCGGTCCGGCTCCCACTCCCGGGCCTCTACAACGTCTACAACGCGCTCGCCGCCGCGGCTCTCGCACGGGTGCTGGGCGCCACGCGCGAGGAGGTGAAGGACGGGCTCGAGCGCTTCACGGCCGCCTTCGGCCGGTTCGAGCGTCTCGACCTGGGCGACCGGAGACTGTTGATGCTCCTGGTGAAGAACCCCACGGGCGCGAACGAGGTCGTCCGGACGCTCGTCGCGGGCGGGGCGCCTCGGCTGGCCGTGCTGGCGCTGAACGACGGGATCGCGGACGGCCGCGATGTCTCCTGGATCTGGGACGTGGACTTCGAGCCCCTGCTCGAGCGGCTCGAGCGCGTAGTCGTTACAGGTCAGCGCGCCGCGGAGCTTGCGCTCCGCTTCAAGTACGCCGGCTTCGATCCGCGGGCGATCGAGGTCGTGCCGGAGCTCGAGCGGGGGCTCGACCGCGGGCTCACTCTGACACCTGAGGGATCGGAGCTCGTGGTGATCCCGACTTACACGGCGATGCTCGGGCTGCGGCGGATCGTCACCGAGCGAGGGTTCGCGAAGCCCTACTGGGAGCAGGCGGCATGAAGATCCGCGTCGGCCACCTCTACCCCGACTACCTCAACATCTACGCCGACCGCGGCAACATCGCGGTCTTCGCTCGGCGGGCGGCCTGGCGCGGCCATGAGCTCGAGGTCGACGCGATCGGGGTCGGGCAGGAGGTCCGGCCCGGCGAGCACGACCTCTTCTACGTCGGCGGCGGTCAGGACCGAGAGCAGGGGTTGATCGCGCCTGACCTCGCGGGCAAGCCGGGCCTGGTCGAGGCGGTCGAGGGCGGCGCTGCGCTGCTGGCGGTCTGCGGCGGCTACCAGCTGCTCGGCCGCTTCTACCGCGAGCGGAACGGCGCCGAGCTCCCGGGCGTCGGGCTGTTCCCGCACCACACCGTCGCCGGCGAGCGGCGGATGATCGGCGACGTGCTGCTCGAGTGCGAGCTCGAGCCCGGGCGGGTGCGAACCCTGGCCGGGTTCGAGAACCACGCCGGTCGCACGATGCTGGACGTGAGCGCGGAGCCGCTCGGCCGGGTCGTCGCCGGGTTCGGGAACGACGGTGAGAGCGGGTACGAGGGCTGTCGCGTCGGCCGCGCGATCGGGACGTATCTGCACGGCCCGCTCCTCCCCCGGAACCCGTGGCTCGCGGACTGGCTCCTCGCTCAGGCGCTGGCGCATCGAATAGGCGCTGCGCCGGAGGAGTTTCCGCCGGTCGACGACGGGCTCGAGGCGGAGGCGCACGCGGTCTCCGCTGCGCGGGCCCGGGCCCGTGGCGGCCGGAGCTAACGCATCCGTGCGGCGAGCGTACGCCCGAGCGTCACCTGATCCCGGATCGGCCCGCCCAGCCCTGCCGAGACGAGGGCCGCCTGCGAGCGTCCGGTTTGGAAGGCCAGGACGTCCATGTAGACGCGGGCCGTGACTCCGCGGACGGTCAGGCGGCCGACGAGCCTGTACCAGGCCGCCCGCTCGCCTAGGCGCGGGCTGGCGACCATCCGAGAGGACAACGTCGTCCCGCGGCCGCCGGCGCCCCTGGCAAAGTCCGTCTCGAAGAGCCTGGCGAGGCAGCGGGTGAGCCCGGGCTTCGCGCCGGCCTTGAAATCCGCGACTGCCTGAGCACGACTCGGATAAACCTGGACGGCGGACGAGATCGCGAAGCCATTCGGATGGCGGAAGCTCGCCTGCGCCTCCCCCGTGATCGTGAAGCGCGACAGGTCCGGGCTGTACCCGGGGCACCTGGTCGTGCTCCCCGACTTCGGCGCCGCGTAGCGCACCCAGCCGCCGGCGAGCTCCGACAGCCTGAGGTTCGTTCGCTTGGCAAGCGCGACATCCGCGGGCCGGAGACGCCGTTGCTCCGATCTGGGGTCCGTGGCGGCAATGGCGGCCGAAGCGAGCACGGCGCCAAGGAGCAGGGCGGCTAGGAGGCGGGCGGCCATGCGCATCTCGGTCGGCTGCGGGCCTGCTGAGCGCGACCCTCGTCTCAGGGAGCCCACAGTGGTCCGAGGTATACGACCGGGTCGGCGGGCCGCCACCTCGCGAGGAAGCGCTGGATCGGCGGGTGGAGCACGACCTCGTCCAGCTCCCCGAGGCCGAACATGCGGTGGCCCCGCACGGCCTCGTCCACCGAGAACGCGGCCTCGAGGGAGCGCCTGCCCAGGTCACCGGCGAAGATGATGTGCACGACGTGCTTTGCGGCGAAGCTGCGCTGCGGCGAGATCGAGTCCACGATCGCCACCGGGCCCTCGACCGGCAGCTCGTCCTGGATCCCGACCTCCTCCCGCAGCTCGCGATGGAGCGCGTCGACCAGGCTCTCGCCGGAGTTCACGCCGCCGCCCGGCAGCAGCCAGTACTCCTTCCCGCCCTTCTCGTGCCGGCAGAGCAGGATCCGATCCTCACGCCGCAGGATCGCTGAGACGCGGATCCGCGGCTCGACGCCCACTAGATCCTCGACGAGCCGAAGCCGCGTTCGCCCCGCTCGCTGGCCGCCAGCTCGCCCTGCTCGACGAGCCCCACCGCCGGGATCGGCAGCACCACGAGCTGCGCGATCCTCATCCCGGGCTCGACGACGAACGTCTCGGCCGCATCCGTGTTGTGGAAGACCACCTTGACCTCGCCGCGGTAGCCGGAGTCGATCAGCCCGGGCGCGTTCAGGATCGTGATGCCGTGCCTCGCGGCCAGACCGGACCGCGGCAGCACGAATCCGCCGTAGCCCTCCGGGATCTCCACGGCCAGCCCGGTAGGGATCACCGCCCGCGCCCCCGGCGCCACCTCGTGGCGCTCGCAGGCGGAGAGATCGAATCCCGCGTCACCCGCGTAGGCACGAGCCGGCAGGGTCGCGTCGTCCCGGAGGCGGCGGACCGGGAGCTCGATCACCGGAAGGCCCTGTGGGACTCCGAGTCGGCGATCAGGTACGGCGCAAACCTTGGCAGCTCGCGGCGCGGGAGCCTGGCCCGGATGAAGACGCCTTCCTCCGTGTCTTCGCGCTCGTCGATGGGCGTGCCGAGGCCGTACAGCTCGGCCAGCTTCGCGCCGTCCTCGTAGGGAACGAGCAATCGCACGAGCTCGAACCGTTCCGAGAACCGCTCTGCCACCCGCGCCCTGAGCTCTGGAAGCCCTTCGCCGGTCATGGACGAGATCTGGAGCGCGCCGGGGAAACGGTTCGCGAGCCGCCTCCGCGTCAGTGGGTCGACGGCATCGATCTTGTTCAGCACGAGCTCGACGGGCAGGTCGGCGGCGCCGATCTCACCCAGCACCTCGTCCACCGCGGCCACCATCTCGTCGATCTCCTCGTCCGGCGCCGACGCGTCGAGCACGTGCAGCAGGAGCTCCGCCGACAGCGTCTCCTCGAGCGTCGCCGCGAACCCCTCGACGAGGTCGTGCGGCAAGCGCCGGATGAAGCCGACCGTGTCGGTCAGGAGATACCGTCGCCCGTCGTGCTCGAACGCCCGCGTCGTCGGGTCGAGCGTCTCGAAGAGGCGGTCGTGCACCGAGACGTGCGCGTCCGTCAGCGCGTTCAGCAGTGTCGACTTTCCGACGTTCGTGTAGCCGGCGAGCGCGACCGTCGGGGTCTCCGTTCGCAGCCGCTCGCGCCGCCGCGTCTCGCGCTGGCGGCGGAGCGCCTCCAGGCGTCGCTGGAGCAGCGTCACGCGTCTGCGTGCCAGCCGGCGGTCGGTCTCGAGCTGCGACTCGCCGGGGCCCCGTGTCCCCACCCCGCCGCCGAGGCGCTCGAGGTGCTGCCACAAGCCGCGCATGCGCGGAAGGTTGTACTGCAGCTGCGCCAGCTCGACCTGGAGCTTGCCCTCGGCGGTGTGCGCGTGCTGGGCGAAGATGTCGAGGATCAGCTGGGTGCGGTCGATCACGCGCGCCTTCAGCGTGTCCTCGAGGAGCCGCTGCTGCGGCGGGCTGATCTCGTCGTCCACGATCAGGGACTCGGCGCCCGACGCCGCGAATGCATGCTTCAGCTCCTCGAGCTTCCCTTTGCCGACGTAGGAGCGCCGATCCGGCTGCGCGCGGTGCTGGACGAGCCGACCCACCGGCTCGACACCCGCCGTCTGTGCGAGCTCCTCGACCTCCGCAAGCTCGCGGTCGGGATCGGCGCCCTGTGCGAGGACGGCCGTGATGAAGCCGCGCTCGGGCTGCGCGCCCGGCGCCGGGTCGGGCTGTCTGGTCACGCCTGGATTATGGACGCGCGCAGCGAGCTTTCGATCCGGCGAACGGCCTCCTCGAGACGGTCGTCGGGGACGGTCAGCGACAGGCGCACGAAACCCTCGCCGCTCTCGCCGTAGCCGGTGCCGGGAGAGACGACGACGTTCGCCTCTTCGAGCACGAGCGTCGCGAACGACTCCGAGGTGTGACCTTCAGGCACCCGCACCCAGAAATACGGAGTGGCCCGCGGCGGTTCGACCTCGAGGCCGATCCCGGCGAGCGCCTCGACGAGGAGGTCGCGGCGCCGCGCGTAGACCTCCGACATCTGCCGCGGGAAGTCGCGCTCCTCCGTCAGCGCGACGACCGAGGCGCGCTGGATCGCCTCGAAGAGCCCGGAGTCGAGGTTGGACTTCAGCTGGCGGAACCGCTCCACGACCTCGGCGTTCCCGGCCACCCAGGCCGACCGCCACCCCGTCATGTTCCAGCCTTTGGAGAGCGAGAAGATCTCGACGCCGACGTCCTTTGCGCCCTGAGTCTCCAGGAAGCTGGGCGCGACGTAGCCGTCGAACGTGACCTCCGAGTAGGCGTTGTCGTGGACGACAACTAGGTCGTGTCGCCGCGCGAACTCGACCGCGCGCTCAAAGGCCCCGTCCGGCACCACCGCGCCGGTCGGGTTGTTCGGGTAGTCGAGGTAGAGCAGGTTCGCCCGGGCCGCGATGTCCTCGGGAATCGCGTCGAAGTCTGGGAAGAAATCGTTCTCCTCCGTCAGCGGCAGGTAGTGGATCTCGGCGCCCGAGAAGACGGGCCCAGAGGTGTAGGGCGGATAGCCGGGCTCCGGGCTGAGCGCGAGATCCCCGGGGTCGAGAAGGGCCATCGCGATGTGGCCGACCGCTTCCTTGCCTCCGAGCGCCGGCACGACCTCGCCCGCCGGGTTCAGCTCGACTCCGAAGCGGTCGCGGTAGAAGCCGGCGACCGTCTCCCGGAACTCGTCCGTGCCGTGGTTCGTCGGGTACTGGTGCGTGGACGGGTCGCGCATCGCCTCGGCGGCTGCGTCGACGATCGCCTGCGGCGTTGGGAGGTCCGGATCGCCGATCCCCAGGCTGATCACGTCGATCCCCTCCCGCGATTTCGCCGCGATCTTCCGTTCGAGCTCGGCGAACAGGTACGGCGGCACCTGGTCGAGTCGTCGCGCGAACCTCACGCCTCGAGCTCCTTGGCCGTCTCGCCGCTGAAGATTTCCTGCGCCGGCCCTGTCAGCCGCGCGTTCCACTCGTCGTCCAGCTCGACGATCAGGTCGCCGCCTTCGAGGTGGACGGTCACGGGGCTCGAGCACCAGCCGCGGGCGACGGCGACCGAGGCCGTCGCCACGGCGCTGGTGCCGGACGAAAGCGTCTCCCCCGCCCCGCGCTCCCACACGCCCACGCTGATCTCACTGGGGCTGTCAACGCGGACGAGCTGGACGTTGGTGCGGTCCGAGAAGCGCTCGTGATTCTCGATCAGCGGGCCGAGGCGGAGCAGCGACTCGCGGACAGGCTCGAGCTCGACGACGGCATGGGGATTCCCCACCGACACGGGAGTGAACTCGAGCTTCTCGTCCTCCACCTCGAGGATTTCCGGCTCGCCGACCTCGACCCTGCCCATGTCCATCTCGACCTGCAGGCCGCCGCGCATCCGCGCCACGACCTCGCGCGGCCCGACCTGGATGCGGACGGTGTCCGCTCCGCTGCGGCGCGCGAGCCAGCGGGCCGCGATCCGGGTGCCGTTCCCGGACAGCTCGGCGGTCGACCCGTCCGGGTTCCAGATCACGACCTCCGCAAGGTCCTGGTTCGCCGCAAGCACCTCGAGCACGCCGTCGGAGCCGATGCCGAAGTGGTAGTCGCAGAGCAGCCGGACGCGCTCGGGAGTCAGCGGCGCATCGAGGTCAGCGCGCTGGACCAGCAGGTAGTCGTTACCGAGCCCGTGCCATTTCGAGAATCGCATCCGCCACCTCGCCCGGAGGGCGATCGGCGGGCACGGTAACAAGGCCCGGTATCCGCCGCATCCACTTGCGCTGGTAGGCCGCGTACTGCGTCGTCCGGCGCACGAGCTCCTCGAGCGCCTGCTCGGGCGGCTGCTCCGAGAGCTCCCTCAACCCGTGGATCGAGCGAGCAGTGGCCGAGATCGGCTCAGCCAGCGCCCGCCGAGCTTCCTCCTCCGCCCCACTCTCGGCCATCGCTCGGGCGCGTTCCTCGATGCGGCGGTCGAGCTCGGCCTTCGGGACCTCGAGGCCGACGAGCAGAGTCGGATGCCGCGTCTCATCCGTCCACAGTCGTCCCTCGCGAGGCGCGAGCGAGAAACCGGCCTCGGCGAGCTCGAGCGCACGCACGACCCGCCGCCGGTCATTCGGATGAACCCGTTCGGCGGCGTCGGGATCGCGCTCGGCAAGCGCCTCGTGCGTCGCCTCTGGGCCAAGCTCGTCGTAGGCGCGCTCCCAGCGCTCGCGAGCGCCGGGCGGCGGCGCCGGAGGCAGGTCGAGCTCGACCAGCGCCGCCCGCAGGTAGAGGCCGGTGCCGCCGACGACGACCGGCGTCAAGCCGTCCGCCAGCGCCCGGTCGATGCTCGCGTGCGCCAGCTCGGCATACTCGCCCACCGAGGACTCGTGGTCCAGATCCCAGATCGCGAGAAGCTCGGTCGGGTGGTCGGACTGGTTCGTCAGGATCGGGACGCCTCGGTAGACCTGCATCGCGTCCGCCGAGATCAGCCGGGCTGGGACCCGCTCCGCGATCGCCTCCGCAACCGCGCTCTTGCCCGAGGCGGTCGGGCCGAAGATCGCGATGACCGCGGGCTCAGTCAAGGAGGCGGGCGCGGACGCGCTCGCCGATGTCCGGGGGCGCGCCGCCGGCCTGGAGAAAACCCTCGATGGTCCCGTGGCGACGCTCGAGCTCCTCGAGGACGCCCACCATCGACGCCGCCGGCGTCTGGATGATGCGCTTGAGCCGTTCCAGCTCCCGCTCGTCCGTCGTGGCCGCCAGCCACTCGTCGTGCCGCGGCCGAAGGCGTTCCTCGCTCAGCGCGTAATCCGCTCCGATCTCCTCCAGCCCGACCCCGGCAATCCGGAGCAGGAACGCAACCGTGAGGCCGGTGCGGTCCTTCCCGCCGGCGCAGTGGACGACGACACCACCCTCCGGGGCGCCGACGATCGTCTCGATCACGTTCACGATCTTCCGGTGCGACCCCTCGATGAAGATCAGATAGACGTCGCGGGTCGCGGCCGCGACATTGGCCGATGCGGCGCTGACCTTCTCGGCCCGGTCGAACATCAGCGGGTCGTCGTCCATGAACGGCGCGTGCAAGACCTCGACCGGGAGCTCTGCCGGCGGGTCCGCGTCGAGCTCCTCCCCCGTGCGCAGGTCGACGACGGTCCGGATGCCGTAGTCGACCAGCGACCGCCAGCCCTCGTCGCTCAGGCGGCGGATGTTGTCGGCTCGCACGATCCGGCCGAACTGCGTCTCGCGACGGTCCTCGGTCGGATGCCCGCCCAGGTCGCGAACGTTCAGGATCCCGTCCCAGACGAGATCGCGCGACGGTCTATGCAGCAACGGCGGTGAGCTCGGTGCCGCGGAGCGTGGTCGACGTCGCTCCCTCGATCGTGACCTGGACGAGGACGCCCGGCGCAGCGGATCCGGCGAAGTTGACGGTCGTGTTCCGGCGGGTGCGGCCCCGCAGCAGGCTCTCGTCGGTACGGCTCGCGCCCTCGACGAGCACCTCCTCCACCCCGCCGACACGCCGCGCGTTCCGCTCCTCGGCGACGCGCTGGACGACGTCGATCAGCCGCTCGATCCGGTCGCGCTTGACCTCCTCCGGCACCTGCTCGGGCATGGTTGCCGCCTCGGTTCCGGCCCTGGGCGAGAAGACGAACGTGAAGGCGCTGTCGAAGCCGACCTCCTCGACCACCTCCATCGTCTCCCGGAAGTCCTCCTCGGTCTCACCGGGGAAGCCGACGATCAAATCGGTCGACAGCGCGAGGTCCGGGATCGCGGATCGCAGCTCGCCGGCCAGGCGCGCGAAGCGCTCGCGGCTGTACGTCCGGCGCATCGCCTTCAGGATCCGGCTCGAGCCCGACTGCAGCGGCAGGTGCGTGTGCTCGCAGACCGTCGCGCACTCGGCCATTGCCGCGATCACCGGCGCGCGGAAGTCTTTCGGGTGCGGGCTCGTGAACCTGATGCGCTCGATGCCGTCAACAGCGTCCACGGCGCGGAGCAGCTCGCCGAAGTCGGTCCGGACGTCCGGCAGGAGGTCCCGGCCGTACGAGTTGACGTTCTGGCCGAGGAGGGTCACCTCGCGTACGCCTTCGTCGGCGAGGCGCGTGATCTCCGCGACGATCTCGCCGGGCCGGCGGCTCTGCTCGCGTCCGCGTACCGATGGGACGATGCAGTAGGCGCACTTGGAATTGCAGCCCATCGACACCTGCACCCACGCCTGGAACCGGCGCTCGCGGTGCATCGGCAGGTTGCCTGCGAACGCGCGTTGCTCGAGCCCGAAGCTGCCACGCGGGACGCCCACGCCTCCCGCGGCCAGCCACGATCCGAGGTGCGGGATCGAGCCGGGCCCGAAAGCCACGTCGACGTACGGATAGAGCGAGAACAACCGCTCCCGCTGAGCCTCCGCGTAGCAGCCGCCGACGGCGATCACCCTGCCCGGCGCCGCCTCCTTCAGCGCGCGAGCCTGCGCGAGGTGCGCGGCGAAGCGCTGGTCGGGCTTCTCGCGGATCGTGCAGGTGTTGAAGACGAGCACGTCCGCCTCCCGCTGGTCGTGCGTCTCCCCCAGGCCGAGCTCCTCCAGCATCCCCTTGATCCGCTCCGAGTCGTGCGCGTTCATCTGGCAGCCGAAGGTCGTGACGTGGTAGCGCTGCATGGCGGGAACACTGTACCGAGGCGGTTTCCGGGCCTGGCTCGTCCGGGCCTCGCGTTATAGGGTTCGTCGAGTCGTCAGTCCCCGGGGTCTATTTACAGCTGGAGGTCGAAGCCGTGCGTCCGATTCGTTCGCTTCTTCTTGCCCTTGTCGTCCCCCTGGTCCTGATTGCGCTCGCCGGCGCAAGGCTTCAGCCCGCCGGCGCAGCCAGCACGGACCTGTTCTTCTCCGAGTACATCGAGGGCTCGAGCAACAACAAGGCGCTCGAGATCTTCAACGGCACCGGTGCGCCGGTGAACCTGACGACGGGGCTGTACAGCGTGGCCATGTTCTTCAACGGCTCCTCCAGCCCGGGCCTGACGATCAACCTGAACGGGACGGTTCAGCCGGGTGACGTCTTCGTCGTCGCGCAGGCCTCCGCGGACCCCGTGATTCTCGCGCAAGCCGACCAGAGGTCGAGCGCCAGCTGGTTCAACGGCGACGACGCCGTCGTGCTCTTCAAGGGCGCGACGCGTCTCGACGTGATCGGGCAGATCGGCGTCCAGCCCGTGCCCGAGTGGGGCACCGGCCTCACGAGCACCATGGACAACACGCTCAGGCGCAAGAGCACGATCGTCACCGGCGACACGAACGGCGGCGATGCCTTCGACCCGGCAGCGGAGTGGGACGGGTTCGCCACGAACACGTTCGACGGGCTCGGAAGCCACGGCGGCAACGCCGCGGTGACGGTGAACTGCGGCATCGGACCGCTGTCGGCCGAGCAGGGAACGCCTGCGAGCCGCAATGTCAGCGCAACCGATCCCGACGGGCGGGTCACCAGCCTGTCGATCGGCTCGATCGCACCTGCCCCCGCGGCCGGCTCGATCGCGCTCAACGACGTCGTCCCCGCTGCGGCGACCGGCGGGACCGCCACTGGGCGGATCGACGTCGACGGCTCGGTGCCGGCGGGATCGTACGACGTCGTCGTCGACGCTTCGAATGACGATGCGGCCACGCAGTCGGGCAGCTGCACGCTGACCGTCTCGGTCGCGCCGACCTACGAGATCCACGAGATCCAGGGCGCGGGCCACACGTCACCGCTAGTCGGCCAGCCGGTCGCGGGCGTGAACGGCATCGTGACGGCGAAGCGCTTGAACGGCTACTACCTCCAGGATCCGACCCCCGATGCGGACGACGCCACGTCGGACGCGATCTTCGTCTTCACGTCTGCGGCCCCGACCGTCAACGTCGGCGACGCCGTCAAGGTCGGCGGCATCGTCTCGGAGTTCCGCCCCGGCGGCACCGCGACGGCGAACCTGACCACAACGGAGATCGTCAGCCCGACGACGACGCCGCTCTCGACCGGCAACGCGCTGCCCGGGCCGACCGTGATCGGCGCCGGTGGCCGAACGGCGCCGGACACAGTCATCGACAACGACTCGTTCGCCACCTTCGATCCGGCCGAGGACGGGATCGACCTCTACGAGAGCCTCGAGGCGAACCGGGTGCAGATCAACAACCCGGTCGTGGTTGGGCCGAAGAACGACAACGGGGAGATCTTCGTGCTCGCGGACGACGGCGCCGCGGCAGCCGTCCGGACGGCGCGCGGCGGCATCGTCATCCGCCCGGACGACTTCAACCCGGAGCGCATCCAGTTCGACGACGCCGTGCTCGCCGGCTCGACACCGGATGCCAACGTCGGTGACCACTTCACCGGGCCGGCCGTCGGAGTCGTCGACTACGACTTCGGCAACTTCGAGGTCGAGCTCACCGCGCCGCTCACCACCGTCCCGGACGGCGTGACTCCCGAGACCACGGCCGTCGCCGGACCGAAGGAGCTCTCGGTCGCGACGTTCAACGTCGAGAACCTCGGTGGCAACGAGGCGCAGACGAAGTACGACGCGCTCGCCGGCGAGATCGTCAGCGCGTTGAAGTCGCCGGACATACTCTCGCTGGAGGAGATCCAGGACTCGAACGGCGCGACGAACGACGCCGTGGTCGACGCGGACGTTACGCTCGGCCGGCTCCGCGACGCGATCGTCGCGGCAGGTGGCCCGACGTACTCGTGGCGGCAGATCAACCCGGTGGACGACCAGGACGGTGGCCAGCCGGGCGGGAACATCCGCGTAGGCTTCTTCTTCCGGGCGGACCGGGGCGTCACGTTCGTCGACCACCCGGGCGGCGACTCCAGGACCGCGACCGGTGTCGCCACCGGCCCCGACGGGAAGCCGCAGCTGACGCTGAGCCCGGGACGCATCGAGCCCACGAACACGGCGTGGAACGCGAGCCGCAAGCCGCTCGCCGGCGAGTTCACGTATCGCGGGCAGGCGTTCTTCGTGATCACGAACCACTTCAACTCCAAGGGCGGTGACAACCCGCTCTTCGGCCGCTTCCAGCCCCCGGTCCGCGGGACCGAGGTCCAGCGGCACCAGCAGGCGCAGCTGGTCAACGCCTTCGTGGACTCGATCCTCGCCGTCGACGACGAGACGAACGTCGTCGTCCTGGGCGACCTGAACGACTTCGAGTTCTCGCAGACGATGGGCTACCTCACCGAGGGCGGCGTCCTGAACCCGCTGATGAGCACGCTGCCCCAGAACGAGCGGTACAGCTACGTGTTCGAAGGGAACTCCCAGTCGCTCGACCACATCGTCGTCAGCGACAGCCTGTTCGCAAATCCGTTCTCGTTCGACCCCGTGCACGTGAACGCGGAGTTCGCGAACCAGCTCTCCGACCACGATCCGCAGGTGGCGCGGTTCCTCGTGAACACGTCGCCGTCGGTCGGGGCCGGCGGGCCCTACTCCGTCGACGAGGGGAGCAGTGTCGTCCTGACGGCGAACGGCTCCGATGCCGAGGGGGACAGCCTCACCTACGCCTGGGATCTCGACGACAACGGGACCTTCGAGACGGCCGGCAAGAGCGCCACGTACTCGGCCGTTGACGGCCCGGCGGCGCCCACGGTCAAGGTGCGGGTGAGCGACGGCACGGCGACGGGGACGGACACGGTCACCGTGACCATTGCGAACGTGCCGCCGACGGCGACGCTTTCCGCCCCGACCTCGAGCGACGCCGGCTTCCCGTTCTCGCTCTCGTTGACAGGCGCAACCGATGTGTCAGGCCCCGACCGGACCGCAGGGTTCAACTTCGCGTTCGACTGCGGGAACGGGTACGGCGGGTTCTCGTCTGCAGCTTCGACCTCATGCACGCCGCTGAACACTGGGTCGCTGACCGTCCGCGGAAAGCTCCGCGACAAGGACGGCGACGTCAGCGAGTACACCGCGACGGTCTCGGTCGGGACGAGCTTCCAGAGCCTGTGCGACCTCGTCCGCGCCTACACGAGCGACGGTAAGACGCAGGAGACGCTGTGCAAGCGCCTGCAGTTGGCCCAAGAGCGCGGCGACTCGGTGCAGGCGATTCTCCAGGTCTTCCGGAAGGACGTCGACAAGGCCGAGGCCGACGGGTTCCTCACCGCCACCGAGGCGGCCACGCTCAAGAGGCTCTCGACGCGCCTCTAGGAAGGTTGGGCGTTACTTCGCGAGCTCGGTCGAGCGTGACTCGCGGATCACGGTGACCTTGATCTGCCCGGGGTATTCGAGCTCCTGCTCGATGTCCCGGGCGATCTCGTGGGAGAGCAGGATCGCGCCGTCGTCGTCGATCTCGCCGGGCTTGACGATCACGCGGATCTCGCGGCCCGCCTGCAGCGCGTAGACCTTCTCGACCCCGTTCCGCCGGGCCGCGATCTCCTCGAGCGCCTCGAGCCGCTTGATGTAGTTCTCGAGCGTGTCACCGCGGGCGCCGGGCCGGGCTCCTGAGATCGCGTCCGCGGCGATCAGGAGGACAGCTTCGACGGTCTGCGGCTGCACCTCATAGTGATGCGCGGCGATCGCGTGGACGACCGCCTCGCTCTCGCCGTAGCGCGCGGCGTACTCGGCTGAGATATGCGCATGTGAGCCCTCGACCTCGTGGGTCAGCGCCTTCCCGAGGTCGTGAAGGAGCGCGGCGCGCTTGGCCGTGCGGACGCTCGCCTCGAGCTCCATCGCCATGATCCCGGTCAGGTGGACGACCTCGAGCGTGTGCTTGAGCACGTTCTGGCCGTAGCTCGTCCGGTAGTGGAGTCGGCCGAGGATCTTGAGGAGCTCCGGCTGGAACTCGCCGGCGTTCGCCTCGAAGACCGCCTGTTCGCCGGCGGTGCGGATGTGGTCGTCGATCTCGGCCTTCGACTGGTAGTACATCTCCTCGATCCGCGCGGGCTGGATCCGGCCGTCCTCGATCAGCTTCGACAGCGTCAGCTTCGCGATCTCCCGACGGATGCCGTCGAAGGACGAGAGCACGACGGCCTGCGGCGTGTCGTCGATGATGATGTCCACCCCGGTCAAGTGCTCGAGGGTGCGGATGTTCCTGCCCTCGCGCCCGATGATCCGGCCCTTCATGTCGTCGGACGGGAGCTCGACCACGGATGAGGTCGTCTCGGCGGCGTGGCTGGCCGCGACGCGCTGGAGTGCGTCCGCGACGAGGTTTCGCGCGCGCCGCTTGGCCTCCGTCTGCGCCTCCTCCTCCAGCTGCCGGACCTTTCGGGCGAGGTCGTGCCGGATCAGCTGCTCGGATCGTCCGAGAAGCTCCGCCCGAGCCTCGTTCACGGTCAGGCCGGACACGCGCTCGAGCTCCTCGAGCTCGTTGTCCTTCGCTTCCTTGAGCTGCTGCTGGAGCTCCTTGATGTGGATCTCGCGGTCGGCCAGCCCCTGCTCCCGCCGCAGCAGCTCGGTCAGCTTCCCCTCGAGCTCGTCCTGTCTCGCCAGCACGCGCTCCTCGAGCTTCGCCATCTGCGCGCGCCGCTCGGCCAGCACCTGCTCGGCCTCCGCCTTGTGCCGCATCGCCTGCTCGCGCGACTCGAGCTCGGTCTCGCGACGCAGGTTGTCCGCCTCGCGGCGGGCCTCGTTGACGATCTCGTCGCGGCGCCGCGCGGCCTCGCCGAGGCCAGAGCGGTTCTGGAGCTTCAGGGCGAGCGCAAGGAGGGCTGCTCCGAGGACGAAGCCGATGACGATGCCGGCGACGATGAGCACTGCGCTCCTTCGTTCGCGTCGGGCGTGTGAGCCCGGCGGAGGTCGGTTGAACCGCTCGACGAGCGGGACTCACCCGCCATCAAGCCCGTGCAGTGCGTCCTCGAGCCGCGGTCGGACCGCCGCGGCAGGGTCTCACCAGCGACGGATCGCTAGTGCCGGCTCCTCCTTGCCGATGTCTCGTCCGTTTGTCAGTGTCGTCTCGGTTTCGAACGTCGGATTCGTGTCAGGAAAACGCTTCTGTGCAGGCAAAATGATGGATGAAGTGCTTCCTAGTGTAACCGATCCTCGCCAGCCAGGCGGTCCAGGATTTCGGGGCTGAATCCCTTCCCGGCGAGATACCGGAGCGCGCGGACCTCTCCCCCGCGGCGCTCGAAGATCCTCACCGCCCGCTCGTCCTCCGGTTCGAGCTGCGCCATTGCTCGCTCCACGGACTCGTGCTCGACCCCCTGCTTGCGCAGGTCCTGGCGAATGAAGGTGTCCCCCATGCCTCGGTGCGCAAGCGAGCGGGCACGCTCTTCCGCATAGCGCTCGTCCGAGACCAGCCCGGCCTCGGTCAGGCGGTCGAGCGTCGCCTCCCGTTCGTCCGGTGAGATCCCCGCGCGCTGGAGGCGCTGCGAGAGCTCGTGGCGCGACCGGCTGCGATGCCGGAGGGCGCGGAGCGCCAGCTCCGTCGCATCCTCCGCTCGCTCGGCCACTTACTTCGCTGCGGCCTCGACCGGCTCGGCCTCGGCGGCCGCCTCGGCCCTTTCGGCCTGCGGCAGGAGCCGCGCCGACACGACCTGCTCGGGGCCGACCTCGTTCTGGATCGCCGCGAGGATCTTCTGCGTGACGTCGGGATGCTCGCGGAGGAACGCCGTCGCGTTCTGCCGCCCCTGGCCGAGCCGCTCGTCGTCGAAGCTGAAGTACGAGCCCGACTTCTGCACGGCCTTCCGCTCGAGACCCGCGTCGAGCACGGTGCCCTCCCAGGAGATCCCCTGCCCATAGATGATGTCGAACTCGGCCTGCTTGAACGGCGGCGCGACCTTGTTCTTCACCACCTTCACGCGGACACGGTTGCCGATCGCCTCGACGCCTTCCTTGAGCGTCTCGATGCGGCGGATGTCGAGCCGGACCGACGAGTAGAACTTCAGCGCGCGGCCGCCCGGCGTGGTCTCCGGATTGCCGAACATCACGCCGATCTTCTCGCGGAGCTGGTTGGTGAAGATGCAGATCGTCTCGGTGCGGTTGAGCGTGCCCGCGAGCTTCCGAAGCGCCTGGCTCATCAGGCGTGCCTGGAGCCCGACGTGACTGTCGCCCATCTCGCCCTCGATCTCGGCGCGCGGCGTCAGTGCGGCGACGGAGTCGACAGCGACGACGGCGAGAGCCCCGCTGCGAATCAGCAGCTCGGCGATCTCGAGCGCCTGCTCGCCGTTGTCCGGCTGCGAGACGAGGAGGTCCTCGATGTTGACGCCGATCCGGCGCGCGTACTGCGGGTCCATCGCGTGCTCGGCGTCGATGAAGGCGCAGATGCCGCCGCGGCGCTGCGCCTCGGCGATCACGTGGTAGACGAGCGTCGTCTTGCCCGAGGACTCCGGGCCGAAGATCTCGACGATCCGCCCGCGGGGGAGCCCGCCGATGCCGAGTGCCAGATCGAGGGACAGCGAGCCGGTCGAGACCGAGCCGACCGACACGTGCGCGTGGTCGTTCATCCGCATGACCGCGCCCTTGCCGAACTGGCGCTCGATCTGGCCGAGAGCAGTGTCGAGTGCCTCTGCGCGATCCAACCCGATCAACCTCCTAGCGGAACAGCTTCGAGAACAGCGTACTCAGCCCCGGTGGGGCGCAACGACGACATGTAAACAGCGGCATCGGACGGCGCGAACGAGCCCAGTTCGGGCACCGGCGGGCGCAGGCGCGGGCGCTCCCGATAGCGGAGAACGGTGACGTGCGGCAGCCAGGGACGCTGCTCGCGCTCGAACACCCCGAGCCGCTCCAAACCGTCGAAGAGCCGGCCGGCGAGCCTCGCCCCCTCCCCCGTCTCGTCCTCCAGGACGAGCATGCCGACGCTCCGGGTTTCGCGGTAACGGCTGGAAGAGAGGACGATCTCGCCTGTCTCCGCGGCCGCCGCTCGCAGGGCGTCGGCGATCGCCGGCAGCTCGGATGCCGGCTGCCGACCGAGGAAGGCGAGCGTGGCGTGGAGGTTCCCGTGGGTGACGAGGCGACCGCCGCCGGCGAGCTGCTCGTGCTGCCAACGCTCGATGCCATCGACAAGCTCGTCCGGCAGCCGGAGCGCGCAGAAGAGGCGCAGGTGCTCATGGCCGACGACGCTACCGGCCGAGGTCACACGCGTTCGTGCCGGTTCTGCGTCAAGAGGCGCCTGAGCAGGTGCAGCGCCGACACCGCCGCCCGCCGGCGCACCGCGTCGCGGTTCCCGGGGAGCCGGAGCTCGACGCCGTGCGAGTTCTCGGGCGTCACGCCGTGCAGGTAGACGAGCCCGACGGGCTTCTCCGCCGAGCCGCCGCCGGGACCCGCCACGCCCGTCACCGACAACGCGACATCGGTCTTCAGGGCCTGCGCCGCTCCTTCCGCCATCGCCTGCGCGGTCTGCGGCGAGACTGCGCCATGCCGCTCGAGCACTTCGGTCGGCACGCCCAGCTCCCCCCGCTTCACGTCGTCGGAGTAGGCGATCACCCCGCCCGCGAATGCGTCGCTCGAGCCCGGCACGTTCGTGAGCCGGGCGGAGACGAGGCCGCCGGTGCACGACTCGGCTGTTGAGATCGTCCAGCCACGCTCGCGCGCGGCGTCGAGGACGAGTGCCTCCACCGGCTCCTCGTCTTCTGCGAAGAGCGCACGGGGATGCGCCTCCCGGAGCGCCCCGACGACGCGCTCGGCCTGGCCTTCGGCGCCCGGCGGGATCACGAGGTCGACCTGCACCTCGAGGTCGTGCGCGCAGATCGTCAACTCGAGCCCGTCGCGCTCTCCCCCCGCCTGCTCGACCACCCCGGCCACGGCCGACTCGGGCAAGCCGAAGAAGCGGAGGATCCGGTGCGCGGGGCTCTGTGCCCGTGCGAGGACCCGCTGGAGCTCGACCCGGTCGAGGGCGTTCCGCCAGATCCGCTGGAGCTCTCCAGGCGGTCCAGGGAGCGCGATCGCCAGGGCGCCGTCCGACTGGAGCAGCACGCCCGGCGCGGTGCCGGCCAGCCCGAGGGAGCTGCCGCCCTCCGGCAGCGTCGCCTGCTTCCGTACGCCCGCCTCGAACTCCTCGTAGGGCCGCCGGAACCGCTCGGCGAGCCCCCGGACGACGTCGCCGATCTCACGCTCGAGCTCGGGGTCGACGTGGAGCTCGCGTCCTGCCGCCTTTGCGAGCAGCTCGATCGTTCGGTCGTCGTGCGTCGGCCCGAGGCCGCCCGAGGTGATGACGAGGTCGTAGGCGAGGCTTTCCCGCAGGGCGCCCTCGAGCTGCTCGGGCCGGTCGCCGATCACGCTGATCCGCTCGGGCTCGATCCCGCGCGAGGAGAGCTCGCGCGCCAGGAAGGGACCGTTCTCGTCGAGGCGCCCGCCCCGGACGAGCTCGCTGCCCGTGACCAGGACGGCTGCTCTCGGCCTCACGCTAGGTCGAGGCTACCCGCCTGATGCTGTTCGCCGTGACGATGACGGTCGCCGGACCGCGCGCAGGAAGGTTCTTGAAGTCGCCGTTCACGACGACCTCCAGGTTGCCTGGGCTGTCCATCTTCAGGATGTAGCGGCGGTTCTTGGCGAACCGGATGCTGTGGCCGTCCTCGACGGTCCCCTTGAAGAGCTGCTTCCCGGCCAGCGAGCTGCCGTAGACCTCGACGACCGAATTGCCGGACACGGCCGAGATCGTCAGCTTCGCCCGCCGCGCCGGCACTGTCCGACGAGGAGCCGGGTTCGGCTTCGGTTTCGTCGCCGGGGGCCGGGTGGAGAAGTCCGGGATCCCCGTTTCCGGCGTGTCGCTGCCGAAGCGCCAGGCAGCGAAGACGAGCAGGGTCAGGATCCCGATCGCCGCGATGGCGATCAGGACCACGCTCGATTCGAAGCGAGGCACTCCCCTCGCTCCGAGTGAGGGCGTGCTGCTGCGCGCACGCAGCGGTGTCTCCTCGTCGACGTGGACGTAGCGCGAGTTGTACTCGTCGACGTAGAGCTGGCCGTCGAGGCCGAGATATTCCGCATAGGTGCGGAGGAAACCCTTGACGTACGTCTGCCCCGGGGGGATGTCGAACTGCTCGTCCTCGAGCGCGCGCAGGTACTTAGGACGGATCTTGGTCGCCTGCTCGATCTCCGGGAAATCGAGACCCTGGCGCAGACGAGCTTCGCGGAGGCTGTTTCCGATCTCGAACATCTGGCGGCGCGGCTCAGTCTAGACGCGTTCTGGCGAAGCCTTACGAAATCTGCCGGAGCACGTAATACGTTGCGACCGAAATCGACGCTGTGAGCGCGATATAGAGCGCCATGTAGCCGAGGATCCGTCCGACGAGCGCCAGCTTGTACCCCTTGACGCGGCCCAAGGTCCGCTCGATCGTCCGCCGGGCCCTCCGACCGAGATAGATCGCGAGGAGCGCGAGGACGAACGCCGGGATGATTGCGACCGAAGCGCGAAGCAGCGTCAGCCGGTCCAGCTGCTCGGCGGCGAAGATCGCCGCGGGCAGCGTCGCGAGCGCCACCAGCCCGACGAGCACGGAGAAGACCGCGCTCGGGCTCGTGGGCCGGTCTTCGCTACTGCTTCTCGTAAGGGCGGCCAATTGCTGCAGGCGGTATCGAGCGGCCGATCAGGCCCCCGACGGCGATCAGCGTGAGGACGTAGGGCAGGGTCTCGAAGAGGAGCGCGGCTTGCTCCGAGTATTCCGGCAACGCCCGCGCGAGGGCGCTCGAGAAGCCGAAGAGGAGCGCGGCACCGAAGGCGCCGAACGGCTTCCACATCCCGAAGATCAGCGCTGCGAGCGCGATGAAGCCTCGACCCACGGTCATATTCTCCCCGAAGCTACCGACGAACCCGATCGAGAGGTACGCGCCACCGAGCGCGGCCAGCATGCCCGAGCAGGTCACGGCGGCGTAGCGAACCTTGTAGACCGAGATCCCGGCCGCCTCCGCGGAGCGTGGATGTTCGCCGACCGCCCGCAGCCGCAGCCCCGCCGGCGTGCGGAAGAGGAAGACCCAGGAGGCGACGACCGTCAGGAGCGCCAGCCAGATCATCAGGTTGAGGTCGGAGAAGATCGGCCCGACGAAGTAGACCCCGTCGAGGAAGCCGAGGTGGACGTCGGGGATCATCGAGACGTTGCTCGGCGTCCCCTCCTCGCCGTAAAGGTCGATGTAGAGGTAGCCGGTGAGCCCGAGCGCGAGGAAGTTGATCGCCGTGCCGCTCACGATCTGGTCGGCGCGCAGGTGAATCGAGAAGAAGGCGTGCAGGAGCGCGAGCGCGCCGCCGGCCAGCATCGCTGTCAGGAGCCCGACCGCCCAGCTGTCGAAGCGGATCGCGCCCCAGATCCCGAAGAAGGCACCGGCGAGCATCATCCCCTCGAGCGCGATGTTCACGACGCCGCTGCGCTCGGAGAACAGACCGCCCATCGCCGCGAAGATCAGCGGCGTCGCCCAGCGCAGGGTGGCGGCGACCAGGCTCGACCAGACGAACACCGCCTCGTGCGAGGTGATGCTCGCCTCCGCCGCCGCGACGCCGAGCACGATCCCGACGACCCCGACGGTGATCGCCGACCAGCCGACCTTCGCCTCCCTCCGGCTTGCGGACCAGATGCCCGCGGCGATCGCGAGGATCCCGCACACGATCGGCACGACGACCACGTCGTCGGTCGCGCGGCGGAGATCGTCCCCGAGCGGCGGCAGCATCAGCCAGACCCCGAGCGCGGCCAGCCCGATCCCGACGAGGCCGGCGTCGCGGTCGAGGCGCCGAGGGAGACGCCGGGTGGCGTCGATCGTGCTCACGTCGTCCTCCGCCACGGGACCGGCAGGCGCTTGCGTCCTCGCCAGGCCGAGAGGATCAGCAGGTCCGCCCCGACGAAGAGGACGATCAGACCCTGGATGATCAGCGTCAGGTTGCTCGCGAGCTCGGGGTCGAAGATCTCGGCGTCGAGGTTTCGCGCGCTGGTTCCGGTCAGCAGCGCGCCGAAGAGGAGCGCGGAGAAGAACACCCCGACGGCGGTGTTCCGGCCCAGGAGCGCCACGGCGATCCCGACGAAGCCGACAGTCGAGCTCTGGATGTCGACCTGCCCGAAGCGGTACTGCCAGCCCAGCAGGTCGATCGCCCCCGCGAGCCCCGCGAAGCACCCCGCGATCGCCATCGCCAGGAAGTAGCTGCGCGTGACGCTGATCCCGGCGTAGCGCGCGGCCTCAGGGTTGAAGCCCGTCGCGCGGACACCGAACCCGAGCGTCGTCCGGTTCAGGATCGCCCAGAAGACGACGAGGGCGGCGAGCGCGATCAGGAAGCCGATGTGCAGCCCCTGGACACCGCCCCACAGGACGTGGAGCTTCGCCGACTCCACCACGTCGGCCGAGATCGGCACCGAGGCCTGCGAGTCACTCTGGAGCGGGCCCCCAATGCTGAACAGGTAGCTCCCGACCCAGAAGGCGATCCAGTTCAGCATGATCGTCGTGATCACCTCGTGCGAGCCGAGCGTGGCGCGCATCAGGCCCGCGATGCCGGCCCAGGCCGCCCCGGCGAG
>DASTHD010000216.1:0-2024 GCA_035605555.1 Gaiellaceae bacterium
GGCTGCGGAGGCACTGGTCGTCACCGGCGTGACCGCAGCCGCCGTGGCCGCCGGGCTGGCGGCTACCGACTCCGACAGCTCGACGGTTGCGGCGTACACGATCTCGCTCGTCGCCGTCGGCGCCATCATGGCCTCTCTCGGTAGCACGACCCGCGCGAACCGGAAGCTGCGCGAGGCACGCGAGGAGCTCGCCCGCCTCGCCGTAACCGAGGAGCGGTCGCGGATCGCCCGCGACCTTCACGACCTGCTCGGCCACACCCTGTCGCTGATCGCGCTCAAGAGCGAGCTGGCGGAGAAGCTCGTCGACAGCGATCCTCACCGGGCACGGGCCGAGCTGGGCGAGGTGCAGGACGTGACCCGGCAGGCGCTAAGCGAGGTCCGCGAGGCGGTGCAGGGGTACCGGCGGCTCGCCGTCGCCGATGAGCTCGAGGGCGCGCGCGCCACCCTCACCGCCGCGGGAATCGACTGTCGCATCGACGGTTCGGCCGACGGGCTTCCCGACGAGATCGAAGACGCGCTCGCCTGGGCCGTCCGAGAGGCGACGACGAACGTCGTCCGCCACAGCCGCGCGAGCACCTGCGCGATCAGCCTCTCCGCCGACGCCGAAACGGTCGCGCTCGAGGTCGAGGACGACGGTGCTCGGGTCTCCGGAGGCTCACAGAATGGAACCGGGCTGGCCGGGCTTGCCGAGCGGGCGCGGCGCCTCGACGGCACGCTCGAGGCCGGCGAGCGACCACAGGGCGGATTCCGCGTCCGGCTCACGTTGCCCCGGCGAGCGGCGTGATCCGCGTCTTGATCGCAGAGGACCAGGCGATGGTGCGCGGCGCCCTCGCCAGCCTGCTCGCGCTCGAGGACGACATCGAGGTCATCGCCGAGGTCGAGCGCGGTGACGCCGTGCTCGAGACCGCCCGAGCGCAGCGCCCTGACGTAGCACTGCTCGACATCGAGATGCCCGGCCTCGACGGGATCTCGGCCGCGGCCCAGCTCGCCGCCGAGCTCCCGGAGACACGGACGCTCATCCTGACCACCTTCGGCCGACCCGGCTACCTCCGCCGTGCGATCGAGAACGGCGTGGAGGGGTTCATGCTGAAGGACGCGCCGGCCGAGCAGCTTGCCGAAGCGATCCGCGAGGTGAACGCCGGTCAACGGGTGATCGATCCCGGGCTGGCGGCGGACGCGATCGCCGACGGCGTCAGCCCGCTCACAGCACGCGAGCGCGACGTCCTCGCCGCTGCCAGGAACCAGGCGACGGCGGCCGAGATCGCCGGAGCGCTGTACCTCTCGGAAGGAACGGTGCGGAACTACCTGAGCTCCGCGATCCGCAAGCTGAGAACGCGCAACCGCGCCGAAGCCGTTCGCGTCGCCGAGGAGAAGGGCTGGCTCTAGGGATTGCGGAGGTGCGCGAGCTTGTCGGGGTTGAGCACCGATCTGATCGCGACCACGACGCCGTCCGCGATCTCTAGCGCCGCGACCCAACGCACGCGGTCGCCGTCGTAGAAAACAAGGCCGGGCTCGCCGTTGACAATGGCCGGACGGTGCACGAGGCCGCGCTCGTGCGCCTGCCGGGCCCAGCCGATGATCGCCTTCGCCACACGCTCGGCGCCGACGAGCGGCACTGGGACGGAAGGCGCCTTGCCGCCGCCGTCCCCGAACATGGTTACATCGGGCGCGAGGAGCTCGATCAGCCCGTCGGTGTCTCCTTCCTCCCAGGCAGCGACGAAGCGTTGCGCGATCTCGTCTCGCTCCTCCCGCGAGACGTCGAAACGATGCCTGCCCTCCTGCACGTGCCGGTGCGCTCGGGCGAGGATCTGACGGCAGTTGTCCGGGCTCTTGCCGACGATCTCGGCGACCTCCTCGTAGGGGTAGTCGAAGACCTCGCGCAACAGGAACACCGCACGCTCGACCGGCGAGAGCTTCTCCAGGAGATGCAGGAAGGTGAGTGAGAGCGAGTCGGCGGTCTCGGCGTGGCGGAGGTTCTCGTCTTCCACAAGCGGCTCGGGCAGCCACTCACCCGGGTAGACCTC
>DASTHD010000124.1:0-7619 GCA_035605555.1 Gaiellaceae bacterium
GCTCTAGCCAACTGAGCTACATCCGCGTGGCCGCTCAGTATAGCCGCCGGGTTTTCTCCTCCTCCGCGTCCAGAGCCTCGTTCACGAGCTGGTCCGCGAGCTCGTTGTGCTCCCGCCGCACGGCCTTGTAATTCACCGTCCGGAGATGGTCGGCGAGCCTCGACGCCTCCGCATGGAGCGCCCTCAGAGCGTCGTTCTTGACGCGGTACTCCCCGCGCATCTGCTTCACGAGGAGCTCGGAGTCGGACACCACCTCCAGGTCGTCGATCTGCAGCCCGAGCGCCTTCTCGAGGCCCGCGACGAGCGCCCGGTACTCGGCGACGTTGTTCGTCGCGACGCCGATCGGCTCGCCCTCGGCGGCGAGAACGGTGCCGTCGTCGGTCTCGAGGACGTAGCCGTACGCGGCTGGGCCAGGGTTTCCGCGGGCGCCGCCGTCGGTCGAGAGCTTCGCCTTCACAGCAACGGATAGATGTCGAACGCGGGCTCCTCGTACGGGTGAGTCCTTCGAAGCGCTGCGACCACCTCGTCCTGCAGCTCCTCCGGGAAGACCGTTTCGAGTCGCAGTTCCGAGACCCGCTGCTCCTTGCCGCGCTGGCCCACGGCCGGCTCGGTGCCTTCGCCGGCGAGGAACGTCCCGGTTCCCGCTGCGTACCAGGAGCAGTGTTCGTACTTGCCGATCTTCCCCGCGCCCGCCTCGAAGAGGGCGGCGCGGACGTTGTCGAGCGCTTCTCTCGGGAGGAAGACGACGAGCTTCCGGTTCATATCCGCATCCTTACCGCTTCCTTGACCTCACCCGAGGGAGATCGCATCCTTACACCGTGGGTTCGATCCGCGTGTACTACGGGGAACACGGCCGGAAGGATCGGCGGTCATGGCTGCAGATCGCGCTGATCGTGATCGCGATCGTGGTCGTGGCGTCGATCGCGATCTGGCTGATCGGGTACGCGCTCTTCAACATGGGCGGCTCGGTTCCGGGCACCGGAACGGGCGACGTCCTGCAGCCTTAGCCCTCGCGGGCCGACCTACTTGTCCGTGTCGATCTGGGCCTTCTGGAGCCGGCCCGAGTAGTCGACGTAGATCGACTTCCACTCGGTGAAGACATCCAGTGCCGCCTGACCCGCCTCGCGGTGACCGTTGCCGGTGTCCTTCGTGCCCCCGAACGGCAGGTGGACCTCCGCGCCGATCGTCCCGGCGTTGATGTAGGTGATCCCGGTGTCGAGGTCTCGCATCGCGCGGAACGCCTTGTTGACGTCACGCGTGAAGATCGACGAGGAGAGGCCGTACTTGACGCCGTTCGCCACCTGGATCGCCTCGGCGAACGACTCGACCGGGATCAGGGCGGTCGTCGGGCCAAAGATCTCCTCCTGCGCGATCCGCATCCCGGGCTCGACCTCGCCGAAGATCGTCGGGCGGTAGTAGAAGCCCTTCTCGAGCCCGTTGCCCGAGGCCACCTCGCCGCCAGTCAGGAGCTTCGCGCCCTCGCCCTTGCCGATCTCCGTGTAGGAGTGGATCTTGTCCAGCGAGCCCTGGTTGATCACAGGACCGACGTCCGTCTCCTCGTCCCAGCCGACGCCGAGGCGCAGGCTGTCCGCGGCCGCGACGAGCTTCGACTGGAGCTCCTCGTAAATCCCGCGCTGGACGATCACGCGGCTCGCGGCCGTGCAGCGCTGCCCCGAGGTCCCGAAGGCCGACCAGACGATCCCCTCGACAGCGAGGTCGAGGTCCGCGTCGTCGAGCACGATAATCGCGTTCTTGCCGCCGAGCTCGAGGTGGACGTGCTTCAGGCCGTCGGCCGCCGCCTTCAGCACCGCCACCCCGGTCTCGCGCGAGCCGGTTAGCGAGATCACGCGGACGTCCGGGTGCCGGACGAGCGACTCGCCGACCGCCCCGCCGCCGCCATGGACGATGTTCAGGACGCCCGCCGGTAGCCCGGCCTCGAGCAGGAGCTCGACGTAGCGCTGGCCGAGCGTAGGCGTGTCGGTCGCGGGCTTGAAGACGATCGTGTTGCCTGCGACCAGCGCAGGGAGCGTCTTCCACGAGGGGATGGCGATCGGGAAGTTCCACGGTGTGATCACGCCGATCACGCCGATCGGCATGCGCACGCTCATCTGGAACTTGTCGGGGAGCTCCGACGGCGTCGTCTGGCCGAAGAGGCGACGGCCCTCGCCGCCCATGTAATAGGCCATGTCGATCGCCTCCTGGACGTCGCCGCGCGCCTCGGCGAGCACCTTGCCCATCTCGCGCGCCATCAGCTGCGCGAGCTCCTCCTTCTCGCCCCTCAGCAGCTCGCCGAAGCGAAAGAGGATCTCGCCGCGCTTGGGCGCCGGAACGAGGCGCCACTCCTCGAACGCGGACTTCGCGGCCTCGACGGCACGGTCGACGTCCTCCACGCCCGAGAGCGGGAAGGTGCCGATCGCCTCGCCGTTGGCGGGGCTCGTCGACTCGAACGTCTCGCCGGAGGCGGCATCGCGCCACTCGCCGGCGATGTAGTTCTGGAAGGTCTTCGTCCCGAGGAGCGCCATGCGGCGCACAGGTTACTCGGGCGGGTCGCTCTCGAGGAAGGTTCCCGGCGCCCGCGGCCGACGGCGGTCACGGGTCTGGCGCTTGCCGCCCCCGCCGCGCCCCTGGCGGCGGTCGGGGCCCGTCCGCCGGTCGACGATGACCGTGACGTTGGGGTTGTCCTTGTAGTAGTCCGTGAGCTTCTCGAAGAGCTCGTCTTCGAGCTCAGGCGGGATGACGCAGTAGATCATCGTCCTCTAGTGCGCAGTGTAGGGACGACTACGGAAAGGTCTACAGCCGGGCGATGTCCGGCACGACCCGCCCGTCGGTGTCGACGCGGGCGTTCCAGTTCTGGAAGAGCGACTCGAGGTCGCCGAGCTCGTGGCCGCGGGCCTCGAGCCGGACGGGCTGGGCCGACTCGCCGGAGACGCGGTACTGGTACCAGGTGATGTCCCAGGCGATCGTGATCGCGAGCTCCTGGTTCACGCCCCTGAGCTGCAGGATGCTCGCGCGCGGCTCGCCGAGGCTCTTGGCGACGCCGCCGATCGTACGGCGGTAGTCGCTCGCGTTGAAGATGTCCGCCGCCTCGACCATGGCGAGCTCCGGCTCACTCAGCCGGCGGAGGATCGGCTCCGACGCCACGGTCTCGTCGGTCGTCGAGCGGACCGGCGCGAAGAGCTGCGAGAACCAGTTGCCCCGCCGCCGGCGCTGCGCCGGCACCGTCGGGGTCGTCGGCGTGCCCTCTTTCACCCAGCCGTACTCGACCGCGATCTCCTGACAGAGCGGGCAGACGTCGAGGAACTCGCCGCCTTGCGGCGCGTAGCGAATCGCGCGCTCCCCGGTCAGAAGGCTCCGATCGCAGATGGCACACGTCCGGGCGACGGCCTGGCTGCTGATCTGCATGAAGGGGCGATCTTAGCCCAGCCTCGCCGGGCCACCGATCGGTATGCTGGCGCAGTACATGTGTGTTTTACAGGTATGAGACGCCACCACCGACACTCCCGCGTGCGGCGGCGCCTGGCGCCGGGCGAATACGACGTTCGGGCCAGGGTCGAGCGCTTCGCCGAGCCGGCCGTGCTGCTCCTCCTCCGGGAGCGCCCAGCGCACGGGTACGAGCTCCTCGAGCAGCTCCCGGAGCTCACCGGGGAGCGCGTCGACATGGGCAATCTCTACCGCTTCCTCCGCGTGCTGGAGCGAGACGGCATCGTCACCTCAGCATGGGACGACGAGGCGCCGGGCCCCAGCAAGCGGATCTACGAGCTGACAGACGAGGGGCGCGCGCTCCTCGACCAGTGGGCGAGCGCGTTGGAAGCTTCGCAAACGCGACTCGCGTCGTTCCTCAGGCGATACGAGGAAGGGAGGTGACCATGCACCATCGACGACATCGGCATCGCGGCTTCGGCTTCCGCGGCCCCGGGATCGGACGCGGTTGGTACGACCGCGAGAAGGTTCTCGAGCGGCTGGAGGAGTACCAGCGCGACCTCGAGCAGGAGCTCGCAGACGTGTCCGACCTGATCAAGCGGCTGAAGACCGAGGGCGGCGGCCAGCCCGAGACGGCGACCGTCTGAGCGTTCCGTCATAGGGTTGGCCTGTGGCGATCCTCGGCGAGGAGCGCACCGCGCTCGCCGCGTTCGCCGTCATGTCGCTCCTGGCAGGCGGCAATGGCGTCGCGATCCGGTTCAGCAACCGCGAGCTGGCGCCCCTCTGGGGCGCCGCGCTCCGGTTCTCGCTGGCGGCAGCGCTCCTCGCACTCGCGATGGCCGTGCTCCGCCTGCACCTCCCCCGCGGCCGCGCGCTGGGCGGCGCCCTGCTCTACGGAACGTTTGCGATCGGCGGCGCGTTCGCGCTCGCCTACTACGGCCTCGTCGAGATCCACGCCGGCCTCGGGCAGACTCTGCTCGCGCTGGTTCCGCTCGCTACGCTCTTCCTCGCCGTCCTGCAGCGGCAGGAGACGCTCGGTGCCGGTGCTCTCGGGGGCGCCCTGCTCGCGCTCGTGGGCATCGCGGTGATGTCGAACACGACCCTTCGGTCGGCCGTCCCGCTGCTGTCGTTCCTCGCCTTGGTCGGGAGCGCCTTCTGCTTCGCGGAAGCCGCGGTGCTCGTCCGACGGTTCCCACCCGTGCACCCGATCACGATGAACGCAATCGGCATGGCGACCGGCGCGGTGCTCCTCTTCGCGGGCTCGCTCGTCGCCCGAGAGCCGCTCGAACTGCCGGAACAACGGTCAACCTGGCTCGCTGTCGCCTACCTCGTCCCGATCGGGTCGGTGCTCGTGTTCGTGCTCTACCTCGTCGTGCTCCAGTACTGGACGGCTTCGCGCGCGTCGTTCGAGTTCGTCCTGATTCCCGTCGTGACCGTCGCGTTGTCGGCGTGGCTCGACAACGAGGCGATCACGGCCGAGCTGCTCGTCGGCGGCCTGCTCGTTCTGGTCGGCGTGTACGTCGGCGCGTTGCGGCCGAGTCGATCTGACACCATCCGAGCGTGACCGCGGAAGTCCGCGAGATCGCGCCGGGACTCTGGATCTGGCGTAGCGACTACCCGGACTGGAGGCCCGGGCACGGGTGGCAGAACCCCGTCACCTCGACCTGCGTCGAGTCCGGCGGCGAGCGCGGCGTGCTCGACGCCGCGGTCTTCCCCGACGACGAGGACGAGCTGTGGGCGCGGTTCGACGAACGTCCGCCGACGTTCGCGGTCGTGCTCAAGCCCGACCACGTCCGCAGCGTCGACGCCTTCGTGCAGCGGTACGGCATCCCCGCCTACGGCCCCGACGTCTTCCATCGCACCGACGTCCCGGCGACGGACCTCGACTGGATCGGACCGGGCAGCGAGCTGCCGGGCGGCCTCGTGGCGCTCTACGACGGGCGAAACCGGAACGAGACGCCGCTCTGGCTACCGGAGCAGCGCGCGCTCGTCTTTGCGGACGCGCTCACTGCACCGCACGGAGAACTCCTGGTCTGGGCGACCCCGTGGCACGAGGAGCGGGTCCTCCCCGCCCTTCGCATGCTCCTCGGCCTGCCGTTCGAGCACGTGATCGTCTCGCACGGCGAGCCGGTCCACGACCGAGTCGCCTTCGAGGCCGCGCTCGAGCGCCCGCCCTGGGCCGGGGACTAGCGCTTCTTCCGCTGCTCCCGCCAGCGGTGGAGGTGCCGCGACTTCGCCAGCGACTTCGGAGGGTCGGGCTCAGGCGGCGGATCGTGCTCGGCGAGCCAACGGGCCGCCTCGTCGTCCGGCTCGAGCCCGACCTGGCGCTCCCGCTCCGCTCGCTTCTGCGCTCCTCGGTGCGTCAGGCGGTGCCTCAGGCGTGCGCCTCCTCTTTCTCCTTCTGGGCCTCCGCCATCACCTTCTGGGCCACGTGCGAGGGGACCTCCTCGTAGCGTGCGAAGGCCATGTGGTAGTCGCCTCGGCCGCCGGTCATCGACGTCAGCGACTGCGAGTAGGTGAGCATCTCGGCCATCGGTACCTCGGCCTTGATCATCGTCATGCCGGCGCCGACCGGCTCCATACCGTGGAGCCTTCCGCGCCGCGAGTTGAGGTCGCCGTTCACCGAGCCGACGGCGTCGTCCGGGACGGTGACGTCCACCTCCATGATCGGCTCGAGCAGTACCGGATCGGCCTGCTCGTAGGCCGACTTGAAGGCCATCGAGCCGGCGATCTTGAACGCCATCTCGGACGAGTCGACGGTGTGGTACGAGCCGTCGACGAGCTGCACGCGGATGCCCTGGACGGGCGCACCCGCCAGCTCGCCGTGCTGCATCGCCTCCTGGATCCCCTTGTCGACCGCGGGGCGGAAGCCCTGCGGGATCACGCCGCCGACGATCTTGTCCACGAACTCGTAGCCGGTGTGCCCCTCGATCGGCTCGAGGACGATATGGCAGTCGCCGAACTGGCCGCGCCCGCCGGTCTGCTTCTTGTATCGGCCGTGACCGCGTGACTCCTTGCGGATCGTCTCCAGGTACGGCACCCGCGGCGGCCGAAGGTCGACCTCGACGCCGAAGCGGTTCTTCACGCGCTCGACCGCGACTTCGACGTGCATCTGCGAGAGGCCGGAGAGCAGCTGCTCCCCCGTCTGCGGGTCGCGGCGCATCACGAGCGTCGGGTCCTCCTCGGACAGTCGGCGAAGCGCCGTCCCGAGCTTCTCCTCGTCGCCCTTGGCCTTCGGCGCGATCGCGAAGCTCATCACGGGCTCCGGGAACTCGATCGTCGGCGGCTCGGAGGAACCGGCGGGCTCGGCATCCAGCAGGAGGTCGCCGGTCAGTGTGTCCTTCAGCTTCGCCACCGCGCCGATGTCGCCGGCCCCGAAGGCGTCAGCCTGCTCGTGCTCCTTCCCCTGGAGCGTCAGCAACGCGCCCACGCGCTCCTTGTTGTGCGACCTCGAGTTGACGAGCGTGGCGTCGGAGTCGACCGTCCCCTCCAGGACCCGGAAGACGTTGATCCGGCCGGCGAACGGGTCCGCCACGGTCTTGAAGACGAACGCGGCGCTGCCGGCGCCGTCGATGTGGACGTCGAAGTCGCGCTTCGCCGGCGACGGCACACCCTCGACGATCAGATCGAGGACGGCGGTCGTCCCAAGGTTCTTGGTGGCCACGCCGCACGCGACCGGGAAGATCTCACCGCGGGTCATCGCGTCCTTCAGGGCGTGCGCCACTTCCTCGTCCGTGAGCTCCTGCCCGTCGAGATAACGCTCCATCAGCCCCTCGTCGGTCTCGACGACGGAGTCGAGCAGCTTCTCGCGGTACTCGGCGACCTGGTCGGCCATCTCCGCCGGGATCTCGCCCGGCTTGGCCTCCTTCTGCCCGTCGGGGCTCGTGTAGGCGACCATGTGGAGCAGGTCGACCACGCCGGTCAGCTCGTGCTCGGCGCCGATCGGAAGGTGGATCGCTACCGCCCGTGGGGTGAGCGCGCTCTGCAGGCCGTTCAAGGCGCGGAAGAAGTCGGCGCGCTCGCGATCGAGCATGTTCACGAAGAAGACCCGCGCGAGGCCGAGCTCCTCCGCCCTCGCCCAGACGCGGCTCGTCTGGACCTCGACGCCCATCACGCCGGACACGACGATCAGCGCGCCCTCGACGACGCGGATCGAGGAGACCATGTCGCCCTGGAAGGACGGCTCGCCCGGGGTGTCG
>DASTHD010000126.1:0-8859 GCA_035605555.1 Gaiellaceae bacterium
GCGGAGATCGACCGCCGGGTGAAGGATGCTGCCCGCATCCTCGGTCTCAGCGAGGTGCTCGGCAAGCGCCCGCGGACCCTCTCCGGCGGGCAACGCCAACGCGTCGCGATGGGTCGCGCGATCGTCCGCGAGCCGCAGGCGTTCCTGATGGACGAGCCGCTCTCGAACCTCGACGCGAAGCTCCGTGTGGAGATGCGGGCCGAGATCGCCCGCATCCAGCGCGACCTCGAGGTGACGACGATCTACGTGACTCACGACCAGACCGAGGCGCTGACGCTCGGCGACCGGGTCGCCGTGATGCGCGACGGCGTTCTGCAGCAACTTGACGTGCCCCAGCTCCTCTACGACGAGCCGGTAAACCTGTTCGTCGCCGAGTTCATCGGCTCACCGCCGATGAACCTGGTCGGCGCCGACCTCGTTGCGGCGAACGGCGGCCTCGAGGCGAAATTCGGCGAGCACCGGCTGAGAGTGGCCGACGTGATCCTCGAGAGCCGTCCGTCCTTGCGAACCTTCGAGGGGAAGCGCGTGATCCTCGGAATCCGGCCGGAGGACTTCGAGGAGGCGTCACACGCCGACGAGGAGGCCGGCGCTGGACGCATCTCCGCCGTCGTCGACATCCGGGAGAACATGGGCTCCGAGGTCTACGTCCACTTCGGTGTCGGCGCGCCGCCCGTCCGTGGCAAGGACGTTCAGGCCGCTGTCGGCCATGAGGCGATCGAGGCGACCGCCGAGCAGGCGCGCCAGCGAGGGAGCCTCTTCGTCGCGCGCCTCACACGAGGGACGCGCGTTCGCGAGGGCGATCAGATCGAGCTGCTGGCTGCGCCGGACCGGCTCCACTTCTTCGATCCCGCAACGGGGCTCGGGATCTACGCCGACCCCGGTTAGGTGAAGACGCCGGCGATTACGCCGAAGCCGTTGAAGCAGATATGGAGGATCATCGCCGGGTAGATGCTCCCGCTCCGGCTCCGGAGCAGCGCAAGTCCGACGCCGATGATGAAGAAGATCGGGATGCCCTGAGCGATCCCGTGGGTGAGCGCGAACGCGATCGCCGTGATCACGATCGCGGCCAGCTGGCCGAAGGGGCTCAGGAGGAAGAACCCGACGCCGCGAAAGAGGAGCTCCTCCACGATTGGGCCGAAGACCGCGACGACGATCGCGTTCAGCACGAGCGCCGGCGCCTTCTCCGGGATCCAGCCCGTCGGATCCAGGCCCTGGGCCTTGCCGGCGCCGAAGACCGGTTCGAGCGCGGCCGCGACGATGAGCAGCACGACGAACGACCCGAGGGCGATGCCGACCGCCGACCCCCACGAGCGTGGCCGCCGCAGGCCGAGCGCCTCGCGCGGGTCGAACCCCGACGCCAGCACGAGCACCACTCCGAGGATCAACGCGTAGAAGAGGAAGCCGAAGGCCGCGGCGTCGTAGCGGTAGAGCACGTTGTCGTTCTTGGACGACGTGTCCTCGGAGCTGAAGCGGGCGCTGAAGTTGAGCAGCGTGAGCGCGCCGACCAGCACCCACCAACCGACTAGCCGCCGCTGCATCTTCGGGCGGCTCTCGGCGCTTGCGCTCATGCCACCCATTGCCAAAGCGCCCACTGGACGCAAACGATTCCGAGGAACATCGCACTCACCACTAGCAGCGGCGTGTGCACTCGCGGGCGCTCACCCCACGCCGCCAGCACGAGGAAGAAGGGAAAGATCACGAGGCCGAAGCGCGGCATCGACAACAGCGGCCACCGCTCGCTCGGCGTCGCGAGCGGAATCGCGAGGCTCACCGCGGCGAAGAGGCCGTACGGCGCGCCGAAACGGCGCCAGGCCTCCACCGTCAGGACGACGAAGAGGACGAGGAAGGCCAGCTGTTCGAGGTTGACGGCGGCGACTCGGTCGGGATCGGTGTCCGTGACCGCGCTCCAGTAGCGGGTCGCGTCGGAGCCGCTCGCCAGCTGCCGGACGCCGGCCCAGCCGGCGCGCAGGCCGTCCCAGGTCCCGCCGAGCGGCCCCACCCACGAGACGTGCCTGCTCCAGACGTCCTCCGCGCGGATGAAGAGGAACGGATCGTCGAGCTTCCACCAGAGGTACAGGGGGTAGAGGGCGAACACCGCCGGCGCGGCGGTCAGCCCGAGCAGCGACCGCGCGCGATCAGGCGCCCGCCACGCGATCAGTGCCAGCGCAGGGAGCAGGGCGATGCCGAGCGGCCGGGTCAGCCAGGCGAGCCCAGTGGCCACGCCGGCCTCGAGGAAGCGGCCCCGCTCGGCCAGCACGAAGCTTGCGAGCACAAGCAGCAGGAAGAGCGACTCGCTGTAGACGCCGCTCAGGAAGACAGCGAACGGGAAGACGGCGAGATAGAGCACCGCGCGCCGGGCGCCCTCGACGCCGAGTCGAGGAAGCGCGAGCTGGTAGAGGAGCACGAATGAGCCCAGCGTGGCGGCAAGCGAGATCAGGACGCCGGCGAGCACGTAGTGGCCAAGGAGTACCCGGCCGAGCAGACCGATCAGCAGCGGGTAGAGCGGGTAGAAGGCTGCGGCCGTCCTCTCGACTGCGCCGTATCCGTGCTCGGCAATGCGTAGGAACCAGACGCTGTCCCACCGCGCCCAAACGTCGACGAGCAGGCCGAGGTCCCGCGTGACCTCCGGGCGGTCCCAGCGGTCGGCGAGCGGGTGCCGGTTCGGCTCGAAGACCAGGAAGGCGAAGACGACACCGGCCCAGATCGCCGCACGGCTCCAGAGGAAGAGGGTGACAATGGGGCGGATGGCGCCACGGTACTTCACGCCCGAGGAGGCGAATGCGGCGCTGGACGAGCTCCGCCCGCTCGCCGAGGAGATGGTCGAGCGCCGCCAGGTGCTCGTCACGGCGCAGGAGCGCCGGGCGTCGCTCGGCGCCCAGGTGGTCACGAACGGCGGCGATCTGACGCCGTCCGATTTCGCCGAGGCTGACGACGAGCTCGAGCAGGCCACGAGCGAGCTCGCGAGGGTCGTGGAGCGGATCCAGGCCGAGGGCGTCCTGATCAAGGATCTCGATCGAGGGCTCCTCGACTTCCCGGCCCTTCGCGACGGCGAGGAGATCCTCCTCTGCTGGCAGCTCGGCGAGGACGCCGTCGCCTTCTGGCACGGGCTCGACGAAGGGTTCGCAGGCCGGAAGCCCTTGGACGACGTCGATTGATCGGCCGGAAACCCCTGGGCGACGTCGAATAGCCGAGCCGTGGGCCCCTGGGCACGGCTGATCGTCGTCTGCGCCGTCATTGCCGGAGCAGCGGTGCTCGCGAAGCTCGTCGACATGCGGATGGCGCGACGGGAGCTCCCGCCGCAGGCGGAGACTCGCTACCGCGTCCTCCGGCGCAGCCTGATGGGCGCGATCATCTTTGTCGGCGTCCTCTCGGCCTTGTTGATCATCCCGCAGGTTCGTGCGGTCGCCACCGGACTGCTCGCCTCCTCGGCGGTCATCGGTCTCGTCGTCGGTCTCGCGGCGCAGCGGACGCTCTCGAACTTCGTGGCCGGCGTGATGATCGGGCTGAGCCAGCCGATCAGGCTCGGGGACCGCGTGACAATTGCCGAAGGACAGGGTGTGGTGGAGGAGATCGGCCTCGTCTACACCCGGATCCGCCAGGACGACCGGAGCCGGCTCGTGGTGCCGAATGACCGGTTGGCTGCCGATACCATCAAGAACGCGACGATCGTGGATCGGGAGCGGCTCGCCGAGATCACGGTGCCCGTCCCACGAGACAAGGATCTACAGGCCGTCATCGACCTCTTGCGCGAGAAGGCAGAACCCACCGAACTGCTCGTCACCGGCCTCGACGCAGATGCCGTCGTGACGCTCCGCGCCTGGGCCGATGACGAGGCCTCTGCGCGACGGCTGGAGAGCGAGCTCCGTGTGCGCGTGCAGCAGGCGCTCCGCCAAGCGGGCGTCTACGAAGCGGCATGAGCCCACACGATCGACGCCGTCGGCGCCGCGCTGATCGCGCGTTCGACGAGGAGCTGTACCGTCGCCGCACCCGCCGGAACCGCCGGCGTTCCCGTGCCAAGCACCGGAAGAAGCTGGCGCTCCTCGCGACGCTCGCGATCATCGTGCTCGCGCTCATCGCCGCCGGAGGAATCACCGGGGCGGCGACGGTCGGGCCGCGCTGTGACCTCGATCGCCTTCGCCCGGTCGAGATCGGCCAGAACTCCTTCGTCTACGCCGCCGACGGCTCGCTGCTCGGCTCGATCCCCGCCGAGAAGAACCGCCAGCCCGTCCCGCTGAATCGGATCAGCAAGTGGATGCGCCTGTCGACGGTCGCGATCGAGGACCGCCGGTTCTACGAGCACAGCGGCATCGACCTCGAGGGCATCGCCCGTGCGCTCGCAGCGGACGTCCAGGCCGGCCGCGTGGTCGAGGGCGGTTCGACGATCACGCAGCAGCTCGTCCGGAACCTCTACATCAGCCGTGAGGTCACCTTCGAGCGGAAGCTGATCGAGGCTTGCCTCGCCGTGCGGCTGAACAACAGGCGCTCGAAGTCCTGGATCCTCGAGAGCTATCTGAACACCGTGTACTACGGCAACCACGCCTACGGCGTGCAGGCCGCCTCCCAGACGTACTTCTCGAAACCCGTCTGGAAGCTCACCCTCGGGCAGGCGGCGCTCCTGGCCGGACTGACACAGGCGCCGTCGGTCTACGACCCGTTGAACAAGCCGTCGGCGGCCTTACGACGGCGGAACCAGGTGCTCCAGGCGATGCTCGGAAACGGCGACATCACACAGCGCCAGTACAACGCCGCGGTCCAGGACCGCCAGCTGCACCTCAAGCCCGGCCGAATCTACTCGCGCATCCGCGAGCCCTACTTCTTCAGCTACGTCCGGGAGCAGCTGATCACGCAATACGGGGCCAACACGGTGCGCTCCGGCGGCCTCCGCGTCTACACGACCGTCGACCGCCGGTTCCAGCAGAACGCGCGGAACGCGGTCCTCCGCACCCTCCCCTACCGGCAGGATCCCGCCGCTGCGATCGTGTCGATCAACCCGACGAACGGCGCGATCCGCGCGATGACGGCCGTGACGCCGGCGAAGCGCCGCAACCAGTTCAACCTCGCCTCGCAGGCGCGGCGTCAGGCGGGATCGACGTTCAAGACTTTCGTCCTGGCCGCTGCGATCAATCAGGGCGTCGACCCCGACACGACGTACTACGTCTCGAAGCCGTTCTTCTACCAACCGGATCCGCTGAGCGAGCCGTGGGAGGTTCAGACCTACGACCACAGCTACCTCGGCTCGGTCTCGATCCACCGCGCGACGCTCTCCTCGGACAACACGGTCTTCGCGCAGCTCACGCTCGACCTCGGGCCGGAGAAGGTCGCGGAGATGGCGTATCGCCTCGGCGTGCGGTCGAACCTGAAGACGAAAGAGGGCGTCTACGTCCCGTCGCTCGGCCTGGGGTCCGCGGGCGTGTCGCCGCTGGACATGGCGTCGGCATACGCGACGCTCGCGGCGGGCGGGGTCTACTCCGAGCCGATGGCGATCCGGAAGGTCGTGCTGCCCGACGGCACCACGGACACGGACGCCGGCTGGGGGAAGGCGCGCCGGCACCGGGTGATCCCCGACTGGGTCGCCGACGAGGTCACGAAGATCCTCCACGACAACTACACCTCGGGCACCGGCGTCGGGGCGAGCGTCAGCTTCTACCGACCGGCGGCGGGCAAGACCGGGACGACGGACGACCACACGGACGCCTGGTTCTGCGGCTACACGCCGACGCTCTCGACGACCGTGTGGGTCGGGTACCCGCAGGCTTTGATCCCGATGGAGAACGTCCACGGGATCTCGGTCGCCGGCGGGACCTTCCCGGCCACGATCTGGAACCTCTTCATGCGCTCGTCGATCGGCAACACCGTGCCCGTCGAGTTCCCGGAGCCGCACTCCGGGCCGGACTGGCGGCCGTTCGAAAAGGCGCAATATGCGAACGAGTACGGCAACTCCTACACGCCGTACTCGAGCTCCGGCGACGGATAAGCGTCGTGAGCTCCGCTCGGCGCTTCGGGCCGCCGCGCTCGTAACGCCCGTCTACCTGCTGGCGGCTGCCGTGCCGCCGGGCGGCCTCTTCCGCGGGCGCGAGTACCGCGACGTCGGGCTCTACGGCGAATACGCGCACGGCTTGCTCGACGGCCGGATCCCGTACCGCGACGTCTTCGTCGAGTATCCGCCGGGAGCATTCGCCGTGTTCCTGCCGCCGGCGTTCCTGCCCGACGACTGGTACCGCCACGGATTCAAGCTCCTGATGGCCCTGCTCGGGGTGGCGATGCTCTTCGTGGCCGCGTCGATCCTTGCACGGCTCGGCACCGCAACCCCGCGGCTCTACGGTGCGCTGGGAGCGCTGGCGCTCAGCCCGCTCGCGATCGGGCCGGTCTCGCTGAACACCTACGACCTGTGGCCGGCGCTCCTCGTTGGCGCAGCGGTGTGCGCGCTCCTGTACGGGCGCCCGACGCTCGGCTTTGCGCTGCTCGGGCTGGCCGTCACCGCGAAGCTCTATCCGCTCGCACTGCTGCCGGTGTTCTGCCTCGCCGCCTGGCGTCGCGGGCTCGGCCGCCCGCTCCTCGCCTTCGCCGGCGTAGTTCTCGTCGTCGTAGGGCCGTTTGCCCTACTCGGGTGGGACGGCCTCTGGGACAGCATCGACGCGCAGGCGCAGCGCGCGCTTCAGCTCGAGAGCCTCGGCGGGGCACTGCTCGTTGCCGCGGACAAGCTGGGGCTCTACGACGCCGACGTGGTCACGGGATCGACCGCGGCGCTGTCGCGTGACCTCGGCGGCTCGGTGGCCGACGGCGTCGCCGCGGCGATGACCGTTTTGCAGGTGTTGGCGGTCGCCGTGGTCGCGTGGATCTTCGCCCGCGGCGAGCGCGGCGGCGAACGGCTCGTCGCCGCAGCCGCGGCGACGCTCGCCGGCTTCGTCGCCTTCGCGCGGTTCGTCTCGCCCCAGTACCTGGTCTGGCTGCTCCCGTTGGTCGTCCTCGTGGCGCCGCCGGCCGGGATCGTGGCGACGGCCCTTCTGGGCGGAGCGCTTGTCCTCGGACAGCTCTGGTTCTTCCACTACCGCGAGCTCTTTGCGCTCGAGGACGTCGCCTGGCTCGTCGTGGCGCGCGACGTGTTGCTCGTCGCCCTCTACGGCATCCTCGTAGTCGCGGTCCTCCGCCTCAGGACGACGATCCCGTCCTCCTCCAGCGCGATCGACCAGCCGCCGCTCCGCAGCAGTCGCGCCAGCGGAATCGCGGCCGTCGAAGCGGACGACCTGCGGTCGAGGTAGGACGGCCGCTTCAGGTCGACCGCCACCCAGTCGGCCTCCAGAACCACAGGCCAGCTGAAGATGCGACGCCGGGCGGAGAGCTTCGAGCCGAGGCCGTTCGTGCTGGTGACGGCGGCGTCGCCGGGCACGAGCGCCACCGCTCGGTTTGCGACCCGATCGTGGGCCGACACGCGTTTCGGTGCGAGCTCCCCCGACCAGAGCGGCCCGAGCACGACCGCACCCACGACGGCTGCGGCCAGGACGACCGGCACGAGGCGGCGCCACCGCGCGGCGGCGAAGATCGCGCCGGCGACGAGGAACGGGATGATCGGCGCCGTGTAGTGGAACTCGATCGACGTCTGCGTCCCCGTCTCGGAGAGCAGGTTGGCGGCGAGCTCGGGCAGCGCGGGGATCAGCACGAGCGGCGCGGCCAGGAACGCGAAGGCGAGCGGCAGCCCGAGTTGGAACAGATACGTGAGGTCGCGCCCTTCGGTGGCGGCGCGGATCACCGTCAGCGGGTCGGTCACGAGCGTCTTGACGAGCCCGCCCGGCGAGCCGCCGACGGTGTCGTAGCGGTCGTAGAACGCCGGCGCGCTGCCGCTGCGGTAGTGCGGCATCACGACGAGGAGGTACAGAGCGGTAAGAGTCACCCCCGCGAGCGCGAGCGCGGCCCCCTCCCTCCTTCGTCCCTTCCGCACGGCGTACCAAACGCCGAGCCCGGCGACGACGAGCGGCACCTCCTCCTTCGTCAGGCACGCGAGCCCGAGGTAGGGCAGCGCCGCGATCAGGCGGTCCTCGTCGAGGTACCAGAGCGCGTAGAGGAGCAGCGGGCAGGCGAGGGCAACCGGGTGGAACTCGTCGAGCGGAAGCCACTGCAGCGGCGCGTAGAGCAGGTAGACGAGCGCGAAGACGACGCCGAGGCGCTCCGAGCCGAGGTGGTTGCGGGCGAGCCAGAACACGGGCAGGGCACCGAGCGCCAGCGCCACGACCTGGACGACGAGCAGCATCGCCGGGCTCGGCCAGACCCACCAGAGCGGCGCGAAGAGCACGAGCAACGGGTCGACGTGTGCCCCCAGACGCGAGATCTGGTCACCTCCCAGCTCGGTGATCTCGAGCGGCCGCCCGTGCGCCGTCGACCACACGGCTTGAACCATGTTCCCGAGGTCGAAGCGGCCCGTCTCGAAGGCGCGGTACTCCTGCACGGCCAGCGCACCGAAGGCCACGGCGAAGGCGACCATGGCCGCCCAGACGGCCCCGATCGGGCTACGGACGCGTCGCCAGTACGAGGTAGCCGAGCGCCCCATGCTCGACCCCGACGAAGAGCCGGTCGAGCTGGACGAGGAGGCCGAGGGCTCGGACGAGCGGGGCGAGGCTGTGGCCGACGGGCGCCGGCCCGCGCCGGTTGAGGTATCGCTCATAGACGTGGCGATGGTAGAGCCGCGAGACCGGGAAGCCCCACCCGAGGCACCGGTCGACCCGCAGGCCGCCTCCGGCACACGCCTCGAGCAGGGCGCGGCGCGTATACCGGCGGACGTGCCCAGCCCATTCGTCGCTCCGGCCGTAGAGCTTCGGGTTGGCCGGCACCGAGATCGCGACAAGACCGCCGGGCCGCACGACGCGG
>DASTHD010000035.1:0-3953 GCA_035605555.1 Gaiellaceae bacterium
GGACTCGCGGCCTTCGTCCTGCTGGCCGCAGGCGGCGCGCTCGCCGGCAATGCGCTGACGGACTCGTCGCCGAACGAAGCCGTCACGACCGCGACGACGACGGTCGGGACGACGACGAACGACGACACGACGACGACCACCACGACCGTACCCGTCGAGCCGGGGGAAGACGTAAGCGGCCCGTGTGACGAGGCCGAGCATGCAAACGACCCACGCTGCACCGGCGCGCAGACGGGTGAGCAAGAGGACCGCGCGGACGACGACAACCGCGCCGAATCGAACCGTGGCCGCGGCGGCGACGACCGCGGCGACGACAACGACCGTGGTGAGAACGACGACCACGGTCACGAAGACCGCTCCGGTCCGAACCGCGGCTCGGACGACGACTAGGCAGAAAAGGAGACAAACCACATGCGAAAGACATTGGCAATCCTGTTCGGCACGCTCGTGGCCGCCACGGCCCTCGTGATCCCCACGCTCGGCTCGACCGCGGGCCAGACAGTCCGGGTCAGCGAGGTCGACGGTCGCATCTCGCTCTCGGCGCGGCCGAGGGGCGGAACGGTGAAGTTCGTCGTACGGAACAACGGCGACGAAGGCCACGACTTCCACGTCCGCGGCGGCGGTAGGAGCTGGAAGACCCGCGTGCTGGGCGTCGGCAGCTCCGCCACGATCACCGTGAAGCTGAAGAAGGGCGTCCGCTACTCGTACTGGTGCGGAGTCAGCGACCACGCACAGGAAGGCATGCGCGGAAGCTTCCGGGCCCGGTAGCCCTCCTCGACGCCGCTTTCCGGGGAGTTTGGGTAGAACCCTCGGAAAATGCAGCTCGGAAGACGCACCATCCTCCTCGTCGAGGACGAGGAATCCATCACCACCCCGCTCGTCGAAGCCCTCCGTCGCGAGGGCTTCGACACGGAGGTGTCCGCGACCGCCGGCGAGTCGCTGGCGCTCGCCGAGCGGGTGAAGCCCGACCTCGTGCTCCTCGACGTGATGCTTCCGGACGGCTCCGGCTTTGAGGTGTGCCGCGAGCTGCGAGCGCGTTCCCGCGTTCCGATCATCATGCTGACCGCCCGGGGCGAGGAGGCCGATCGCGTCGCCGGGCTCGAGCTCGGCGCGGACGACTACGTGGTCAAGCCGTTCAGCGCGCGGGAGCTCGTCGCGCGTGTGCGCGCGGTTCTGCGCCGCGCAGCCGAGGCCGGCGAGCGCAGGGCCGAGGGCGCGACGGAGATCGGGGACGTCCGAATCGATCCCGGGCGCCGGAGCGTCTCGTTCCGGGGCGACGAGCTGGAGCTGAGCCGCAAGGAGTTCGACCTGCTGCGCCTGCTGATCGAGAACGCCGGGTCCGTCGTCACGCGGGAGCGGCTGATCGACGAGGTCTGGGATACGAACTGGTTCGGCTCGACGAAGACGCTCGACGTCCACGTGAGCGGCCTGCGGAAGAAGCTGGACGACGATCCCGGGTCGCCGCGCTACATCCACACCGTGCGCGGCGTCGGCTTCCGGTTCTCTGCGGCCGAAGAGGTCTGAGCCGTGTCCCTCCGGACCAGGCTCCTCGCTGCCTTCGCCTATGTCCTCATCCTCGTGATCGTGGCACTGGAGGTGCCACTCATCCTCAACGTCTCGCGGCGGGTGGACGCCGAGGTCAAGGCTCAGGCTGCGGCGGAGGCGCAGCTCGTCGCAGCGAGCGCGGCAGGAGAGCGGGACGACCGGGCCGCGCTGAATCGCATCGCCAAGGACGCCGGCCGCCAGCTCGGAGGCCGCGTGATCGTCGTCGACTCGGCCGGACGGCTGCTCGCCGACTCGGCCGGGCTCACCACGGGCTCGTATCGCAACCGACCGGAGATCCAGACGGCGCTCGTCCGCGGGCGAATCGCGCAAGGCCGGCGGTTCAGCGAGACCCTGGGCGAGTCGCTGCTCTACACGGCGGTTCCGATCGTTCAGGGCGACCGGCGCGTCGGCGCCGTGCGGGTGACGCAGAGCGTGGATGCGATCGACCGACGCGTTCGCCGAGATGTCCTCGGTCTCATCGGAATCGGGCTTCTGGCCCTCGGCCTCGGGCTTGGCTTCGCTTGGCTCCTCGCAGGAACGCTCGCGCGCCCGCTCCAGCGGCTCGCGGAAGCCGCGCGACGCGTCGAGGCGGGCGATCTCGAAGCTCGCGCGACGCCCGAGGGCTCGACGGAGCACCGTGAGGTCGCGCACGCCTTCAACGACATGACTGATCGGCTCGGGCAGGTGCTCGAGGCCCAGCGACAGTTCGTCGCCAACGCCTCGCATCAGCTGCGGACGCCGTTGACCGGCCTCCGGCTTCGGCTTGAGTCTGCGTCCCTGAAGGCGGGCCCGGAGCTGGCGGCCGAGCTGGAAGCGGCCGAGCGGGAGGTCGAGCGTCTTGCCCGCCTGCTCTCGGCGCTGCTGATGCTTGCCCGCGAAGGGGATCGACCGACGGCGCGCGTCACCGTCTCGCTGCAGGACTCCGTCGAGCGCGGGGCAGAGCGGTGGGCCGAGCGCGCGGCGCAGAGCGACCACGAGCTCGTCGCCGACTGCCGGGGCGACGCGTACGCGCGGGCATCCGAGGAGGACCTCGCCATCGTTCTCGACAACCTGATCGAGAACGCGCTCAAGTACTCGCCCGGGGCGGGAACGGTCACCGTGGAATGCGGCCGCGTGGGCTCCGACGTCTACATCGCAGTGTTGGACGAGGGCCTCGGGCTCAGGCCGGGAGAAGAAGAGCACGTGTTCGAGCGGTTCGCCCGCGGGAGCAGCGGAAGCAGTACCCCGGGGACGGGTCTCGGGCTGGCGATCGTCGCGACGCTCGCGCGGCGCTGGGGCGGCACTGCGCGGATCACGAACCGGCCCGAGGGCGGCGCGCGCGCCGAAGTGCGGTTGCCGGCCGCGGAGTCCCCTTTGCAAACCCCGAACAGGGACTTGGACGAGGCTTTACCCGGTCGCGTCTAGCCTGGATCCATGCGCTTCGCGACTGTTCTCCTGCTCGGCCTGGTCTTCGCGACCGGTCTTGGCTTCGCGGCGCACCTGATCGCCCGCGACACCGTGGCGCTGCCCGTCTCGAGCATCGAGGCCGGCGACAGCCTCGCCCCAGTCACTCAGACGCAGACAGCAGCGCCTACGCGCCGTCGGCGCACGGCGACTCAGACGCGCCGAACGACCCCGACCACTACCACGACGACGACGCCGACGACGACCGTCGGGACGACAACGGAGACCGGGGACGACCATGGGCGCAACCGCGGCCGCGGGGGAGGCGATGACTCGAGCGGCCGAGGCCGCGGCGGCGGGGACGACGACTAGGCCCCGACGAGCTCCTTGAACACGGGCTCGTCGCGAATGGGATCGAAGTCCGTGTCCGTCTTCGCGATCTCGCGGAATCGCTCCTGGTCCTCGATCGACTGCCGCAGGTGCTCGATCGCGTCCTCGGTCCGCCCGATCTGGCTCTCCGCGCAGGCCAGGTTGTAGAGCACGCCTCCGTCGTCCGGGTAGGTCTCGTGCACCTGCGTCAACGTCTCGACGGCCTTCTCGTACTCTCCCGTCGCAAAGAAGCCGAAGGCAGGCGCCGAACGCTCCCAGTTCGACGGCTTGAAAGCCTCGCCCCGCTGCGCTCCGACCGCAAGGATCGTCGTGTCGGGCTCCTCCGCGACCGCCTTTCGCCTGACAGCCGGGTCACGAACGAAGACGAACGTCCCCGGGCTTGCCTCGATCGGCTCGCCGTCGACTGTGAACGTTGCGCGGCCGGCGAGGACGACGTAGACCTCCTCGTGCTTCCCGGCGCTGGCCCCCAGCTCATCGTGCTCTTCGATCACCTCCATGCCGGGCTTGTCCGCAGTCCAGGCGTTGATCCCGAACGCCCCGACGCCCAGGTGATGCCGGACGGCGGCCCATCGGGGGTTGTCGGGCATCGGCGTGATCTCCATCTCGGAAAGCGTCGCCACTTTGAACTTCTCGCT
>DASTHD010000042.1:0-13188 GCA_035605555.1 Gaiellaceae bacterium
CGTCATGCCCCGACTGCTCCAGGCGCTCCGTCATGCCGGCGCCCATCCGGCCGAGCCCGATCATCCCGAGCTTCACAGCGTCGCCCTCACGATCCGCCGGCCTCGTTCCTTCAGCGCCTCGAAGTCGCCGGCGGCCTGCGCGGCGATCAGCGTCTTGAAGCCGTACTTGCGCCCGGGGATCTTCAGCTCCTCGCCGAGGTCGTCCACGACCTGGACGAAGAGGCCGTTGTCGGGTCCGCCCTTGTGGAGCTGCCCCGTCGAGTGCAGGTAGCGCGGTCCGAGGCCCTTCATGACCGGACACCCTGTGGACGAAGCACGTGTCTCCAACGGCCCGAGCTCGCCTTCGCGGGCCGGGTCGATGAAGGCCAGGATCGCAATGTAATCCCCCTGCTCAGCCTGCGCGATCAGCTCGTCCACCGACCCTTCTGGACCTAGCTTCGTGCTCGGCGACGAGCCACGGCCCTGCAGGAGGGCGTTGGTGCGGTCCTTCGCCTCCTGCACGTTCGGCTGGTCGAACGGGTTGATCCCGAGGATCGAGCCGGCGACGGCGGTGGCGAACTCCCAGCGGAAGAACTCCTGCCCGAGCTCGTAGGGGTCGGGCAGGCGGAACTCCAGCTCCTCGCCGCCGACCCAGACCGGGACGATGCCTTTGCCCTGCTTCCCCGTCGACTCGGCGACGAGTTGCTCGACCCACAGGCCGAAGACACCGGAGAGGTGGAGGAACTGCGTCCGCGCCAGCTCGAGCCCGAGCTCCAGGCCTGGGTTCCCCTCCTCCAGCCGGCAGGCCTCGCGCATCTCCTCGGCCCGGTCGAGCAGCCGCTCGACGTCGATGCCCATGAAGATCGCCGGCAGGATCCCGAACACCGACAGCGCCGAGTAGCGCCCGCCGATCGTCGGCTCGCCGTAGAAGACGTCGTCCGCGAGCTCGGCGAGCGGCGAGCCGGGGTCGGTGATCACCGCCCACTGCCCGCCCTGCTCTCGGAAGTACTCGACATGGCTGCGGGTCTCGAGCGTCGTACCGGACTTTGAGGCCGCGATGAAGAGTGTCCGGTCGACGTTCAGCGAGTCCTCGAGCCGCCGGATCGCAGTGGGGTGGGTCGTGTCGAGGACGTGGAAGTGCTGGGCCCGGAAGAGGCGCCGCATCACCTCGGAGGCGAGGCTCGACCCGCCCATCCCGAGCAGGACGACGTCCTCGACCTCGACGCCGGCCGCGTACTCCATCAGCTCGTGGACGCGCTCGCGCATCCGCGCCGGCTCGTCCAGCCAACCGAGCCAATGCGCCTCGTCGGCGCCGGTCCAGACCGAGGGATCCCGCTCCCAGATCCGCTCGACCAGCTCGGCCGGAGCGAGCGTGCTCAAGCCGAGACGAGCTGGCCGCGCTTCGCCCGGATGCCGTCGATCAGCTCCTCGAAGGAGTCGATGAACTTCTGGACGCCTTCCGCCTCGAGGACGCGCGTGAGGTCGTCGTAGTCGACCCCGGTCCCGGCGAGCTCGACGAGCAGGCGCTCGGCGTCGTCGACACCTTCCTCGAGCGTGATCCCGCGGATCTCGCCGTGATCCTGGAAAGCCTCGATCGTCTCCTTCGGCATCGTGTTGACCGTCTGAGGGCCGATCAGCTCCTCGACGTACATGACGTCCCGGTACGCCGGGTTCTTGGTCGACGTGGAGGCCCAGAGGCAGCGCTGCGTCGAGGCTGCTTCCCGCAGGAGCCCTTCCCAGAGGTCACCGCTGAAGATCTGGTCGTAGCGCTGGTAGGCGAGCTTCGCGTTCGCGATCCCGAGCTTCCCCTTCAGCTCGTCGGGGGCACCGAGCTCCTCCAGCCGCTTGTCTGCCTCGGTGTCGACCCGCGAGACGAAGAAGCTCGCGACGGAATGGACGGTTTTCAGGTCGCCGCCGGCCTCCCGCAGCCGCTCCAGACCGCGGATGTAGGCGTTCGCGACCTCGGCGTAGCGGTCGAGCCCGAAAATGAGGGTGACGTTGATGCTCTTGCCGCGGGCGATCATCTCCTCGATCGCCGGCAGCCCGGCCGCCGTCGCCGGGATCTTCACGTAGAGGTTGGGCCGGTCGATCTCGTCGTGGAACCGCTGCGCCTGCTCGATCGTCGCCTCGGTGTCGTTTGCGAGGTTCGGATCGACCTCCATCGAGACGTAGCCGTCCTGGCCCTCCGTGACGTCCCAGGCCTCTCGCATCAGGTCGCAGGCCTCGCGGATGTCGTCGAAGGCGAGCCGGAAGAAGATCTCCTTCGGGTCGTCCTCCTCCCCGAGCAGCTCGCGGAGCTGGTCGTCGTACCAGTCGCCTTCCGACAGCGCCTTCTGGAAGATCGTCGGATTCGAGGTGACCCCGACGACCGCGTCCTCGTCCATCATCCGCTTCAGCTCGCCGGTCCGGAGCCACTCGCGCGACAGCGAGTCGATCCACACGCTCTGACCGAGCTCGCTCAGCTGGTGCAGTCTCGATTTAGACACCCGATGCCTCTCTTTCCATCGCTTCGATCTTCTCAAGCCTTCTGACGTATCGCTCCCCGCCGTCGAACTCGGCGGCCAGGAAGGCAGCAATCAGCTCGGCGGCGAGATCCGCCGCGACCACGCCGGAGCCGATGCAGAGGACGTTCATGTCGTCGTGCTCGACCCCCTGGTGAGCGGAGTACGTGTCGTGGCAGACCGCGGCGCGGATCCCGGGCAGCTTGGACGCCGCGATCGACGCCCCGACGCCCGAGCCGCACACGAAGATCGCGCGCTCAGCTTCGCCGGAACGGATCGCCTCACCGATCTCACGGGCCTTGTCCGGATAATCGATCCGCGGCTCCTCCCGATCGGTTCCCAGGTCTACCGGTTCGTGACCGAGGCGCTGCACTTCTTCGAGGACCCGCGCCCTGAGCTTCACGCCCCGGTGGTCGAACGCCACCGCAACCTTCATCGCTCGTCTACGTTACCCCTAGATGGAAGGCCCAGACCTCTGGCGCGAGCTCGGCCAGCAGCTGCGGGTCGACGCCGTGCGCGCGAGCGCGAAGGCCGGCTCGGGGCATCCGACCTCGTCGATGTCAGCCGCCGACCTGGCCGCGGTCCTGCTCGCCGCGCACTTCCGCTACGACTACGACGACCCGAAGAACCCGGCGAACGACCGGCTGATCTTCTCCAAGGGCCATGCGTCGCCGCTCGTGTACGGGCTCTTCCGCGCCGCGGGCGTCCTGTCGGAGGAGGAGTTCATGACCTACCGGCAGTTCGGCAGTCGGCTCGAGGGTCACCCGACGCCCGCCCTCCCCTGGGTCGACGTCGCCACCGGCTCGCTGGGCCAGGGGCTGCCGATCGGCGTCGGGGTGGGCATCGCCGGCAAGCGCCTCGACCGCCTGCCATTCCGCGTCTGGGTGATCTGCGGCGACAGCGAGATGGCCGAAGGGTCGATGTGGGAGGCCGCGGAGCATGCGGCCTTCTACGAGCTCGACAACCTGACCGCGATCATCGACGTGAACCGGCTGGGCCAGCGTGGCGAGACGATGCACGGCTGGGACCTCGACTCCTACTCGAAGCGACTCGAGGCCTTCGGCTGGCACACGATCGAGATCGACGGGCACGACGTCGAGCAGATCGACGCCGCCTACAAGGAGGCGGAGTCGACGACCGGCAAGCCGACGGCCGTCGTCGCGAGGACGATCAAGGGCAAGGGGTACTCGAAGGTCGAGAACCAGAACGGCTGGCACGGGAAGGCGATCGCCGAGGAGGCGATCCAGGAGCTCGGCGGGCTCCGCAACATCACGATCGACGTCCCGAGGCCGGAGCACGGCGAGCCGCACAGCTTCGAGTCGGGGACGCCTGACTGGCCGGCCTACGAGGTCGGCTCCGAGGTCTCGACGCGCAAGGCCTACGGCGAGGCGCTGGCCGCGCTCGGCGACGCCGATCCGCGGGTGGTGGCGCTCGACGGCGAGGTCTCGAACTCCACCTACTCCGAGATCTTCCGGGACGCGCACCCCGAGCGATTCTTCGAGATGTACATCGCCGAGCAGCAGATGATGGCGGCGGCGGTCGGGCTGCAGGTGCTCGCCTGGAAGCCGTTCGCCTCCACATTCGCCGCCTTCCTCAGCCGCGCATACGACTTCGTCCGCATGGGCGCGATCTCCCGGGCGAACCTGAAGCTCTGCGGGTCGCACGCCGGGGTCTCGATCGGCGAGGACGGGCCGTCGCAGATGGCGCTGGAGGACATCGCCGAGTTCCGCGCGATCCTCGGATCGACCGTCCTCTACCCGTGCGACGGGAACCAGACGACGAAGCTCGTCCAGGCCATGGCCGACCTCGACGGCATCTCGTTCCTGCGAACGACCCGCGCCGACACGCCGGTCGTCTACGAGCCCGGCGACGAGTTCCCGGTCGGCGGCAGCCGGACGCTCCGGTCCTCCGACGACGACGAGGTCACGATCATCGCGGCGGGGATCACCGTCCACGAGGCGCTGAAGGCGGCAGAGGCGCTGGCAGGCGAAGGCACGTCCGTCCAGGTGATCGACTGCTACTCGGTGAAGCCGATCGACGAGGAGACGATCCGCGGGATCACGACGCCGATCGTCACCGTCGAGGACCATGGCGCCCAGGGCGGCCTCGGCGAGGCCGTGCTGGCGGCGCTGGCCGACGTCGATGAGCGCCCTCAGGTCTCGGTGCTCGCCGTCCGCGAGCTGCCGCACTCGGGCAAGCCGGCCGAGCTGATGGCCGCGGCCGGGATCGACGCCGACGCGATCGTCGAACGGGCGCGTTCGCTCGTCCGCGCGGCGGTCTAGCCAGCCCGGCGGAGCTGCTCGTCCAGCGGGACGAGCGGCAGCCGGAACGTGCGCACCGCGTCGTCGTTCGTAACGACGTTGTCGCCGGCCTCGAGCATCGTCAGCAGGTCGCGGGTGAGCGGGATCGACCCGGGGAGCCGCTCCGTCACCGTCGCGGGGATCCGCATCAGCGACGTCGGCAGGTGAACCGTCGGCCGCCGGCGGATCCCGAGCTCGGCGCGGATGCGCTCCCAGAGCTCGTTCCAGTTCACGACCTCCGGGCCGCCGAGCTCGAATGTGCGGTTCGCGGCCTCCGGCAGGTCGACCGACGTGGCGAAGTAGGCGCCGGCGTCGTCGATCCAGAGCGGCTGGATCCGCTGCTCGCCGCTGCCGACGATGCCGGTGAACGGCGAGAGCTTCGCCAGCTTCAAGAACGTCGGGAGGATGCCGCCGTCCCGGCCGAAGACGAAGCTCGGGCGGAAGATCACGTGCTCGAGCCCGGACCCCTTCACTTCCTGCTCCTCCTGCCATTTGGCGTTGTAGTAGGGGACGAGGTCCTTCGTGCGCTCCTCGGTCCCGAGCGCGCTCATCAGCACGAACCGCTTGACGCCCTGGGACGCGGCGAGCAGGTTCCGCGTGCCCTCGATCATCACCTGCTGGAACCGCTCCGGCTTGCCCTGGCGGATCGCGACGAGGTGGACGACGACGTCGACGCCCTCCACGGCGCGTCGCAGGCTGTCCGAATCGGTCATGTCGCCCTGGACCGCCTCCTGACAGCGGATCCCTGCCTTCTGCCACGAGCCCGGAGTTCGCTCGAGCACGCGCACCTCGTGGCCGGCGTCGACGATCGCGTTCGCGACGTGCGGCCCCACGAAGCCCGTCGCGCCGGTGACGAGGACCTTCATCCGCGCTCGCGCTCGAAGTTCTGCCAGTAGCGCGAGGGCGTCGGGCCCTGCTGCCCCTGGTACTTCGAGCCGAGCTCGCCCGAGCCGTACGGCGTCGCGGCGGGCTCGGTGAGCTGCACGAACGACAGCTGCCCGATCTTCATCGCGTGGTAGATCGTGATCGGGAGGTTGGCGACGTTCGAGAGCTCGAGCGTGACGTGGCCGTCCCAGCCGGGGTCGATGAACCCGGCCGTGGAGTGGATCAGGAGCCCGAGGCGTCCGAGGCTCGACTTGCCCTCCAACCGGGCGACGAGGTCGTCCGGGAGGCGGATCCGCTCGAGGGTCGAGGCGAGCACGAACTCGCCTGGATGGAGGATGAACGGCCGTTCGTCGTCGATCTCGACGAGCTCGGTGAGCTCCTCCTGAGGCTCCTTGACGTCGATGTACGGGTACCGCGCGTTGTGGAAGACGCGGAAGTAGCGGTCGACCCGCACATCCACGCTGGACGGCTGCAGCAGCTCCCTGTCGTAGGGGTCGATCTCGATGCGACCTTCGTCGATCAGCCGGCTGATCGTGCGGTCGGAGAGAACCATCAGAGGGAGGCGCTCCCGGAACGGCTGAGGTCGGCGAGATCCGCGTCCGTGAGCTCCAGCTGGGCGGCGGCGACGTTCTCCTCCAGGTGCTCAGGCGAGGAGGTGCCGGGGATCTGCAGCACGGCCGGCGAACGGCGCAGGAGCCAGGCGAGTGCGACCTGGGCCGGCGTCGCGCCGCGGGAGGCGGCGACCTCCGCCAGGCGACCGGTCGAGGTGGCCAGCTCGCCGGCGCCGAGCGGGAACCACGGCAGGAACGCGAGGCCGTCCCGCTCGATGGCATCCAGAACGCCCTCCGAGTGGCGGTCGCCGAGGTTGTACCGGTTCTGCACGGAGACGACGTCCACGAGCTCGCGCGCCCGGGCGAGCAGCCGCGTGTCGACGTTCGAGAGGCCGATGTGGCGGATCTTCCCCTCCCGCTGGAGCTCCGCCAGCGCGCCGACCTGATCCTCGAACGGCACCATCGGGTCGACCGAGTGGAGCTGGTAGACGTCGATCCGCTCGAGCCGGAGGCGCCGGAGGCTGCCCTCGAGTGCCTCACGCAGGGCCTCCGGCCGGCCGTCCCGCCGCCACTCGCCGGGCCCGGGACGGGTGAGGCCTCCCTTCGTGGCGATCACGAGCTCCTCCGGGTACGGGTGCAGGGTCTCGGCGATCAGGTTCTCCGCGACCTCGGGGCCGTACGAGTTCGCGACGTCGATGAAGTTCACGCCGAGCTCGATCGCGCGCCTGAGCACCTGCTTGGCGCGCTCTCGGTCGTCCGGCTCGCCCCAGATCCCCCTGCCGGTGAGCCTCATCGCACCGAGCCCCATGCGGTTGACGGTGAGATCGCCGACGTTGACGGTCCCGGCAGCAGCTGCCGGTTCTGTTGTCGGCTCGGCGGCCATCGGCCGGAACCTAGCGTAGAGTCACGCGGTCAAGCGACAGAAGGAGCCTTCAAGCATGCGGACGGTCTTCCGGTACTGGCTGTGGGTGTTCCTGGCGATGGTCGTGCTCCAGATCGCCTTCGCGGGCTACGGGGCGTTCTCGACCGCCGACAAGGTCAGCGACGGCTCGGTGGACGAGAAGTCGTACGAGGACAGCTTCGGGCTGCACATCGGCTTCGGCTACCTCGTCCTCCTCGCAGGTCTGGTTACGTTGATTCTCGCGCTGGTGGCGCGGCCCGGGCGCCAGCGGGTCCTGCACTCGCTTGTGATCTTCGTGCTGCTGATCGTCCAGGTGCTGCTCGCCTGGACCGGGGCGGCCGTGCCCGGCGTCTTCGGCGCGCTCCATCCGTTGAACGCGTTCCTGATCCTCGGCGCCGTCCTCGCGCTCACCATGCGTGAGTGGCGGGGAGACGGGATGGGCCGAGCGACGCCCGAGCCCGTCGCGCCACCTCCCTCAGCGACGCCGTAGCCGTTGCAGTCACTCCGGGTGGTTGTGGGCGTGCCCACCCACCCGGAACGGCGTCGTCACGCCGTCGTAGGTGAGGTGCATCACCAGCCCCTTCTGCGCGTGGGGCAGGTTGTGACAGTGGAGCATCCAGATCCCGGAGTTCGTCGCGCGGAATCCGGTCTCGTAGGTGTCACCGCTCCCGACGTCGAGGATGTCCACCCACCACGGCGTGCGGACCGGCTTGCCGTTCCGGCTCAGGACAAGCACGTGGTGGCCGTGAAGGTGCATCGGGTGCACGGTGCCCGAGTGGTTCACGAACGTGAGCTTCACGAGCTCACCCTCGTGCACGACGGGCATCGGCATGTCCGGGTAGAGCTTGCCGTTGATCGCCCAGTGGCGGCCGGGCTTCCCGTTCAGGAACCCGAGCTTCTTCGTGATCTCGACTTTGAACTCGCGATCGAAGTGGCTGGCGAGCGTGAACGGCAGCTTCGGCGAGCTGCCGTAGGAGCCTGGATCGAACTCGTTTGTCGGCTCGGTCGGAGGTGACTCCGTCGCCGCCGGCGGGCCGAAGACGATCCCCGCCTTCGATCCGAGCTCGCTGAGGGTCACGGCGGTCGCCGGCATCGTGAAGCCCAGGTCGTAGCGGCCGCCGGCGCCGAGCGTCAGCTTCGCGGCCTCGAGCGGCTGGGGGTCGGTCAGGTCGACGCCGTCGACGGCAAGCACACGGAACGGGGTGCCGCGGAGGACGAACTCGCGCGGCGTGTCGTCGGTGTTGATCAGCCGGAGGCGCACCGGGCGGCTCGCCTCGACCGGGCGACGGGCGAAGCCGTCACTCGTCCCAAAGACCCGCCGGGTTCCGAACGTGTGGACCGGGACAGAGAGGTCCAACTCTCCTGCGGGGTTCCCTGTCCGGGGCTCGATCACGAACGGCCCGTAGAGGCCGCGCGCCACCTCGTTCGCCGAGAACTGGTGCGAGTGGTACCAGAAGGTTCCTAGTTGCTCGGCGCGGAAGCGGTACGTGTAGCTCTCCCCCGGCCGCACGGCGTCCTGCGTGACGCCGGCGACGCCGTCCTCACGGTTCGGGACGTCGACGCCGTGCCAGTGCACCGCGATCCCGTCGTCGAGGTCTTCGTTCAGGAGCGTGACCTCGACGAGGTCGCCCTGGTGAACGCGGAGCTCCGGCCCCGGCACCTGCCCGTTGAAGGTCAGGGCGTCGATCTCCTTGCCGGAGTCGAGCCGGATCCGTGCCTTTTTCGCGGTGAGCGTGAAGCGGACGTCAAGGCGGCCGGGTGCGGCGACGAGGTCGGCGACGCTCGTCCGGGCGTTGTGATGGTGGCCCGTCGCGGCTCCGCCGCCGTACTCGGGGGTGCCGTAGTCCATCACGGCATACGTCCCGGGAAGCCGGCTGTCGTACCAGGCCTTGGCGACGAACGCGAGCACCGCCAAAAGCGCGAGCACGGCGATGACGCTGAGGGCGCGGGTGAGCTGGTTCATGGCTGGACGAGCTCCAGTTGGCGGTAGGTCTCGAAGCCGGACACGCCGATCCCGACGAGGCGGAGCGGGCCGGGGCGGTCGGAGAGCGCGCGGTCGAGCAGGCCGCAGGCGAGCTCCCAGATGCGGTCGGCGTCGTCGGTCCCAACGGGCAGGCTCGTCGATCGGCTGCGAATCGCGAAGTCGGGGTAGCGCACCTTGGTGGTGACGGTTCTGGCGGTCTCACCGGAGTCGTGCAGGTACCTCGCCAGCGAGTCGGCCATCGGGCGCAGCTCCGCGCGGAGCTGCTCTACGTCGCCGATGTCGCGCGCGAACGTCTCCTCCTGGCTGATGGAGACCCGTTGGGTGTCGGTCTCGAGGCCACGAGGGTCGATCCCGCGCGCACGGTCGCGGAGCAGCTTGCCGACCTTGCCGGGGAGGAGGGAGCGGAGGCGGTCGTCCGAGAGGGCGGCGAGGCCACCGATGGTGTCGATCCCGGCCGCTCGCAGGCGCGCCTCGGCGCGGGGGCCGACGCCGGGCAGCCGGCGGACGTCGAACGGCGCGAGGAACTCGGCCTCGCGGCCGGGACGGACGATCACGAGGCCGCCCGGCTTCCGCTGGTCACTTGCGATCTTGGAGACGACCTTGCACGTGGAGACGCCGAGGGAGCAGGTGAGGTTCGTCGCGCCTCGGACTGCGGTCTGCACCGCCTCGGCGACGCCGCGCGCCTCCCCGAAGCCCGGCGCGACCTCGGCGAGGTCGAGGTAGCCCTCGTCGATCCCGGTCTTCTCGACGGTTGGGACGACCTGGCGCACCGTGTCCCAGACCGCTCTCGAGTAGGTCGAGTACACGCCTTTGCGCGGGCGGACGAAGACTGCGTGCGGGCACCGGCGCAGCGCCTCGGCGCAGCTCATCGCGGAGTGGATCCCGAACTGCCTGGCGACGTAGTTCGCGGTCGCGACGACCCCGCGCCCGCGCGGATCGCCGCCGACGATCAGCGGCTTCGTCCGGAGAGACGGGTCCTCGAGCTCTTCCACAGCCGCGAAGAAGGCGTCGAGATCGAGGTGGGCGATTATCACCAGCCCACTGTACGAACCTGGCATGACCGGACGCCCAGCCGAGCCGCTTCACGGGACCAGGTCCCTGGGCGTGGCTCCGGGAGCCGTGGGCTCAAGGGGCTAGTCGGTCGATCGCCCAGCCGTCGTCTTCACGCCGGTAGCGGAAGCGGTCGTGGAGGCGGCTGTCGCGGTGCTGCCAGAACTCCCAGCGCTCCGGGACGAGCCGGTAGCCGCCCCAGTGCGCCGGAAGCGGCACGTCGCGCCCCTCGAACTCGCGCTCGTACCGCTCGACCTGTGCGTCCAGCTCGTCACGTGAGCCGATCACCTGGCTCTGCGCAGATGCCCACGCGGCGATCTGCCCGTCGCGCGGCCGGGTGCGGAAGTACTCCTCCGACTCCGCGTCCGACACCCGCTCGACCGTCCCTTCGATCCGCACCTGCCGCCCGAGTGGATGCCAGTAGAAGAGGAGCGCACCGCGATTCGTCTCCGCGAGCTCGCCGGCCTTCCGGCTCCCGAGGCCGGTGTGGAACTTGAACCCGCGCTCGTCGAAACCCTTGGCGAGCACCATGCGCACCGACGGGTAGCCGTCCGCCGTCGCAGTGGCCAGCGCAACCGCCTCGGGGAACTCGACGACCTGTCCGGCTTCCTCGTACCAGCGGCGGAACTGCGCCAGCGGATCGGGGTCGAGATCGGCCCGTCGCAGAGGCTGCGCGCGGTCGCTCATGAATAGCCAGTATTCAGTATCCACTCCGCCGGTGGCTGCGCTATCGTCGTCGGCATGGCGACGACGAAGACGATCGACCTCCGTACCGACATCCCCGGCCCCCGTTCCCGCGAGATCATCGAGCGCAAGCAGCGGGTGATCGCCGAGCCGCTCTCACTGACCTTCCCGATCGTGATCGAGCGCGGCGAGGGCGCGCGCCTGACGGACGTGGACGGAAACACGTTCATCGATTTCACCGGCGGCGTCGGCTGTCTCAACGTCGGCCACTCCCATCCGCGGGTCGTCGAGGCGGCGCAGGAGCAGCTCGAGCGCTTCAGCCACACCGACTTCACGATCGTCCCCTACGAGGTCTATGTCCGGCTCGCCGAGCGCCTATGCGAGCTCGTGCCGATCGCCAACGCGAAGGCTGCGTTCTTCAACGCCGGCACCGAAGCGATCGAGAACGCGATCAAGTTCGCGCGTGCCTACACCGGCCGCCCGGCCGTGATCGCCTTCGAGGGCGGCTTCCACGGCCGCACGCTCCTCTCGCTCTCGCTGACCTCCAAGACGCACCCGTACAAGGCCGGCCTTGGGCCGTTCGCGCCGGAGGTCTACCGGCTGCCGTTCCCGAACGACTACCGCGGGCCGAGCGCCGAGGAGGCGCTCGCCGCACTCGAGCGCGCCCTGATCACGCATGTCGCGGCCGAGACGGTGGCGGCGATCGTGATCGAGCCCGTCCAGGGCGAGGGCGGTTTCATCGTCGCGCCGAAGGAGTTCATGGCCGGCGTCCGTCGGATCTGCGACGAGCACGGGATCGTGATGGTGGTCGACGAGGTGCAGACCGGGTTCGGCCGCACCGGCAAGCTCTTCGCGATCGAGCACTACGGCGTCGAGCCCGACCTGATCACCGTCGCGAAGTCGATCGCGATGGGGATTCCGCTCTCGGGCGTGCTTGGGAAGCCGGAGATCATGGACGCGCCCGGCGACTCGGCAGTCGGCGGAACGTACGTCGGCAACCCGGTCGCGCAGGCCGCCGCCCTCGCGGTGCTCGACGTGATCGGCGAGGAGGACCTCTGCGCCCGGGCGACGACGCTCGGCAACCAGATGCGTGAGCGGATGGAAAGCTGGCAGGAGCGATTCGCGCAGATCGGCGACGTCCGCGGGCTCGGTGCGATGCTCGCGATCGAACTGGTCGAGGACCCGGAGTCCAAGACCCCCGCGTCCGACCTCGCGACCAACGTGACCGCGGAAGCGGCGAAGCGCGGGCTCCTTTTGCTCAAGTCCGGCATCTACTCGAACTGCATCCGCGTGCTCGCGCCGCTGACCCTCTCCGACGCGGAGCTCGACGAGGCGCTCGGGGTCTGGGAAGAAGCACTCGAAGCGGCTCTGAGCTGACCCCGACTAGCCTTGTCCGACTGATGTCGGACGACGTGATCGCAGGCCGTTACGAGCTGCTCGAGCTCGTGGGTCGAGGCGGTATGTCGAGTGTCTGGAAGGCGCACGACCGCCTGCTCGACCGCACGGTTGCGATCAAGGTCCTGCACGAGCACTACACGCAGGACGAGGAGTACGTCGAGCGCTTCCGGCGCGAGGCGCGATCCGTCGCGCAGGTCAGCCACCCGAACATCGTCACGGTGATCGACCGCGGCGAGGACGGCGGCCGCCAGTACATCGTCTTCGAGTACGTCGACGGGGAGAACCTCAAGCAGGTGATCGAGCGCGAGGGCCCGCTGCCCGTTCGCGACGCGCTGCTGCTCGCGCTGCAGGTTGCGCGGGCGCTCGGCTTTGCGCACGACCGCGGCCTGGTCCACCGCGACGTCAAGCCCCAGAACGTGCTCCTGAACGACGACGGCCAGGCGAAGGTGACCGACTTCGGCATCGCCCGCTCGGTCGACGTCGACGGCGTGACGGTCACGGGGACCGTGCTCGGGACGAGCGAGTACATCGCCCCGGAACAGGCGCGCGGCCAGCGTGTCGATGCGCACACCGACGTCTACTCGCTGGGCGTCGTGCTCTACGAGCTGCTGACCGGCGCGGTCCCCTTCTCCGGCGAGAGCTTCGTCACCGTCGCGCTCCAGCACGTGAACGAGGCGCCGCCCGACGTGCTCGAGCACCGGCCCGACTGCCCCCCGCGCGTGGCGCTCGCGATCGAGCGCGCGATGGCGAAGGAGCCGGAGGACCGCCCGATGATGGACGAGCTCGTCACCGAGCTCGAAGCATGTCTGGCCGACCTCGACCCGATGTCGGAGCAGGCGACGATGATCGCCCCGCCGAGGGCGACGCCGCGGACGACGCAGCCGCCCCGCCGCCGCCGGCGCCGCCGCGTCGGGCTCCTCTGGCCGATCGTCGCCGTCCTCCTCGTTCTGGCGGT
>DASTHD010000047.1:0-6975 GCA_035605555.1 Gaiellaceae bacterium
ACGTCTCCGACTTCACGTCGATCCGGTACGACCAGCGCGGGTACGGTCGCTCGCCGAGCTGGACCGGGCCGTACTCCCCCGTCGACGACCTGCTCTCCGTGCTCGACGCGGCGGAGGTGCAGCAGGCGCCGCTCGTCGGCACCTCCCGCGGCGGACGGATCGCCCTGCAGGCGGCCCTGGCGCGACCCGAGCGCGTGTCCGCGCTCGTCCTCGTCGCCTCCGCGGTGGCCGGCCGGCCGCTGAACATCGAAGCGACGCCGGAGCAGGAGGCGGAGTGGGAAGCGGCCGAACAACGGGGCGACCTCGCGGAGCTCGCGCAGATCGACCTCGACTTCTGGGCGCCGATGGGCGCCGACGAGGGGCTCAGGGCGATGTTCCTCGAGAACGCTGCGGCCTCGAACGGCGACGATCCGGCCGAGGAGGACCCGTCAGTCGACCGGCTCGGCGAGATCGGGGTCCCGACGCTCGTCGTGACCGGCGGGCGAGACCTTCCCGCCCTCGAGGAGGTCGGCGACCTGCTCGCCCGGGAGATTCCGGGCGCGCGGCGCGCCGTAATCCAGGAGGCCGACCACATGGTTCAGTGGCGGGCGCCGGAGGAGCTGGCGGCCCTCGTGCGCGAGTTCCTGCACTAGTCCGGCTCCCGGACGAAGGAGCGGTCGTGGCCGAAGGGGTCGACGGCGCGCGGGAGCCCGTTGCGGCCGATCGGGATCAGCAGCGCCGCGACGACGGCGAGGATGAACACCGTCAGGCCGCTCACGCTCCCCTTCTTGGGCGCGCGAGTCTGCGTGTGCGGCCGGTTCCCGCCGGGCGTCGTGCAGTCGTCGCCGCCGACGGGCGCGACGGTCTGCACGGTCTGGAGCTGCCGCGGCGGGAGGAAAGTCTGGGCCGGCCGGTCTGTCTCGCCGCAGGCGAAGGCCGAGGCGGATTCCGGGACCGAGACGGCGAGGAAGGCCGCCGCGAGGCAAGCGGCAGCAAGGACGCTTGCCCATCGGCTCCCCCACCTTGCCCCCCGGCGCGGCCGCACGCGCGGGGGCATCTTCTTCATCACTCGCTCTGACGAGATATAGCCCCGCCGGTCGGGTTGGCGGGAAAAGATCACCCTTTGGGGTGACCGTGCTTAAACCTGGATCAACAGTGCGTCGCCCTGGCCGCCGCCCGAGCAGATCGCCGCAAGGCCCAGGCCGCCGCCGTTGCGCCTGAGCTCGTAGATCATCGTTCCGAGAATGCGGCCGCCGGACGCCCCGATCGGGTGTCCGAGCGCCACCGCGCCGCCGTTCACGTTGACCTTCTCCGGGTCTGCGCCGAGTATCTCGGCGGAGTTGAGGACGACCGAGGAGAACGCCTCGTTCAGCTCGACCCGCTCGACGTCGGCGATCGTCTTCCCTGCCTTCTCGAGTGCCTTTCGTCCCGAGTTGGCGGGCGTGCGCGCCAGATAGGCGAAGTCGTCGGCGACATAGGCCTGAGAGACGATCGTCGCCAGCGGCTCGAGGCCGCGGCGCTTCGCGAACTCCTCGCTGACCACCACGAGCGCCGACGCGCCGTCATTCACCCCGGGCGCGTTCCCCGCCGTCGTCGTCCCCTCGGGATCGAAGACCGGCTTCAACGCGGCGAGCTTCTCGAGTGAGGTGTCGCGACGGGGGCCCTCGTCGGCGGTAAAGTCGCCGACCGGAACGATCTCGTCGTCGAAGCGGCCCTCGTCCTGCGCTGCCACCGCGCGCTCGTGGGAGCGCAGCGCCCACTCGTCCTGCGCCTCACGCGAGATCCCGAGCTCGCGCGAGACGAACGAGGCCTGCTCGACCATGTGGCGGTTGTCGAAGCTCGAGATCAGCCCGTCGTGCGTCATCAGGTCGATCAGAGTCCCGTCGCCGAGGCGGTACCCGAATCGCGCCTGCTTGAGGATGTACGGCGCGTTCGACATCGACTCCATGCCGCCCGCCACGATCACCTCGTGGTCCCCGGCGCGGATCATCGTGTCGGCGATCTGCACGGCCCGGATCGACGAGGCGCAGACCTTGTTGATCGTGTCCGCAGGCACCTCGATCGGGAGCCCTGCGCCGATCGACGCCTGGCGCGCCGGAGCCTGGCCCGCGCCGCCCTGGAGCACCTGCCCCATGATCACGTACTCGATCTCGTCGTTTCCGAGCCCGACGCGGTCGATCGCGTTGCGGATCACGAGCGAGCCGAGCTCGGTGGCCTGGTAGTCCTTGAGCCCCCCGCCGAGGCGTCCGAAGGGCGTTCGAACGGCTGAGACGATGACTGAGCGCATGGGAAGTGAGGGTAACAATGGCCCGATGGTCTCCCGAGTCGTCCACCTGCTGAATGCGGCCGGTTTCGAGCTCCTGGCCGGGCTCGTCGTCCTGACCGGAAGCGCGTGGCTCTTCGGGTGGATGGTCGAGGATCTGCACGAGGGAGACACCCAGGTCGACGAGCGTTTCGCGACCTGGCTGCACGACCACGCCACCCCGGCGCTGACGCACTTCTTCGACGGCGTCACGCTGCTCGGGAACCTCGCCACGCTGGTCGTCGTGGTGGCGATCGCGAGCGTCGTGCTGTGGCGCAAGCGCTGGTTCGCGGACCTGCTCCTCCTCGTGGTCGCCGCCGTCGGCGCCGAGGTGATCACGATCGGCCTCAAGCAGGGGTTCCAGCGAGAACGGCCGTTTTTCGCCGACCCGCTCGCCACGGAGCGCACGTTCTCGTTCCCGAGCGGCCACGCGTCCGTCTCGCTCGCCGTCTACGGCACGCTCGGCTACATCGCCGCGCGCCACCTCGCATCGAGACGGGCACAGATGCTTGCGCTGGCATCGGCGGCCGTGCTCGTCCTGTTGATCGGCTTCAGCCGTCTCTACCTCGGCGTGCACTTCCTCAGCGACGTGGTGGCCGGCTACAGCATCGCCCTCGCGTGGGTTGCGCTCTGCGTAATCCTTCTCCAGCTCCGACTGCGCGTGCGGAGGCGACGTCAGACTTCGCAATACGTCGCTTCGACGAAGCAGTACAGCCCGTAGGCGATCAGCCCCGAGGCAACCGGGTCGCTTCCTGTTTTGCTTCGCCCACGAGAGGCGACAATATGTCCGATGGCCGCCGATTCCATTCAGGCCCTCGTTGCCCTCGGCGAACGCGAGGGATGCCTCGAGCTCTCGGAGATCGCGCGTGTGGTCGAGGCCACCGAGCTGGACGAGGACGAGGCCGAGCGCCTCTACGAGGAGCTCCAGCAGCGCGGGATCGAGCTCACGGACGACTGCGGCCGCTCGGAGATTCCCGACTCGACCTACGTGAACGGCGACCTCGTCGAGTCGACCACCGACGCGCTGCAGCTCTTCCTGAACGAGATGGGCAAGTACAAGCTCCTGACCGCCGACGAGGAGGTCGAGCTGGCGAAGCGGATCGAGCGGGGGGACAAGGCGGCAAAGGACCTGATGATCAACTCGAACCTGCGCCTCGTCGTCTCGATCGCGAAGAAGTACCAGGGCCATGGCCTGACCCTGCTCGACCTGATCCAGGAAGGGATCATCGGCCTGATCCGAGCCGTCGAGAAGTTCGACTGGCGCCGCGGCTTCAAGTTCTCGACCTACGCGACCTGGTGGATCCGCCAGGCGGTGCAGCGCGGGGTCGCGAACAAGGCACGCGAGATCCGGATCCCCGTCCACATCGTCGACCGCGAACGCAAGATCGCGCGGGCCGAGCGCGAGCTCACCGTCAAGCTCGAGCGGAGCCCGACCGACGAGGAGGTCGCGGAAGCGACCAAGCTGCCGCTGAAGCAGGTGCGCGAGGTGAAAGAGGCCGCGCGCGCCGTCACGAGCCTCGACCGGCCCGTCGGGGACGAGAGCGAGACGTCCTTCGGCGAGCTCGTCGCCGGCGGCGAGGCCGGGCCCGAGGAGAGGCTGACGGTCAGCCTCGAGGAGGACACGCTGCGGCGCGCGATCGCGGCGCTTCCGGAACGCGAGCAGGAGGTGGTGAGGCTCCGCTACGGCCTCAACGGCGACACCGATCCGAAGTCGCTCGAGGAGATCGGCCGCGAGCTCGGCCTCACCCGCGAGCGCGTCCGCCAGGTGGAGGCCGAGGCGCTCCGGCGCCTCGCCGTCAACCGCGAGATCGAAGCGCTACGGGCGGCCTGAGGCCCCGAGTCTTCGTCGACGGCGAGAACGTCCGCCGGTCGCAGTGGCCGAACATCGCTCGCGACGAGCTCGAGCGTCTCGTCGCCGAGTGGGCCGAGCGCGAGAGCGTCGACGCCCTCGTCGTGTGGGAATCCCACGAGACGGCGGACGACACGATCGCCCGAGAGGCGGCCGAGCTCGACGGCCCGTACTGGCTCGTCACCTCGGATCGCGGCCTCCGCGAGCGCGCCGCCGGCAAGGCGGAGCGGGTGATCGGCGGCGGCAGCTTCGCGCGCGAGCTTACGAGCGGGCGGTGATCGTGATTCCGCCGCGCGCCTTCTGGACGAGCGTGACGCGGACTCCGTCCCGGTCGAGCTCGAGCGCCTCCGCGACGTCGTCGCGGATCCTTACGGCCAGCGCCTCGCAGAAATGGCCCTCGTCGCGGAACCGCATCAGGTAGAGCTTGAGCGACTTCGACTCGAGGCAGAGACGCTCCGGGTCGTATTCGATCGTCACCGTGTAGAGGTCGGGCTGGCCGGTGATCGGGCAGACGGCCGTCAGCTCGTCGCTCGTCATCGAGACCTGCGAGACGCCCGGGTTCGGGAAGGTCTCGAGGCCCGCGTACGCCTCGGAGCCCGGGCTGCCGAGGGCGACGAACTCCGTGTCCATCTCCCTACTGTAGGCCGATGCGCGTCTACCTGGCAGGGCCGCCGCCGGCCGACGACTACCGGCGCGAGGCCTCGCGGCTCCTGCGCGCCGCGGGCTGGGAGCCGGTCGATCCGTTTCGCCGCGACTTCCGCGGCCGCACGCAGGGACACGAGGCCGAGATCGTCGAGGGCGATCTCGACGACATCCGCTCGTGTGACGCTGTGCTCGCGGACTTCACGGTCCCCGACGAGGGGACCGCGATGGAGGCGTGGTTCGCGCACGGCGAGGGCAAGCGCGTCGTCGCGTGGACCGGCGGCGCCGAGCCGCACCCGTGGACGGTTTACGTGGCGGACGCCGTCTGCGGGGAGCTCAGCGATGCCGTCCGCGCCCTCTCGAGCGCGTAGCGCGTCGCGACCACGCCGAGCCCGGCTCCGACCACGGCGACCGCGGCGAAGAAGCCCCACATCGCCGTGTCGCCGAACCCGCCGCGGATCTGGAGCCCGATGAACGGCCCGAGCGCGAAGCCGACCGAGCTGGTGCTCGCGAAGGCGCCCATGTAGGCGCCGCGCAGATCGGCCGGCGCGAGACCGGCGGCGATCGCCTGGGAGGTCGGGATCCAGAGCATCTCCCCGATCACGAAGATCAGGATCACGACGGCCATCACCGGAATCGACGCGTCGATCGAGAGCAGCAGGAACGGCCAGCCCATCAGCAGCATCGCCAGCGCCAGCTTCGGCGCAGCCGCGAAGTGCTCGACGCGCCTGGTCAGACGGAGCTGGAAGAGCGTCACCAGGGCCGGGTTGATGATCACGAGGAAGCCCCAGACCGCCGGCGTGAGACCGTGCGAGTCGACCGCCGAGATCGGCAGCACGACCTCGAACGCGAAGTAGACGATGTTCGCGAGCATCATCGCGACGAGGAAGAGCAGGAACGGATGGTCCCGGCGGATCACGCCGAACGACCCCCGCATCGGCGGCTCTTCCGGCGTGAACTCGCCGCGCTCCGGGATCAGGCGCCAGGCGAGCAGCGTCGTCAGAACCGCGAGCACGGAGACCCCCACCCAGAGCAGGTCGTAGTTCTCGGTGAGGAGGAGTGCGCCGCCCAGCGGCGGGCCGAGCGTCACGCCGAGGTTGTTCGCGACCCGCAACGACGCGTACGAGTGCTCGTGGCGTTCGCGCGGGACCACGTCGGCGACGAGCGCCTGGCTCGCCGACATGGCGATTGGCATGAAGCACGAGACGAGCAGCAGGAGCGGGATCGCCTGGGCGAAGTCGTCGACGAAGATCCAGGTCAAGGGCACGAGCGAGGCGAGCGCCCAGCCGGTCACGATCATCGGCCGCCTGCCCAGGCGGTCCGAGAGGTGGCCGCCGAGGATCCCGAAGCCGGCCGAAAGCGCGGCCGAGATCACAAAGTAGAAGCCGAGCTGCGCGGACGACGCGTCGAGCCGGTCGACGGCCCAGATGCCGATGAACGTCCAGGCCGATGAACCGGTCAGCGACCCTGCGAAGCCGACGAGCAGTAGCGGCCGCAGGGCCGGGTCGACGTCGTCTCCCCAGATCAGGCGAAAGGCGCGCCTCAGCACCTTGAGACGCTAGCGACCGAGCAGCTTCGAGTCGAAGAAGCCGACCACCCGCCGCTCGTACTCCTGCGGCTCGAGATCGAGCGCGCCCGTGTGCTTGCTCTCCGGGAGCTCCCAGAGGAGGACGCGGCCCTTGGCCCGCTCCGCCCAGATCGGGTTCAGCTTGTTCTCGCTGCCGAGGCCTTTCCCCGCCGCGATCAGCAGCACCCGGTTCGGCTCGCCTTTGCCGACGAAGTCGCCGACCGACCGGACGTTGGCCTCGCCCGAGAGCACCTGCGCGCCGGCGAACATCATCCAGGTGTACGGAAGCCCCACCCACTCCTTGGTGTCGATCGCGTCGCCGTAGGCGCGGACTCCGGCGCCCTCCGCGACGACGGCGCGCAGATCGGGCCGCCGAGCGGCTGCCTCGATCAGCGCCTCGGCTCCGGCGGACAGGCCGACGCCGCCGACGCGGCCGCCCCTGACGTCAGGCCTGGCCTTCAGGAAGTCGATCGCGGCGTCGACGTCCGGCTGCCAGGTCCAGTCGAAGCCCTGCGGGTCGCCGTCGCTCTCGCCCCGGCCGCGCGAGTCGTAGAGGAGCACGCCGTACCCGTGCCGCGCGAGGAGCGCCGCCTGCTTCCTCGGCCCCTGCCGGTTCCCGCCCGAGCCGTGCACGAA
>DASTHD010000131.1:0-7038 GCA_035605555.1 Gaiellaceae bacterium
CCACTCCTCGTTCGCGTAGTGCATGTGGTACGGGCAGAGCCGATTCCCCGGCTCGAGCTCGTACATGGTCCCGCCGAGCAACTCCGCCCCGATGTGCTTGCCCACCCAGGCGTCCCTGCTGCGCCAGCCCTCACGCTCCTCGGTGCGGTCCCACTCCTCGCCGTGCAGGTTGAAGACCTTCATGCGAAGCAGCGTAGGCGCTCAGCGCCCGTGCGTTGCGAGATACCACCGGGGATCTCCGACCGCCCCGAGCTGCTCCGCGAGGTCGTGAAGGCAGCCCGCGAGGCGGGCGCGACGGGGGTTTGGACGAACGTGCTGTTCCTCCGGCCCGGCACGCGGGAGCACTTCCTCGAGCACCTGGCGGAGGACTGGCCGGAGCTCCTGCCCCGCTACCTCGAGCTCTACAAGGGCCGCGCGTACCTCAAGGGCGACGACGCGAAGCCGGTTCGGCAGCAGGTCGCGGCGCTGGCGAAGGAGTACGGCGTGCGCGATCGGCGCAAGATTCGGCTCGACGGCACCCAGCACGACGAGCAGCTGGCGCTCGCAATCTGACGGGAATCCGACCCCCTACCTAGAATTTGACTGCCGTGGCTCAGGATCCCGTCTCCGACGGCGCCCCCGAAATCACCTGTCTGATCGTCGACGACCACGAGGTCGTCCGCGAAGGTCTTCGGCTGTCGTTGTCCCGCGCTCCGCACATCCGCGTGATCGGCGAGGCCTCCGACGGAGCGTCCGCCGTCTCGCTCGCCGAGCGGCGCCGGCCGAACGTCGTGATCATGGACGTGCGCATGCCCGGCATGGACGGGCTCGAGGCGACCAAGGTCCTGACCTCGAAGGTGCCGGACGCCTCGGTCTTGATCTTCACCGCCTACAGCGAGCGCAGCCTGCTCAGCCGCGGCCTCGAGTCCGGAGCGAAGGGCTACATCCTCAAGGAGGCGCCGCACCAGACCCTCGTCAAGGCGATCGAGAAGATCGCGGCCGGCGACGGTTACGTCGACCCGGCACTGATGCCGGCCTTCCTGCCGGGCGACAAGGACGACATGTTGACGGCGCGCGAGCGGGAGATCCTCCAGCTGCTCGCCGACGGCATGTCCAACGCTGACGTCGCGGCTCGTCTCTTCATCAGCCAGGAGACGGTGAAGAGCCACGTCCGGCACATCCTCACGAAGCTCGAGGCGGATACGCGGACGCACGCCGTGGCGATTGCGCTTCGCGAAGCCATTATCGACTAGTCAGGCTGCGAGTCTGCTGGTCGCAGGGGTGATACTCACGGCGTTCGTCGCGATCTTCGCCGTCGGTACGACCGTGGGCTGGCTCGCACTCGCCGGGCTCGCGGTCGGGATCCTGCTGGCGGCGACGCTCGCGTACCACCTCATCCACAGCGAGCGCGAGCGTCACGAGACCGTCGAGGCCGAGCGCGCACGGCTCTCGGATCAGCTGATCACCGCGGAGCAGGACGAGAGGCGGCGCCTGGCCCTCTTCTTGCACGACGTGCCCGTCCAGGCCATGTCCGGGATCGCGCTGATGCTCGACGGCGTGCTGGACGCGATCAGGCGCGGCGCCAACGAGGACGCGGAGCGTGTGCTCCAGTCGGCGCTCGAACTGCAACGCGAGACGATCCGCGAGCTGCGCGACCTCTCCTTTGCGCTCGAGCCGGTCGTCCTCCGCGACCAGGGCTTCGGCCCCGCAGTCAAGGCGCTCGCGGAGCAGGTCGGCCTTTCCCATCGGATCCAGATCGATCTCGACGTGGAGGCCGGGGAGGCGCTCGCCGAGCGGGCCCAGGCCTCCCTCTACCAGATCATCCGCGAGGCGATCGACCAGGCGGTAAGGCGCGGACCGCCCACGCGGATGGAGGTGCGTTTGGCCTCCCTGAACGGGGGCGGCGTCGAGGCCGTGATCGTCGACGACAGCCCCGGCGAGCGCCGTCGCCGGAGCTTCGACGAGATCGAAGAGCGCGCGCGGACGCTGCAGGGTCGCGTTGCGGTCGAGACGAGCCCGGACGGCGCGGGCACGGTCGTGCGCGTCACGCTGCCGCCCTACACCGCGCAGCGTTAAAGTCCGCGCGCGTGAGCCACGTCCTCTTCATCTGGAAACCGACCGGGTACGAGATCCGGGAGCGGGAAGGCGAGCCCCCGTCGGTGGGGAGCGTCGTCGAGGTGGAGGAGGGCCTTCGCCAGGAGGTGAACCGGATCTCACCCTCGCCCCTTCCCGGCGACGAGCGGCGCGCCGTCTACCTCCAGCCGCTTCCCGGCTAGGAGAGCGCCGACTCGGCCGCGATCCGGCCGAAGACGAGCGCCGCGGCGAGGCCGCTCGCGTAGCCGCCGGTAGCCCAGCCGCCGGCGTCAACCCCGGCCGCGTACAGACCTTCCACCGGCTTGCCTGCGAGGTCGAGAACCCGAGCGCGCTCGTCGATCCCGACCCCGCCGACCGTGTACGTGACCGCCGGGCGCACGGGCACGCCGAGCACGATGCTGTGCGGCACTTTGAACGGGAGCCGGTCTGCCGGCACGGGATCCGCCGCGCGCACCATCTCCTCGACCGTCCGGTCCCGGACGCGCTGCCGCAGCGCCTTCTCGGTGAGCAGGTACCAGGCGCGACCGCCCGGCTGGCGCGCCGTCGCCTGCGCAACGTCGGCCTCGTGCCAGGCCGGCGGGCCGACAAGGAACTCATCGCCCTCGTCGTTGACGATCCCGGCGTACTGCGCGTACAGCTGCGACGCGGGCCGGAATTCCTCCTCGGCGAGCGTTTGCCGGTCAGGCATGTTCCGGCCGTAGAACTCCTCGAGGTCACCGATGACCGCCGCGCCGCGCGACCGAGCGTGCTCGAGGCCGTCGCCCTCGCTCCACGGGTTCGCCCGGAGCAGGAGGCCGCGGTCGCGGGCGAGGCGGACGGGAAAACCGCCGGTGGCGAGGATCGTAGGCTTCTCGATCGTCTCCTCCAGCCGTATCTCGCTCCCGAGCACCCGAACGAGCTGCGCGGGATCGAAGCGGGCGCCCACGGTCAGCGGGTTTTCGGTCTCCCGCGTCAGCAGCTCGACGCCGAGGGACTCGAGCCAGTCGAGGCCGTCGTCGAAGCGCTCGACGATCGTCCGCGCCAGGGCCGGGTCGGCGCCGGGGCACTGCTCGAGGTGCGTCTCGACCGAGGAGTAGCGCCAGACGAAGCCGCTCGAGAGGAGCATCGACCCTCCCACGCGGCTGCCCTTCTCGTACACGACCGGCGTCGCGCCGAGCTCGCGAGCGCGTGCCGCCGCGACCAGGCCGGCCATGCCCGCCCCGGCGATGTTCAGCGTGGCGGCTACTTGAGGGCGAACGTCGGCTTGTGCTCGACGTACTCGAGCCGGACCCGCTCCGGGAGCCAGACGAAGACGGCGAGCGTGTTCGGCGCGTCGACGAAGTCCTGAACCTCGATCTCACGCTCGATCGCCGACTGCTGATGCTCCTCGGCGGAGTCGACGAGCAGCGCGAGGTGGTTCAGGATCGGCCGCTCGGGGTCACCCGGCGCACCCGGATGGAACTCGACGAAGGCGCCGGCGACCTCGACGCGCGGGGCGCCTGAGCCACCGGGCTCGGCCGCCTCGAAGCCGTAGTCCTGGTAGCGGGCGGCGGTCGCCTCGGGGTCGTTCGAATAGAGCGCGATATGGTCGAGGTCGTACTCGCTCTCGGTATCGGCCTCGACGAGCCCGAGCTCGATGCCGTTTCCGAGGTCGAAGTAAGCGCCGCCGTTGCGGCGATCGACTTCGAGGTCGTCGGGGAGCTCCTGAAGGGCGGCATCGAGGTCGTTTACCCGCAGCGCCACATGCTTCAGCGCGCCCCGCTCGCGAGGACCTTCGGCGTCGAACAGCGTCAGCTTCCCCTTCAGCGCGTCACGGCCGACGAGGGTGAACGCGTCGGTGCGCTCGATTACGTGCATCCCGAGATGGGAGGTGACGAAGTCCGCGATCCGGTCGCGGTCGTCCAGCCAGTAGGCGACGTGGTCGAGGGTCTTGGGGCGCAACGGAGCCGGGAAGGATAGTCGCCCGGCTCCGTCCCGCCGAGGCAAGTTACTTCCGCCGATCGACCGCGCGCTGCAGCTGTTGCTTCGACATCTTCGAGCGGCCGGCGATGTTCATCCGCTTGGCTTCGTTGTAGAGCTGCTCCTTCGTGCGGCCCTTCGGCCGGTTCGTGCCGGAGCGCTGGCCGCCGCGGCGGCTCGAGGACATGTCAGTTCTCGAGGTGCGCGACGAGCTCTGCGCCTCGCCCGATCTGGCCCGTTCCTTGTTCACGGTGCGGGCTGCAATCTCCTTGGCGCGCTTCGTCGACGCGCCTTGTTCCTTCGCGCTGTCCTTGATGTGCTCGTACTGCCGCTCGCGCTTGTTGCTCCATGCTCTCTGAGGCATACGAACCCTCCTTTCGGTTCAGAGGACCCGTACCCGCCGAGCGGTTGATCTATTCCAGCGGAGGGTTCTGCACGTTGTGCTCGGTGGCGTACTCGTCCGTGAGCTTGTCCACGACCTCGGGCCCGTCGCCGTACGCGTAATTGATCTTCACGAACGGCTCCCACTTCTCCGGCAGCGCGTCTTCGGGAAAGATCGCCTCGACCGGGCACTCCGGCTCGCAGGCCCCGCAGTCGATGCACTCCTCCGGATCGATGATCAGGATCCGGTCGAACTCGTGGATGCAGTCGACGGGACAGACGTCCACGCAGGACTTGTCTTTGATGTCGATGCAGGGCTCGGCGATGATGTACGTCACGCACGCAGACTAACGACTAGTCGATCAGCTCTTCGACGATCTGGGGGGCGCGCTCGGCCAGGGTCGACTTCGCGACGACCTGGTCGAATCCCGCCTCGTGCGCCTGACGCAGGCCGGCCGTGTCCTTGTGGTTGGAGAAGCCCAGAATGGGCGTGTCCGGGTACAGGTCGGCGACCTCGTCGGGGTCGATCCGGGCAATGTCGGCGATCACCAGGTCGGGGGGCTCCACGCTGTCGGCGGTCACCAGTTGGTGCCCGGGCAGGGACGCTTCCAGCTTGCCGCGGAAGAAGAGTTCGACGCCGGCCAACATGATCGTCGCCACTCCGCCACGAGGGTACACCCGTGCGCCCGCGTCCTGCTCGAGCAGGCTGCGGAGCAGGTGAAAATGTGGAGTGTGGGTCTCTCTCTTCGGGGCCTGGGGTACACCGTAGGCGGGTGGCTGTCGAATCTCCCGGGCTGACGTCGAATCCGAGCTGCAGGACGGGCTCGACCGCATGTTCGGCGGCGAGTACTTCGAAGCGCACGAGTCGTTCGAGAACGCCTGGCGCGCGTCCGACCCCGCGGAGAAGGACTTCTTCCAGGGACTCGTCCACGTGACCGTCGCCTGGTACCAGGCGAGCCGCGGGAATCGCGTCGGCTGCGAGCGTCAGCTCGCAAAAGCAAAGCGGCGGCTCGGGGCCTTCGTCCCGTGGCACCGCGGCGTCGACGTCGCGGCGCTGCTCGCCGCCGTCGCGGACGCTGAAGAGGTCGTCGCGTCGGGCTCGCTTGCGCTCGTGCCGCTCGTACGTTCGTAGAGTGCCCACTATGGTCGAGCGGCTGATCGTGAGTCCGGGCGAGGCGGCGAACCTGTCCGGTCGCGATCCCGCCGACACCCTGGGCCTGCCCGGAAAGGCGGAGGCAAGAAAAAAGCTCAAGGCGCTGCACCAGGAGCTGGCCGACTACCAGCGCCGGCTCTGGGCCGAGGGCACGCGCAGCCTCCTCCTGATCCTCCAGGGGCTCGACGCCTCGGGGAAGGACGGGGCGATCAGGAAGGTCTTCACCGGCCTCAATCCGCAGGGCTGTCGCGTCGTCTCATTCGGCGTCCCGACTGAGCCCGAGCTGGCCCACGACTACCTCTGGCGGATCCACCAGAGCTGCCCGGCCCGCGGCGAGATCGGGATCTTCAACCGTTCTCACTACGAGGACGTCGTGACGGTCGGCGTGATGGAGCTTGCTCCCGAAGAGGTGTGGCGGCCGCGGATCGCGCATAACCGCGAGTTCGAGCAGATGCTGACGGCGGAGGGCACGACCGTCGTGAAGTGCTTCCTGAACGTCTCGAAGGAGGAACAGAAGCAGCGGTTCGAGGCCCGGCTCGCCGATCCGACGAAGCGCTGGAAGTTCAACCCGCGCGACCTGGAGACGAGGAAGCGCTGGGACCGGTTCGTGGACGCCTACGAAGAGGCGCTGACGGCGACCTCGACCGATGCGGCTCCGTGGTACGTGATCCCCGCCGACCGCAAATGGGTGCGGAACATCGCGATCGCCACGCTGCTCGTCGACACGCTGCACCGCCTCGATCCGCAGTTCCCGGAACCGCAGTTCGACGACCTGCGGATCGACGACTAGAAGGTCCCGAGCCCGACGAGCTCGAGCAGCCGGTTGACGCCGACGCGCAGCCAGGCGTCGCGGTGGAAGAAGAGCAGGAGCCCGAACGTCACCAGCAAGAGGCCGCTGACGATGCGGATCAGCTGGTACTGGTCGCGCAGCCAGCGGAACGCGCCCATGGCGCGCACGAAGGCGACCGACGCCAGCACGAATGCGATCCCGAGGCCGGCGGAGTAGGCGGCGAGGAGGATCGAGCCCTTGATCGCCGTCTCCGTGTTCCCGGCCAGTACGAGCACCGAGGCGAGCACGGTGCCGATGCACGGCGCCGCGCACACCGCGAACGCCGCACCCAGGAGCGCCCTCGAGCCACGCCGCTGTGCGCTCCCGAGTAGGCCAGGAGCGACGATCCGCTCCGGCCACGGCAACAGCCCGAGGAACGCGCAGCCGAGCACGACGAGCAGGAAGCCCGCGATCTCCGAGCGGCGGTTCAGGTCGAGCAGGCCGCCCAGCGCCGCGGCGGCGGCGCCGAGGAGGACGAAGACGATCGTGAAGCCGAGCACGAAGGGCACGCTCGCCCGCGCCACCCGCCTCCCCACCCCCGGCTGGCCGAGCCGGTCGGCCTCGACGGCGGAGACCGCCGAGAGGTAGCCGGGCACGAGCGGCAGGACGCACGGCGTGATGATCGAGAGCAGGCCGGCGAGGAACGCGACCGGCAGCTCAGCCA
>DASTHD010000094.1:0-12621 GCA_035605555.1 Gaiellaceae bacterium
TGCGACTGCGCCGCCTCCTCGCTCGGCAGTCCGGTATGGCTGAACCGGAGCGTCGTGCCCGCGCCGCTCGGGACGAGCTCGATCTCGATCGTCGACGTGCCGGGCGCGACGGAGCTCATGGTCTTCTCGCCCGGCTCCCAGCCCCAGGTGAAGACGAGGCGCCGCGGCGCGTCGAGCTCGACGAACTCGCCACGGGCGACGTTGTCCGGAATCACCTCGACTCGGTAGAGGCCGCCCGGGCGGGCGTCGAAGTCGGCGGTCTGCCCCATCCAGCGTGTCGCCTTCTCCGGGTCGACGAGGAACTCCCAGACGGTCTCCGGGCTCGCGGCGATCTCGAGCTTCCGGATCACCGAAGTTGTCTCAGCTACCTGCTCCACGTTTCCGTGCCTCCTCTCGCTCTGCCTCGCGCTTGAGTATCTCGAGCCGCTCGTCCCAGAACTCCTCCAGGTACTCCTTGACCGGGGCGAGGCCCTCCGGCCGGGCTCGGTAGAGGCGCTTGGTGCCGTTGCGTCGTTCGTTCACCAGTCCAGCCTCCTTGAGGACGTTCAGGTGCTGGGAGACCGCCGGCCTCGTCACGTCGAAGTGCGACGCGATCTCGCCTGCGGAGAGCTCACCCTCCCGAACCAGGCTCAGGATCTGGCGCCGGCGGGGCGCGGCGAGTGCTTTCAGTGCGGCCTCCACGGTTGTAGTTAAGCAACTTCTTACGTAAGAGTCAACTTACGCTTTCGGCCACGTACGATCGCGCCATGGCCAATTACGCGATCACCAACCTCAAATCGGACGTCCAGGACATGGCGCCGCAATTCGAGCTCTCGCCGAACCTCGAGGCCCGGTTCGGGCGCCGCGACCTGGAAGCGGACAACTTCGCGGTGAGCTATATGCGCGTCGCGCCCAACTTCCGGATCCCGTTCGGACACACCCACCGCGAGCAAGAGGAGCTCTACGTGGTCTTGAGCGGTGGCGGTCGGCTCAAGCTCGACGACGAGGTGCTCGAGGTCGGACAGTGGGACGCGATTCGCATCCCGAGCGAGACGATGCGCGACTTCGAGGGCGGCGCGGAAGGCGCGGAGCTGCTGTTGTTCGGCGCGCCGAGAGGCGAGTCGAACGATGCGGAGATGGAGCCGGGCTGGTGGACGGACTAGGAGATCTGGGCGTCGTACGTCCCGAACTCGTCGCGCAGGACGTTGCAGATCTCGCCGACGGTGCAGCCGGCGCGTAGCGCTTCCCGCATCGGTGGAAGCAGGTTCTCCGAACCGCCGGCGACACGACGGACCTCCGCCAGCCCCTGTTCCGCCTCGTCCGCGTCGCGCTCGGCGCGCACGCGCGCCGTGCGCTCGAGCTGGCGGCGCTCCGCCTCCGGGTCGAGCCGGTGGAGCTCGATCGGCCCGGCCTCGTGCTCCTCGTAGCGGTTGACGCCGATGACGACGGTGTCGCTCCGCTCGACCGCCTCCTGGTAGCGGAACGCCGACTCCTCGATCTCCCGCTGGACGAATCCTTGCTCGATCGCGGCGACCGCGCCACCGAGCTCGTCCACACGCTCGATCAGCTCCGTCGCCTTCTCCTCCAGCTCCCTTGTCAGCGCCTCGATGAAGTACGAGCCGCCGAACGGATCGGCCGTGTCGGTGGCCCCGGCCTCGTGCGCCAGGATTTGCTGGGTCCGGAGCGCGATCTTGGCCGAGCGCTCCGTCGGGAGCGCGAGCGCCTCGTCGAACGCGTTCGTATGGATCGACTGCGCACCGCCGCCGATCGCCGACAGCGCCTGGATCGCCACCCGGACGATGTTGTTCTCCGGCTGCTGCGCCGTCAGCGTCGATCCCCCGGTCTGCGCGTGGAACCGGAGCGCCTGTGCCCGCGGATCCGTAGCGCCGAATCGGTCGCGCATGATCTGCGCCCACAGCCGCCGCGCCGCGCGGAACTTCGCGATCTCCTGAAAGAAGTGGTTGTGGGCGTTGAAGAAGAACGACAGGCGCTGGCCGAACTCGTCGGGTGACAGTCCCGCTGCCACCCCGGCCCCGACGTACGCGATCCCGTTCGCGAGCGTGAAGGCCAGCTCCTGTACCGCGGAGGCTCCGGCCTCGCGAATGTGGTAGCCGGAGATCGAGATCGTGTTGAACCGCGGCAGCCGCTCGTGGCAGTACGCGAACAGGTCGGTCGTGATCCGCATCGTCGGCCGCGGCGGGAAGATGTAGTTCCCCCGCGCGCAGTACTCCTTCAGGACGTCGTTCTGCACCGTCCCGCGCAGCTCCGCACTCTCGACGCCCTGCTCCTCCGCGACCAGCTCGTAGAGCAGGAGCAGGAGCGCCGCGGGCGCGTTGATCGTCATCGACGTCGAGACCTCGCCCATCGGGATCCCACCGAAGAGCAGACGCATGTCCCCGATCGAGTCGATCGCGACGCCGGTGCGCCCTACCTCGCCGAGCGCGCGCGGGTCGTCCGAGTCGTACCCGAGCTGGGTCGGGAGGTCGAAGGCGACCGAGAGCCCGGTCTGGCCGCGCTCGAGCAGATACCGGAATCTCGCGTTCGTCTCTTCTGCCGACCCGAAGCCGGCGTACTGCCGGATCGTCCACGGCCGCCCCCGGTACATGTCCTTGTAGGGGCCCCGGGTGAACGGGTAGTTGCCGGGCGGCTCGAGCTCGAGCCCCTCGACGTCGTCCTCCGTGTAGACGGGCTTGATCTCGATCTCGGAGTCGGTCTGCCTGCTGTCTTCGGTGGCGGACATGAGAAAGGAATCGTACGTCCGAGCATCTATAAGAGGCTGATGCGGGGGGTCGTTGTGATCGCGGCGGCTGTCGGCGCGCTCGTGGCGGCCGCTCCCGCGTGGGCCGAAACCGTGACCCTCACCTCGGATCACGGCGTGGCGCGGTACTTCTCGCCCGTTCAGTTTCGGGGCACGATCGACGCGCCGGCCCCGGTGCCGGTCTCCCTCCTCCGCAACGGCATCGTGGTCGCCACGACCACGTCGACGGCGGGCGGGTTCAAGTTCCGGCTCCACGCCCGGCAGCCCGGCCGGTTCACGGCACGCGGCCCGGCCTCGGAGTCTGCGCCGGTTTCCTTGCGGCTCAAGCCCCGGCTGACGAGCCGGATCCTCGGACGCCGGAAGCTCGGCGGACGCATCGTCGTCGCCGGACGCCTGTTGCCCGCCAGGGCCGGGCGCCTCGTCCTGCGGAACCACGGACGTCGCGTTCGGGTGCGGGTCGGCCCCGCCGGCCGATTCCGCGTCCGCGTCCCGGCGTCATGGGGTGCGAACGTCACCGGGCGAATCGCACTCACCCCGGCTGCGGGCTACACGACGGTCTGGCGCCGCGTGCGGCTCCGCCTCTCGCTGCCGGCGCTCGGAATCGGCTCCCACGGGCCGGCGGTGCTCGCGCTCAAGCGCCGGCTGCACGAGCTGCACTACGCGCTCCCGAGCGTCGACTCCGGCTTCGGCTACGCGACCTACGAGGCGGTGCTCGCGTTCCAGAAGGTCAACTGGATGCCGCGCACCGGCCGCGTCGACGGAGCCGTCTGGCGACGGCTGTGGCGGGCGTCCGTGCCGAGGGCGCGAGTCCAGAGCGGTGACTACATCGAGGTCGACAAGAGCCGCCAGGTGCTGTTCGAGGTCCGCCACGGCGTCGTCGTCAACGTGCTTCACGTCTCGACCGGCGCCACCGGGAACACGCCGGTCGGCACCTGGCACGTCTACAGCGAGGTCTCCGGCTGGAGCTGGGTGCTCTGGCAGCCCATGTACTTCCTCCGAGGGTTCGCAATCCACGGGTATCCCTCGGTGCCGGCGTACCCGGCCAGCCACGGCTGCGTCAGGATCCCGATGTGGGCGGCGACCGCGCTCCGCGAGCGCTGGGGCCGCGGCACGACCGTCCGCGTGTACGGCTAGGCGCTACGCCGGGACCGGCAGACCTTCGATCGCGGCCAACGCCCGCTGGATCTCCGCTTCGTCGAGCGCGACGTCCTCGAGCTTTCCGGCGAAGTAGTTGTCGTACGCGGCCATGTCGAAATGGCCGTGGCCGGAGAGGTTGAAGAGGATCGTCCGCTGCTCCCCGGCCTCGTCGGCCGCGCGGGCCGTCTCGATCGCACCGTGGATGGCGTGGGCCGCCTCCGGCGCCGGGACGATCCCCTCGTGGCCGGCAAAGAGCACGGCCGAGGCGAAGACGTCGTTCTGGAGATAGGCCTCCGCGCGCATCAGGCCGTCGAGGACGAGCTGGGAGATCAGCGGCGCGACGCCGTGGTAGCGCAGCCCGCCCGCGTGGATCGGCTCCGGGATGAAGTCGTGGCCGAGCGTGTGCATCGGGACGAGCGGGGTGAGCTTGCTGGTGTCGCCGAAGTCGTAGGCGAAGAGGCCGCGCGTCAAGGTTGGGCACGCCGTGGGCTCGCAGGCCAGCACGTCGATGTCGCGGCCCGCGATCTTCTCCCGCAGGAACGGGAACGCAAGGCCGGCGAAGTTCGATCCGCCGCCGACGCAACCGATCACGACATCCGGGAAGGCGCCGGCGAGCTCCATCTGCGCGAGCGCCTCCTGCCCGATCACGGTCTGGTGGAGCAGGACGTGGTTGAGGACGCTCCCTAGCGAGTACGCCGTGTCCTCGCGCCCCGCCGCATCCTCGACCGCCTCGGAGATGGCGATCCCGAGGCTGCCGGGCGAGTCGGGATCCTCTGCCAGGATCGCGCGGCCGGACTCAGTCTCCTCGGACGGGCTGGCGACGATCGTCGCGCCCCAGGTCTGGATCAGCGAGCGACGGAAGGGCTTCTGCTCGTACGAGATCTTGACCATGTAGACCTTGCACTCGAGCCCGATCAGCTTGCAGGCGAAGGCGAGCGCACTCCCCCACTGGCCGGCTCCGGTTTCGGTCGACAGGCGCGTCCGGCCCTCGCGCTTGTTGTAGTGCGCCTGCGCCACCGCGGTATTGGGCTTGTGGCTGCCAGCGGGGCTGACGCCCTCGTACTTGTAGAAGATCCGCGACCCCGTCCCGATCGCTTGCTCGAGCCGCCGTGCCCGGTAGAGCGGCGTCGGGCGCCACAGCCTGTAGATGTCGAGCACCTCGTCGGGGATCGGGACCTCAGGGTCTTCGCTGACCTCCTGGAGGATCAGTTCCATCGGGAAGAGCGGCGCGAGGTCGTCAGGGCCGACGGGCTCGCCTGTGCCGGGGTGGAGCACCGGCTGGGCCGGGCTCGGCATGTCGGCGCGGATGTTGTACCAGCGCCTCGGCAAGTCCGATTCGGCGAGCAGGAACTTCGTCTGCTCCACGACTGCCGAGAATACTCCTCCTACGCCGAAGGGACCAGAGGGCCGCGGAGCTCGTCGATCGAGCGCTCCGGGTCGGGTCTATAGCCGAGCTGCTCGTTCAGGTTCCGCATCGGGAGATTGCGCTCCTCGCTCTGGGTGATCAGCCGCTCGAGCCCCCGTTCCGTGGCCGCGGAGATCTGCGCGCGTTTGAGCGCCCTCGCGATCCCGCGCCGGCGCCAGGAGCGGCGGACCGCGGTGTAGCCGTGGCGGGCCTCGGTCTCGAAGACGTCGAGTTGCGCAAAGCCGACGACTACGTCGCCGGCCAGCGCGACGAAAGAGAAGGCCGGGTCCCGGGTGGGTCGGTCGACATTGAAGGACCGCCAGTCCGCAAAGCTCGTACCGACGTCCTCGCCCGGAACGTCCTGCTCCGCCTCGGCGAAGACCTCGTACATTGCCTCGATCAAGTCCGGGCGCTCCTCGAGCGTGACGAGTCGAATGCCCTCCAGCAGCTCGGTCGTGGTGGCCTCGCCGCCCAGCTCCAACGTCACGGCCTCCTGGCCGCCGACCCGCTCGTAGCCGCGGCGCTCGAGGAACTCCCGCGAGTACGCGTCGCTCTGCCGCACTTCGAACTGGAGGTGCTGCTTGCCGAGTGACCCGGCGCGATCCGATTCCCAGGCGAGCATCGCCGAGCCGATGCCGTGACCGCGGCGGCCTGGCACCACGGAGATGTCGCCGTACGCGATCGCCTCGTGTCCCGGTTGCACGAACCCCGAGGCGACCGGCTCGTCGCCGAGTCGTGCAACGACGAAGGTCAGTCCCCGCGTGTCGGACTCGAGCGCATGCCGCAGGTTGGCGAGCCTGATCGTCGTCCGCGAATCGATGGCACGCCGGACGACGACCATCGCCTCCAGGTCGGCGTCGGTCTCGGCGGCAGTGATGTCGAGCGCGGGAGGAACGCGAGGCATCGTACGCTCAGGCCGTGAAGGTGACGGTGAGGCTGTTCGCCGGCCTGCGTGAGCGCGCGGGCTGGAGCACCAGGGAGGTGGACGCAACGACGGTGGCCGACGTCTGGCCGACGCTCGACCTAGGCGACGAACCCGCCGGTCTCCTCTACGCCGTCAACCAGGAGTACACAGAGCGCTCGGCGCCACTCGCCGACGGCGACGAGGTCGCGGTGATCCCGCCGGTCTCGGGCGGCTCGTTCCGGCTCGTCGAGGGCCCCATCGACGTCAGGGCGGCGATCGCAGAGGTCGAGGACGAGCGCGCCGGCGCGATCGCCACGTTCCAGGGCACCGTCCGCCGCCAGTCGCGCGGCCGGACGGTGATCGCGCTCGAGTACGAGGCCTACGAGGGAATGGCCGAGAAGGTGATGGCCGAGCTCGCCGCGGTTGTCGAGCAGCGGTACGACCTCTGCGCGGTCGCGATCACTCACCGCGTCGGGCGCTGCGAGATCGGCGACGTCTCCGTCGCGATCGCCGTCTCGGCGCCGCATCGGCACGACGCACTCTCGGCCTGCCGTGATCTGATCGACGAGCTCAAGGATCGCGTCCCGCTCTGGAAGAAGGAACTCTACGAAGGCGGCGAGGAATGGCTCGGCCGCGGGTCGTAGAGCCCGCCTCGTCGGACTGCAGAAGGCCTGAGCAAGGCCCTGGGCTAGCACCACCGCGAGACGCCGGCGCGAGAAGCCCATCGCGAACATCCTGATGAAGCTTCGGCTCCCGCCCTCGGACAGCGACCACCGGCGGGTGCTGGCCGTGCTCACGTACCTGCAGCAGGAGCCGAACGACGAACGCCGCCCCTGAGGGCGGCACTGAATGGGTCGGCCGCAGCACGTAGACTCGTTGACGGTTCGCTAGCGAGCGGACGGGTTTCCTAACGGTCAGGTCTTGCGCCTCAGGAGCGCAAGACCTGACCGGTCGTTCGGGCCTGTGGTCGGTTAGGGAACTAGAACCTTGAACCGCACGCGGTTCGTGGCGACGATCGAACCGCTGGAGAGCCCGGTCGTATAGAACCCAAATTCGCTGACCGTGCAATGACCAGTCCAATCGGTGGCCATCACCCAGAGGTCGTCGCCACTCGAGGAGAGCCACTCAGGCGTCGCAATGGCGATGGTGGATTGTGGGTCAATCCCTGCGGCCGGAGTCAGACAGTAGACCCCGGTTGCAGGCCGTCGGACACTGACGAAGTTCTTCGTTCTCGCGGTCACCAGGGCTACAGGACTATTGTCGACTAGCGCGTATGCGCGCGCTGACCCTGCCGCACCAGTGTCACCTTTGTCGCCTTTGTCGCCCTTGTCGCCCTTGTCACCCTTGTCGCCCTTCGGTCCGGTCAGACCACGCGGACCGCGGACCGAGCCCTTGAAGTCCTTGGGCGTCAGCGACTTGTTCTTCACGTCCAAGCCGGTGATCGAGCTGTTCTTGATCTGCTTGCCTGTGATCAGCGCGGATGTCGTCGCGACCGCCGTTCCGGTCAAGGCCACGAACAGTGCGAGCATCGCAATGACCATTGCAGGCGATACGCGCAGCAAGCGCGCAACTACCCTTCTCACCTAAAGCTCCCTTCGATCGTCGGTATCGGAGGGAGTCTGAGCGTGTGTCCGGACGGCCAATGTGCTGCTGCTTCGAATCGCCTTCCGGGCGACGCCAAACCCCTCCCCGCTACTCGTATTGGCCAAGTACCGCTAGACGCGACCGAGGACGGATTTCTTCCGAGCCAGCACACTGCCGAGTGATTTCGACGACGCGACTCGACTCTGGAAGGATGCGGCGATGGACGACGAGATCAACGGCTGGCGCAAGAACCTGATCGAGGCCTCGCGGCTCCGGCCTGGTGAACGCGTGCTCGTGATGGTCGACGAGCCGCTCGTCGAACAGGGGTCGCAGCTCGCCGACGCCGTCAAGCAGGCCGGCGGGCAGCCTCGTCTCGAGCTCTGGACGGGCGCAAACCGGCCGCTCCGGCACGCGCCGCCCGGGGTGATCGAGGGCGCCAAGGAGGCGACGCTCTGCATCTTCCTCGCCGCCGAGCCGATCGGAGACGAGGCGGCCGCGCGCTTCGAGGTGCTCGAGACCATGACCGGCCACGGCGGCCGGCAGATCTACATGGGCCTGATCACGCCGGAGCTGCTCGAGGGCGAGCTTTCGCAGCCTCAGCCCGACCTGTCCGAGCCCGCGAGGCGGCTCATCGAGGAGCTCGACGGGGCGAAAGAGGTGCGCATCACCGGCCGGGCCGGGACCGACCTCACACTCCGCGTCGAAGGACGCCCCTGGCTCACCGACGCGAAGCCGCTCGAGCCCGGCGACGGTGCGAACTTCCCCGGCGGCGAGATCTTCGTCGCGCCGCTGAAGGACGGCGCAGACGGCGTGCTCGTCGCCGACCTCACGATTCCGTACACCGTCGAGGGCCTCGTCGACGAGCCGGTGACCTTGCGTTTCGAAGGCGGCCACGTCACGTCGATCGAGGGTGGGCGAGCCGCACAGATGCTCCGCGAGCTCGTCGCCGACGCCGGCACGGGCGCCGATGTGATCGCCGAGCTCGGCATCGGCCTCCACCCCGGATTCAAGCCGCGCGGCCACGTCATGCTCGACGAGAAGGCGGCGCACACGGCCCATGTCGCGATCGGCCGCAACACCGGCTCCTACGGCGGCGACAACGAAGCGACGATCCACGTCGACTGCGTCTTCTCCGCGCCCGTGGTGGAAGCGGACGGCCGGCCCGTCGACCTCCCGATTCCGTAGCCGCGCCTACAAAGCGACCACCGCCGTCCCTGCGATCAGGCAGCGCGCCGCGCCGCCCACCGAGTACTGCTCGACCATGAAGTCGGCCGTCACCGTCGACGTTCCCGTCGGCGAGCGATAGACGATCGTCCCCATCGCGTCGTCGTCGTCCGCTCCGACGAAGTCGAAGCCGTCGGTGGCGTCGAGGTCGTCGTCCTCGTCGTAGGCGACGTTGTCCGGCGTCCCGGACGAGACCACGGAGGCTCGCGCCCGGGCGTTGTTCAGAGTCGAGCTGGCCTCGAACGAGAGGTCGCCGCCGGCGCTGCAGGCTCCGCGCAGCACGAGACCGCCGAGGTTGAGAACCTGCGTCTCGACCGTCCCGGCGGCGACGTCGAACGAGAACCTCGCGGCACTCGGCCCGGCGGGGCCAGCCGGGCCGGCGGGACCAACGGGCCCTACCGGCCCCGCCGGACCCGCTGGGCCCACCGGGCCGGACGAGCCCTCGAGCCCCGACAGTCCCCGTGGCCCGCGCGGGCCCGGAAAGCCACGCGGCCCGCGCGGCCCGCGAATGACACGCGGCTTCGGTTTCTTCGCCTCGGCTCCCTCACGCCCGCCGGCCGACCAGGCGGTTCCGCCCAGCAACGCGAGCGCGGCGACTGCGCCGAGCAAGGCGATCGACGCTGTGGCTCTGAACACGGTTCCTCCTCCGTTTGCTGACTACCCGACCGGTCTAGCTCGGGAGGAGTGCGCGGAGGGCGCGCCGAAACGCTCTTGACCCAGGATCGGCCCGCTTTTGACACAGACCCCCAGAGCTACCATGCGAACGTGAGCCAGCTGAGGCCCGAGCAAGAGGGCGAAGAGCGGCGCCAGACCTATCCGTACGAGCTCGACTCGTCCTACGATCCCTACGAGCCGCGCGAATGGGGTCCCGTCGCACCCGAGCCGCGCTTCCGGATCCTCCGGAAGCTCACCGCGCCGTTCATCGCACTCGGCGTCCTGATCTGGAAGCTGAAGTTCCTTGCCGCGGCGATCTTCAAGTTCAAGCTCTTCACGACCTCGGCGACGATGCTCGTCTCGATCGCCGCATACGCGTGGATCTGGGGCTGGCGGTTCGCCGTCGGCTTCGTCCTCCTGATCCTCGTGCACGAGCTCGGGCACTACGTTGAGGCGAGGCGCCAGGGGCTCGACGTCGGCGCGCCGGTGTTCATCCCCTTCCTCGGCGCCGCGATCCTGCTCAAGGAGAACCCGCTCGACGCCTGGCGGGAGGCGGAGGTCGCGATCGCCGGCCCGATCCTCGGCTCGCTCGGGGCCGCCGTCGTCTGGGTCGCAGGTGTGCAGCTCGACTCCGACCTGCTCCGCGCGCTCGCCTTCACAGGGTTCTTTCTGAACCTCTTCAACCTGCTGCCGGTGGTGCCGCTGGACGGCGGGCGGATCGTCTCCGCGATCCATCCGGTGCTATGGCTGCTCGGTTTCCTGGTGCTCCTCGGGCTGGTCTTCGTCGCCCCGAACCCGATCCTGATCATCATCCTGCTCTTCGTGGGGCTGGAGCTCTGGCGCCGGTGGCAGGAGCGCGGGACGCCGGGAGCCGAGCGGTACTACCAGGTGAAGCCGTGGCAGCGTGTCACCGCGGCCGTCGCATACTTCGGTCTGGCGGCGTTGCTCGTCCTCGCGATGAGCGCCACGCACATCGAGCGCACCTTCTAGGCCACATGGAAGACCAGCGAATTTTCGAAGCGCACGACGGCAACCTCCCACGCAACGTCTTCCTGATCGCGGAGGAGTTCCGGACGGGGTTCGAGGCCGTCGACTCGATCGACCGGCCGGCCGTGACCATCTTCGGCTCGGCGCGCGTAACGGAGGAACACCCGGTCTACAAGCAGGCCGAGGACGTCGGGCGCCGCCTCGCCGAGGCCGGCTTCGCCGTCGTCACCGGCGGCGGTCCGGGGGTGATGGAGGCTGCGAACCGAGGCGCCCAGCAGGCAGGCGGGCTGTCGGTCGGTTTCGCAATCGACCTGGCGCACGAGCAGAAGTCGAACCCATACATCGACATCGGCCTCACCTTCAAGCACTTCTACGCGCGGAAGACGATGCTCGTGAAGGCGGCGGAGGGCTTCATCATGTTCCCGGGCGGCTTCGGGACGATGGACGAGCTCTTCGAGGCCCTGACCCTGATCCAGACGGGCAAGGTCCTGAACTTCCCCGTCGTCCTCTTTGGCAGCGAGCAGTGGGAAGGGCTGCTCGACTGGATCCAGGCTCAGCTCCTCGCCGAGGGCTACATCGACGAGGATGACGAGGACCTGCTCTTCGTCACCGACGACCCGGAGGAGGCGGTCCGGACGGTGATCGAGCACTACGAAGAGCGGACGGCGGAGACGCCGGCCGAGCCGCGCAAGGCCGACGCCCAGTAGGCCGTGAAGCTCCGCGACCTGCCCTCCGTGGACGAGCTCGCGCGGGCGGTCGAGGATCCGCTTGCGGTCGAGGCTGCGCGGACGGTGCTGGCCCACGCCCGAGAGGAGATCCGGGCAGGGTTCGACCCCGGCGACCTGCACGAGCGGCTCCGGGCCGAGCTGCTCGCCGCCCGCCGGCCGGCGCTCCGCCGGGCCATCAACGCGACCGGGGTGGTCGTCCACACGAACCTGGGGCGGGCGCCGCTCGCCGACGCCGCACTCGAGCGGGTGCTCGAGATCGGCCGGGGGTACTCGAACCTCGAGTACGACGTGACGGCCGGCTCCCGCGGTTCACGCCAGGACCACGTCGTCGGGCTGCTGCGCCGCCTGACCGGCGCCGAGGCCGCGCTCGTCGTGAACAACAACGCCGCGGCGGTGATGCTGGCGCTCGCCGCGCTGGCCGAGGGCCGCGAGGTGCTCGTCTCGCGGGGCGAGCTGATCGAGATCGGCGACGGGTTCCGGATCCCGGATGTGCTGGCGCGGTCCGGTGCCCGGCTGGTGGAGGTCGGGACGACCAACCAAACGCGCGCCGGCGACTACGAGCGCGAGGTGCGGCCCGAGACGGCGCTCCTGCTCCGCGTCCACCAGTCGAATTTTCGCGTCGTCGGGTTTGCCTCGCTGCCGTCGGTCGCCGAGCTCGCAGAGGTGGCGCGGCGGCACGAGCTGCCGCTCGTCGACGATCTCGGCTCCGGCGTGCTGGTGGATGTTCCCGGCGAGCCGACGGTGCGCGAGAGCTTGGCGGCCGGCGCCGATCTCGTCTGCTTCTCCGGCGACAAGCTGCTGGGTGGCCCGCAGGCAGGGATCGTCGTCGGCCGCGCCGATCTCGTCGAGCGGCTCCGAAGGCATCCGCTCCAGCGGGCGCTGCGCGCGGACAAGCTGACGCTGGCCGCGCTCGAGGGCACGCTTGGCCTCTACCTCGACCCAGAGGAGGCGCTGCGGGCGATTCCGGTGCTGCGAATGCTGGTCGAGCCGGCCGAGTCGATCGATGCGCGGGCTCGACGACTGGCCGAGCTCGTGGATGGGACGGTCGAGGAGACCGTCGGTCGGGTCGGCGGCGGCGCGCTCCCGCTCACCGAGCTTCCGAGCTTCGCGTGCGCCGTCGAGGAAGAGCTCGCCGCACCGCTGCGCGACGCAGAGCCGCCCGTCATCGGGGTGCTGCGCGACGGTCGCCTGCTGCTGGATTGCCGCACGCTGACGGACGCCGAGGTGGACGAGGTCGCAGAGGCGGTCCGCGCATGCCGCT
>DASTHD010000114.1:0-25580 GCA_035605555.1 Gaiellaceae bacterium
GATGCCGAGCCCGGCAAGATCGTCCACGAGGTCCGCCACGGGAAGGCGGCTCGGGTGTGGCACCCGGCCTACTACGGCACCGTCGACGCCACTGCCCTCTATCTGATTCTGCTCTCGGAGGTCTGGCGCTGGACGGACGACAACGCGCTCGTCGAAAGCTTCCGCGACAGCGCCATGCAGGCACTCGACTGGATCGCGAAGCGCGGCGACCTGGACGGCGACGGCTTCGTCGAGTACCTGAAGCGGAGCCGGAACGGCCTTGACAACCAGTCGTGGAAGGACTCGCACGACTCGCAGCGCTTCGCCGACGGCCGAATTGCCGACCCGCCGATAGCACCGGTGGAGGTGCAGGGCTACGTCTACGACGCGAAGATGCGGACCGCCGAGCTCGCCCGCGAGGTGTGGCGTGACCGCGAGCTGGCCGAGCGGCTCGAACGCGAAGCGGGGGCGCTGCGGAGCAAGTTCAACGAGGCGTTCTGGGTCGACGACCGCAACGGCTACTACGTCCTCGCGCTCGACGCTAAGAAGGCGCAGGTCGACTCGCTCTGCTCCAACATCGGCCATCTCCTGTGGAGCGGGATCGTCCCCTCGGACCGCGTCGACGCCGTCGTCGACCAGCTGATGGGCGACTCGCTCTGGTCGGGCTGGGGCGTGCGGACGATGTCGAGCGCCGACCGCGGCTACAACCCGCTCGCGTACCACAACGGCACCGTCTGGCCCCACGACAACTCCTTGATCGCCTGGGGGCTCGCGCGTTACGGGCGCTGGCCGGAGGCGCACCGGATCATCCGTCAGATGCTCACCGCCGGCCGCCACTTCGACTTCCAGCTGCCGGAGGTGTTCGCGGGCATGGCGCGGGCGGAGACCCGCTTCCCGATCGCCTACCCGACGGCGGCGCGACCGCAGGCCTGGGCTGCGGGCACGCCGGTCCTGCTGCTGCAGCTTCTCCTCGGCCTCGAGCCGAATCGCCGGCAAGGCGTGCTCGAGACGAGAGCACCGGAGGATCTCCCGGCGTGGGCCGGATCCCTCAGACTGTCGGGTGTGAGGGCCTTCGACCGACCGTGGGAGATCCGGCTCGAGGACGGCCGGGTGCGGGTGAGCGCGGCATGAGCACCGACGCCCTGAGAATCGCCGTGCTGAGCCCCGTGTGGTTCCCGGTGCCGCCGTCCGGCTACGGCGGGATCGAGTGGATCGTGTCGCTGCTCGCCGATGGCCTGGCAGATGCGGGTCACGACGTCACGCTGTTCGCTTCGGGCGACTCGAAGACGAGGGCCAACCTCGAGTACGTCTACCTCGAGGCGCCGAGCCAGTGGATCGGCCGCTCCCACTGGGAGTTCAACCACGCGCTCGCGTGCTACACGAACGACGACCGGTTCGACGTCATCAACGACCACACCGGCATCTCTGGCATCGCCCTCTCGGCGCTCGTCGACACGCCGGTCGTGCACACCGTCCACGGGCCGCTCGTCGGCGAGCCGGGGGAGATGTACGAGCAGCTGGCGGGGCTTGCGCCGAACCTGCACCTGATCTCCCTGTCGCTCAACCAGCGGCGGCCGAAGCCGGACCTGCCGTGGCTGGCGAACTGCCCGAACGCCCTCGACCTGTCGGCATATCCCTGCAAGCCGCACCGCGGCGACTACCTGCTCTTTATCGGCCGGCTGAGCCCGGACAAGGGCTGCCACCGCGCGATCGCCGTGGCGATGGAGCTCGAGCTGCCCCTGAAGATCGCCGGGAAGATGCAGGAGCCGAAGGAGCAGGCGTACTTCGACGAGTTCGTTGCGCCCCATCTCGGCGTCCGCGGGATCGAGTACCTCGGCGAGGTCAACCACGGCACGAAGGTCGAGCTGCTCCAGGACGCTCGCGCCACGCTGTTCCCGATCGAGTGGGAGGAGCCGTTCGGCCTCGTGATGATCGAGTCCATGGCGTGCGGCACCCCGGTGATCGCGACGAACTGGGGGGCGGTGCCCGAGGTGATCGACGACGGCCGCACGGGGATCGTCGTCGAGAGCTACCGCCAGATGCCGGACGCGCTGGAGCGCGCCGACAACCTCGACCCACTCGAGTGTCGCCGCTACGTCGAGGAGCGGTTCTCGCCGGAGCGGATGGTCGAGGACTACGTCAACGCCTACCGCGAGGTCACGGTCGGCGCGGCCTTGTCGACGTAGCGCCTGAGCCCCGCATAGCACTGCCACAAGGGCATCGCCTTCTCGCCGATCTCCGGCTCGGTGCTGGCGAGGTCGCGCTCGGCGCTTGCCTTCACCAGGAACTCCTCCTCGGTTGCGCCCTCGCGGACCCAGGCCGTCCACGTATGGAGCCGAGCCCGGAGCTCGTCGAGGTGCGGCTGCGGGTCGTCGACGAAGCCGAAGTGGATCAGCGCCAGGCGTTTTGGGCCGCGCCGTTCGATCTCGTCCAGCGTCAGGTCCCAGGCCTCGAGGTCGAACTCGGGCGGCGGCGTCGGCGGAGAGACGTAGTCGTCGGGCTGGATCCGCACGCCGGCCGCATCGCCGGCGTACAGCGTGCCGTCCTCGGCGAGGTAGCCCACGTGGTGGCTCGCGTGCCCGGGCGTGGGGAACACCTCGAAGCCCAGGGCCTTGTGTTGCACCACCTGCACGTTTGCCTCCGGCACCGGCGCCAGTTCTCCCCACAGGTCGTCGAAGACGTCGCCGTAGAGCCGTCGGGCGCTCCGCTCCAGCCGCGAGGGGTCGACGAGATGGGGCGCTCCGACCTCGGAGACGTGCACCTGCAGCCCCGGATGCTTCCGCACGAGCACGCCGGTGGCGCCGGCGTGGTCGAGATGGATGTGGCTGAGAAGCAGATGGCGCACGTCCTGGAGGGACAGGCCGTGGTCGGACAAGCCCTGCTCGAGTGATGCAACACAAGAAGTGGGGCCGCAGTCGAAGAGCGCGGGCCCCTCCGGGGTGTCGAGCAGGTAGCTCCCGATCACCCGCTCGGCACCCCGGTGGTGGAGATCGATTAGCTCGGCGATCCGGCCATTCTTGCTGCCGGGCTCAGCCTGCGGCGCATGAAGAAGGCCACCGTGGCCAGTGCGGCCATTGCCGCGAGGACCGCGGCCGTCAACGTCGGCAGCGACCAACCGTCGGAGGATTCGCCCGGCCGAGCGGCGGGAAGCCCGCCGGAGACGAGCGTGTCCTTCAGGTCGTCGCCGGCCTGGTACCAGCCGCCGCCGGTCGTCATGTCGAAGATCGGCTGACCCGGCTTCGTGTACGTGACCGGGCCGGACGCGGCGTACGGGTACAGATCCTGGACGATAATGAAGGTGTCGTTGTTCGGGCCCGGGACCGTGTACCGGATCGTGTACTTCGGCCCGAGGTCGCCGGCAGGACGCGCCGGGAGCATCGGATTCGGCGTCTGCTGGAACACGGCCGGGAAGAAACCCGCTCCCTCGGAGAGCAGCGCGAGCGCGCTCCCGTCCCCTTCGCCGCCGGTGAAGGGGAGACCACCACCGGTTCCGGGGCCGTCGACGGTCGCGGCCGAGGGGCCCTTGGCGAGTGCGGTTGCGGGGAGGAGAAGGGCTAGGACTGCGACGGTGAGGATCAGGCGCTTCATCGCGGGAGCTCCTTTCGTTTGCTCACCGCGTCTACACCGGCGCCTGCCGGCCGGTTCCGTCTAGCGTGAGACCGACGCGCTCGCGGAGCGCACGAGCGCCTGCTCGAGGTCCTCGATCAGGTCGTTTGCCGACTCGAGACCGACCGACAGCCGGACGAGGTTCTTCGGCGCCGCGAAGGTGGACTCCGCGGTCGAGGCGTGCGTCATTCGTGCCGGGACCTCGATCAGGCTCTCGACGCCGCCGAGGCTCTCGGCGAGCGCCCAGAACTTCGTCCGGGCGACGAGGTCGACCGCGGCCTCCTCGGACTCCGCGAGGAACGAGATCATGCCGCCGAAGTCCGACATCTGGCGCTTCGCGATCTCGTGACCGGGGTGGTCGGGCAGACCGGGGTAGAGCACCTGCTCGACGGCCTGATGGCTCGTGAGGTAGTGCGCGATCTGCCGCGCGTTCTGCGAGTGCCGCTCCATCCGGATCGCGAGCGTCTTGATACCGCGGAGGACGAGCCAGCAGTCCATCGGCCCGGGCACGGCGCCGAGCGACTTCTGCAGGAAGTAGAGGCGTTCCGCGACGGTCGGGTCGTTCGTCGCGACGAACCCGCCGACGGTGTCGGAGTGGCCGCCCAGGTACTTCGTCATCGAGTGGAGGACGATGTCGGCGCCGAGCTCGAGCGGCCGCTGCAGGTACGGCGTCGCGAACGTGTTGTCGACGACGACCATCGCGCCGACCTCGTGCGCGGCCTCCGCCGCCGCGCGGATGTCGACGACGTTGAGCAGCGGGTTCGTCGGCGTCTCGAGCCAGACGAGGCGCGTCTGCTCAGTGAGGTGGTCGCGCAGCGAGCTGTTGATCTCGTCCACGCCCACGAAGTCGAACGAGTAGCCCTTGGGCCCGTACACCTGCGAGAAGAGCCGGTAGACGCCGCCGTAGACGTCGTTCACGCAGACGACGTGGTCGCCGGGGTTGACGAGGTGCATCACGGTCGTGACGGCGCCCATGCCGGAGCTGTAGGCGACTCCATGCTCGGCGCTCTCGAGCGAAGCTAGGCAGAGCTGGAGGGCGGTGCGCGTCGGGTTCGCGACCCGGGCGTAGTCGTACCCTTTGTGGACGCCGACCGCCTCCTGGACATAGGTCGACGTCTGGTAGATCGGCACCGTCACCGAGCCGGTGGCCGGATCCGGCTCCTGCCCTTCGTGGATCGCGCGAGTCTCGAAGTCCGCCATCAACCGTTGATGCTATCCGCGCCGAGGAAGGCGGCGAGCTGTCGCAGCGGCTTGTCGAGCTTCGCCTCGCGCTTCCCGGGCTCCCACCAGACACCGTTGACGTGGAGCACCCGCGTCTTCCGGTCGAACACGGGCTCGATTCGGCCGACGATGTCGTCGCCGCGCAGGATCGGGAGCACGTAGTAGCCGTACTCGCGCTTCGCCTTCGGGACGTACATCTCCAGGCGGTAGCGGAAGTCCCAAAGCGCCTCCGCGCGATCCCGGTCGTGGATCAGCCGGTCGAACGGCGAGAGGAACGTCACGCGGCTGCCGACCGGCCGTGAGTCTGCGTCGGGGTGGGCGAGCCAGCGGCCCTTCTCCAGGCGCACGCCGAGCGACCGAAAGCGCTTCTCGTCGGCGAGACGCCTCGCCTTGGCTGCAGGGGCCGCCTCGGTCTTCGGGTAGACGCGCTCGGCGAGATCCCACAGCCGGTGCGTGCCGTCCCGGCCGGCGACGGCGATTCGCCCGCGCAGGTGCAGCAGCTCCAGCATCCACGTCAGCTGCGCCCGGGTCCCCCACCAGACGGTCCGCTCGTGGTACCGCGCGTCTGTGTGCTCGAGCTCGCGCGACGGCAGCGGTCCGCGGCGCTCGAGCTCGCGGAGGACGTAGCGCCGGAGACCCGACTGCTCCTTTAGAAACTGCTGCGCCCATTGCTCGCGCTTGTAGTGGCCCCAGCGCCGACGCATCCTGGCCTGGATCAGCGGCAGATCCTCCCTGGGCCAGATGAAGGCGTTCCACTCGAAGAGCTCTCGTTGCTCTACGAGGCGGTCGAGCTCGGCGCGGTCGTACGGGCCGAGGCGACTCCAGAGGACGAGGTACTGCGGCGGGGCGACCGTGGCGATCGGGTCGACCTGAAGAAAGCCGAGGCGTCGGACGGTGTCGAGGACGCTCGTCGCAGACCCGTCCAGTAGCTGGGCACGGACGGCGATCCTCCGCGCCTCCTCTCGCGTGATCTCTGTGGCCGGCACTAGGTTCGGATGCTCTCAGCGCCGACGAAGGCCGCGAGCCGCTCGAGCGGCTTCTCGAGCGGCACTTCCTTCCTGCCCTCCTCCCACCAGACGCCCTGGACCTCCAGCACGCCGGTCTTGCGGTCGAAGACCGGGTCGATGCGCCCCACGAGGTCGTCGCCCTGGAGGATCGGAAGGACGAAGTAGCCGTACTTCCGCTTCTCCTTCGGGACGTAGATCTCGATCTTGAAGTCGAAGTCCCAGAACGCGAGGTTGCGTTTCCGGTCGCGGATCAGCGGGTCGAAAGGCGAGAGGAAGGTCGTGAAGTTCCGGCGCTGTGCCGGGAGCTCGAGCATGTCGCGATGCACGAAGCGCTCGCCCTTGAGCCCCTCCACCTCGACGGGCAGGAGCGTCTTGTCGCGCACGAGGGACTTGAACGCCGGCTCGGGGCCAGGCCAGGGCCCGCCGGCGAAGAACTCGCGTCGGATCTCCGAGGCCGTCGCGACTCCGAGGTTGCGCGCCGAGCGCTCCATCATTCGCCGGTCCGCCTGGGCGTTGGTCAACCGCTCGGAGTCCTTCGGGAGCCAGTTCTCGCTGAGATCCCAGATCCGTTGCTGGCCCGACCGGTCGACGACGACGATCTGGCCCTTCGCGTGCATCAGCTCGAGCATCCGGGAGACGTTGCGATTGTTCGTCCAGCCCGTCGAGCGCCAGGAGCGTTTGGAGATGTCCTCCAGGTCGCGGCCCGCCGTCGGCCCGTTCTTCCGGAGCTGGGAGACGATCGAGCGACGGAGCGTGGCGTTGTCGCGCATCCACCTGTGCAGCTGGGCCGGCCAGGGCCCGCCGTACGCGTCCGGAAAGCGCCGCATGTGGGTCTTGTGGATCGGGTGATCCGCGGTTGGGACGATTGCCGCGGCGTATTCGTAGAGCTCTCGGGTCTCCCACCGCATCCGCTCCAGCTCGGCCTCGTCGAACCTGCCGAGGCGGCTCCACAGCACGAGCAGGTGAGTGCGGGCGATCGAGTTCGTCGGGTCGAGCTGGAGATAGCCCAGGTGGTTGACCACGTCGAAGATCGACGTGTCCTTCGGAGCCGGCAACAGCTGTCCGGCGACGGCGCGGCGACGCGCCTCCGGGATGGTCAGCGTGAACGCCAGGTTCGTGCGGACTTGTCGGGATGGGGCATGCCGGCGGCCTCGATGGCCCGGACGACCTCCGCCGGGTCGAAGGGGACCCGCCGGAACTCGACTGTCACGCCGCCGTCGACGGTGAGGAGCGCGTACTCGGCCGCATGGTCGGCGCACGGGTCACTGACGTCCTGGAGGTGGTCGACAGGCAACCCGACGCTGCCGGGGTTCACGTAATACGCGTCGCCGAGCCGCCGCGCCCACTGCTGGTGGGTGTGGCCGCCTGCGAACACGGTCGCGTCCTCGTCGGCGAACGCCGCGCGGAAGTCGGGCTCCTCCATCCAGGGTCCGACGATCGCGTCCCGCGAGCGGGGCGTGCCGTGGAAGGCGAGCAGCGAACGGCCGCCGCCGAGGTCGAGCCTGACCGTCGGCTGGAAGCTGCGATGGAATTCGAGCTGCGCGTCGGTGAGCTGAGACTGGGACCAGCGCGCGGTGTCCAGCTGGGTCTCGGTCGCCTCCTCCTCGCCGGGGTCGAGCGTCAGGAGGAAGTGGTCGGAGTTGCCGTAGACGGCCGGACAGCCGAGCTCCCGGATGAGCTCCAGGCATTGCGCGGGCTCCGGTCCGCCTTGGGCGTGGTCGCCGAGGCAGACCACTGCGTCGTAGTCCTGCTTGGCAAGGTCGTCCAGCATCGCGCGGAACGCGACCCCGTTCCCGTGGACGTCCGAGAAGAGGACGACTCGCACTAGCGGTTGTGCGCCAGGTACTCGAGCAGGTCGGTCCGTGTGAGGACGCCGACGGGGCGGCCCTCACGCGCCACGAGCACGGCGTTCCGCTGCCCGGTCAGCGTCGAGAAGACCTCGTCCAGCGGGTCGTCGGCGTCGATTGCGGCGAGCGGCGCCTGCATGGCGGCGGCGACGTCCTCGTGGAGCGCGTCGGGATTCTTGAAGACGCGGTCGAGGAGGTCGCGGTCCTGGAGCGACCCGATCACGTCGGCAAGCGACTCGACCTCGCCGTCCCGGATCACCGGCAGCTGTGAGATCGAGTAGCGCTGCATCAAATCGATGGCGGCGCCGACCTTCTGGTTCGCGGCGATCGTGACGAGCGCCGGGATGTCGGGCTCCTCGGTCCCCTTGGAGCTGAGGACCTGCTCGACCGTCGGCGCCGGCGCGCGGCGCTCCAGGAAGCCGTGGTCGAGCATCCAGTTGTCGTCGTAGAACTTCGACAGGTAGTTGCGCCCGCTGTCGGGGATCATCGTCAGGATCCGCGCGCCCGGGCCGAAGCGCTTCGCGATCTCGAGCGCGGCCCAGACGGAGGTGCCGCCGGAGCCTCCGGCGAGGATCCCTTCCTCGCGGGCGAGGCGCCGGGCGGTGAGGAACGAGTCGCGATCCGAGACACGGACCCACTCGTCCACGACGTCTCGCGCCATCGTCCGCGGCCAGGTGTCCTTCCCGATCCCTTCGACGAGGTAGGGGTGGATGTCCGTCTCCTCCATGGCCGTGTAGACGGAGCCCTCTGGGTCGGCGCCCACGATCAGGATCTCCGGATTCCGCTCCTTGAGGTACCGGCCGGCGCCGGAGACGGTGCCGCCGGTGCCGACGGAGACGACGAAGGCATCGATCTCGCCGCGGGTCTGCTCGTAGATCTCGGGCCCGGTCTGCTCGTAGTGGGCGTCCGGGTTCGCCATGTTCGAGTACTGGTCGGGCTTGAACGCGCCGGGGATCTCCTCGGCGAGCCGGTCGGAGACCGAGTAGTAGCTCTCCGGCGAGTCGGCGTCGACAGCGGTCGGGCAGATTACGACCTCGGCGCCGTAGGCGCGCAGGAGCGAGATCTTCTCCTGGCTCATCTTGTCCGGCATCACGAAGATGCAGCGATAGCCCTTGATCGCGGCGGCGACTGCGAGGCCGACGCCGGTGTTGCCGGAGGTCGGTTCGACGATCGTCCCGCCGGGCTTCAGGTGGCCGTCGCGCTCGGCGGCCTCGATCAACGGCAGGCCGATCCGGTCCTTGACCGAGCCCCCAGGGTTGAGGTACTCGAGCTTGACGAGGAGCTCCGGGCCGCCCGGCGGCATGAGCTTCTGGAGGCGCACGATGGGCGTGTGGCCGACGAGCTCCAGCGCCGTGGGGTACTCGCGAGGCATCGGGGAAGCCTAGTGCCGGAAGTGGCGCCGGCCGGTGAAGATCATCGTGGCGCCCGCACGCTGAACCGCGTCGATCACCTCCGCGTCCCGCTTTGCCCCACCCGGCTGGATGATCGCCGTCACGCCCGCCTCGAGCGCGGCCTCGGCGCCATCGGCGAACGGGATGAACGCGTCAGAGGCGAGCACCGAGCCGCTGAGGTCGTGGCCGTGCTCTCTCGCCTTCTCGATCGCGATCCGCGAGGCGTCCACCCGGCTCGTCTGCCCGGCGCCGATCCCGATCGTCCCGAGGTCTTGCGCGAGCACGATCGCGTTCGACACGACGTGCTTGCAGACGCGCCAGGCGAAGATGAGGTCGCCCCAGAGCTCCTCGCTCGCCTCGCCGCAGACGAGCTCCATGCCGCTCCGGTCGTCGAGCTCGCGGTCGCCGTCCTGGACGAGGAGCCCGCCGATCACGCGCTTGTACTCCCGCTCCCCGAGATCCTGTCGCCGGCGCTCCCGGTCCACCAGGATCCGCGTCGCCGGCTTCTCGCGCATCGCCTGGAGACCGGCCCCGTCGTAGTCGGGGGCGATCACGACCTCGACGAACTTCGTCGCGAGCTCGCGGGCCAGCTGCTCGCTCACCGGCCGGTTGAGCGCCAGCACCATCCCGTACGCCGAGACGGGGTCGGCGTCGTGGGCCTTCGCGAACGCCTCCTCGATCGTCGCCGCGACGCCGACGCCTGACGGCTGCGCATGCTTGACCACCACAGCCGCCGGCAGCTGGAACTCGCCGAGCAGCCGGCGCGCCGCCGAGAGGTCGTTGAGGTTGTTGTAGGAGAGCTCCTTGCCGTGCACCTGCTCGACCCGTGAGAGGAGGTGCCGGCGTGCCCCCTCCTCGGCGTAGTACGCCGCCCGCTGGTGTGGGTTCTCGCCGTACGAGAGGGCGTCCACCTTGAGGAAGGTCGGAATGAAGCGCTCCGGAAACGGCTCGCGCCCGAGGAACCAGGTCGAGATCGCCGCCTCGTAGGCCGCCGTCGTCGCGAACGCCTCGGCCGCGAGCTCGCGCCGCGTGTCCGCCGAGACCTGACCTGTCGTGTCGAGCTCGGCGAGGATCTGGGGGTAGCGCTCCGGTCGGCACACCGGCACGACGTGCGCGAAGTTCTTCGCCGCGCCGCGAAGCATCGACGGCCCGCCGATGTCGATCATCTCGACCGCCTCTTCCTCCGTCACCCCGTAGCGGCCCGCGATCTGGCGGAACGGATAGAGGCTCACGCAGACGAGGTCGAACGGCTCGATCTCATGTTCGTCGAGCGCCGCCAGGTCGTCGGGGTGGTCGCGCCGCGCGAGGATGGCTGCGTGGATGCGAGGGTGGAGCGTCTTCACCCGCCCTCCGAGCATCTCGGGTATCTCCGTCAGCTCCTCGACCGGCGTCGCCTCGATCCCGTGCTCACGCAGGTGCTCGGCAGTCCCGCCGCTCGCCACCAGCTCGACGCCGTGCCCGCGCAGGCCCTCGGCGAAGTCGACCAGTCCCTCCTTGTCCCAGACCGAGAGGAGCGCGCGGCGGATCAGCTGATGAGCTCCAGGACCGTGCGGGGGAGGAGGCGGTGCTCGACGGCCTGGACGCGGGCCCGCAGCGTCTCGACGGTGTCGCCCTCGAGCACCGGGATTGGCTCCGCGACGATCACGGCGCCGGTGTCGACGCCCTCGTCCACGTAGTGCACCGTCGCGGCCGTCTCGTGGACGCCCGCGGCGAGCACGTCCTCGATCGGGTGGGCGCCCGGGAAGTCGGGCAGCGGCGCAGAGTGGGTGTTGACGATCCGCCCGGCGAACCGGTCGAGGAAGGGCTTGCGCAGCAGGTGCATGTATCCGGCGCAGACGACAAGGTCGACGTGGTGGCCGTCCAGCCACGCCCCCATCGCGTCGTCGCGCTCCTCCCGCGTCGCGTACTCCTCGAGCGGAAAGGCTCGTGTTGCAACACCCGCCCGCTCGGCCCGCTCGAGCGCGGGAGCGCCGGCCACGTTTGATGCAACACAAGCGACGGGGAGGCCGGCGTCGAGGAGCGCCTGGAGGTTCGTCCCCTCGCCGCTGACGAGCACGCCGATCATGCGGCGACGATCCGGCCGATCACCATGGTGTCGCCTGGATCGGAGACAACTGCGCAGAACCCGATCCCGAGGTTGAAGACCCGCCGCAGCTCGTCCTCCTCGACGTGGCGCGCGAGCCACTCGAAGACCGGCGGGCGGTCCCAGGCGGCCCAGTCGAGCTCGGCGCGAAGTCCCGGAGGGATGACCCGCGACAGGTTCGCTGCGATTCCCCCGCCGGTGACGTGCGCCAGTGCGCGCGGCTCGTGGAGCGCGCGCACGTCATCCAGGTACAACCGCGTGGGCGCGAGGAGATCCGCCCCGTCGTAGTCCTCGTCCTCCAGCACCCGCCGGGCAAGCGTGAAGCCGTTCGCGTGCAACCCCGCCGACGGGAACCCGACCACGACGTCGCCCTCTTCCACGCGGGAGCCGTCGATCAGGCGGTCGCGCTCCACGATCCCGACGCAGGTCCCGGCGAAGTCGAGCTCGCCCTCGGCGTAGATGCCGGGCAGCTCGGCCGTCTCGCCGCCGACGAGCGCAACGCCCGCCTGGCGGCAGACGTCCGCGGCGCCCTCCACCAGCTCCGCCACCTCGTCCAGCTCGATCCGGTTCGCCGCGACGTAGTCGAGCAGCAGCAGCGGCTGCGCCCCGGTCGTGATCACGTCGTTGATGCAGTGCGCGGCGAGGTCTGCGCCGCAGTCCCGCAGCCGCCCCCGCTGCCGGGCCAGGATCAGCTTCGTGCCGACGCCGTCGGTCGAGGCCGCCAGCAGCCGCCCGTCGTCGAGCGGGTGCAGCCCGGCGAAGGCGCCGAACCCGCGCGCGCCGGTCGACTCGACGGCGGCGCGCAGCCGGTCGACGACCGACTCGGCCGCTGCGAGGGACACTCCCGCCGCCTCGTACGTCCTACCCTCCAACCGGGATGCACTCTAAAGGCGACGAATGACGATCCTGCTGCAACTCGCGCCGGTCGCGGTCTTCGCAGTCATGTACTTCCGGCGCGCCCGGACGCTCGCGCAGCGCGGGGCGCCCGTGGCGTGGTGGCGGCAGGCGTCGTTCGCGCTCTCGCTGGTTTTGCTCGCCGGCGGAGCGCTCATGCCGTACGAGGACGAGCTCTTCCTGGTCCACATGACGCAGCACGTCGTGATCGGCGACCTGGCGGCGCTGGCCTTCGTCGTCGGGCTGACGGGCCCCATTCTCCGGCCGCTGCTCGCGCTGCAGCCCGTGTCGCGGCTCCGCATCCTCGGCCACCCGCTCGTGGCGCTCCCGCTCTGGGCGGTGAACCTCTACTTCTGGCACCTCCCGCGTATGTACGACGCGGCGCTCCATCACGGCGCGATCCATGCGCTCGAGCACATCTGCTTCTTCGCGGCCGGCGTGATCATGTGGGGGGCGGTCGTGGAGGTGCTCCCGGGGCCCGAGTGGTTCGGCACCGGCTGGAAGTTCGGCTACGTGATCGCCGTCCGCTTGATCGAGACGGTGCTGGGCAATGTCTTCATCTGGTCGGGCACAGTGATCTACCCGTTCTATGAACACCGGGGACGGTGGGGGATCAGCCCGCTCGAGGACCAGGGCTGGGCAGGCGGGATCATGATGGTCGAGGGCTCACTCGTCACGATCGGCGCGCTCGCCTGGCTGTTCCTGAAGCTCGCCGCCGAGGGCGAGCTGCGCCAGCGGCTGCTCGAGGAAGGGGTCGATCCGCGCACTGCGTCGCGCGCCGTCCGCTACGGCCGGGGGAAGGAGCTTGAGGGTGCAGGCTGAATCGTGCTGCACGTCACATGCGGTCCTCGGGCGTGCACCATGTCGACCTCGTCGTCTCCTCGATCGAGCGCAGCCTGTCGTTCTACCGGGATCTGCTCGGCCCGCTCGGCTGGCACGGGCTCTCCGAGACGGAGGGTGAGCGCGGCGAGACGATCTGGTACCTGTGGGGCCCCGGCAGCTCGATCGGGCTCCGCGAGGCCCAGTCCGAGACCCCTCACGGCGTCGACCGCTATCGGCTCGGCCTGCATCACCTCGCCTTCGAGGCGTACTCACGCGCCGTCGTCGACGAGCGCGGCGACTGGCTCGAGGAGCAGGGCGCGGAGATCGAGAGTCTCCCCCGCGAATACGGGTACATCCCCGGCTACTACGCCGTGTTTTTCTATGACCCGGACGGCCTCAAGCTCGAGATCGTCCATGTTCCCGGTCAAGCAGCCTGAGAGAAAGGAGAACGATGTCAACAGGTCCCGATGAGCCGACACGGACGACGCCGAGGTCCTACGGCGGCGGCGGAGTCACCGTCGACGTCGCTCGGCTGCCGATCCCCGGCAACGCCGAGTTCGCGCTCTACCTGGTCGTCCTGATCGTCGCCTGGATCGTCGCGTGGGCCTCAGACGTGCTGGACGCCGCGTCGTGGTTCGACTTCTTCAAGTGGGTGACGATCGCCTACATCCTCTCGCGCGGGATCGCCAAGGCGAGCCGCGTGCTCGAGCAGTAGCCGGGCCTAGACGGCGGCGGTCTCGAACCGAAGCTTCGCGAGTGTCCGATCCGCAGGGATGCGGGTCGGATACTCGCGCGTGAAGCAGGCGCGGCAGCATTCGGAGGCGGGCCGCGTCGTCGCCTCCTGCGCGGCCTCGAGCGAGAGGTGTGCGAGGGTGGTCGCGCCGATCTGCCGGCGCGTGTCTTCGACCGTTTGGCCGGCCGCGACGAGCTGGCGGTCGTCGCCGAAGTCGATGCCGTAGAAGCACGGCGAGATGACGGGCGGTGAGGAGACCCTGACGTGGACCTCCGTCGCGCCAGCCTCGCGGAGTACCGACACGAGCTGCCGCATCGTCGTTCCCCGGACGATCGAGTCGTCGACCACGACGACGCGCTTGCCGGCGACCTCCGCCAGCGGGTTGAACTTCAGCTTGATTCCCTGCTCGCGCAGCCCCTGATCGGGCTGGATGAACGTCCGGCCGACGTAGCGGTTCTTGATCAGGCCCTCGCTGAAGGGGATCCCGGACTCCCGCGCGAAGCCGATCGCCGCCGGGGTTCCGGAGTCGGGCACCGGCATCACGAGGTCGGCGTCCACCGGGGCCTCCCGGGCGAGCGCCTCGCCCATCCGGACCCGCGCCGTGTGGATCTCCTCGTGGGCGAGCCGGGAGTCGGGGCGGGCGAGGTAGATGAACTCGAACAGGCAAAGCGCCCGCCGCGACGGCTCGACCGACTGGTGGGAGTGGAGACCCTCCTCGTCGATCGCGACGAGCTCGCCCGGCCGGACCTCACGTTCGTACTCGGCGCCCACCAGGTCGAGCGCGCAGGTCTCCGAGGCGAGCGCCCAGTCACCGTCGATCCGGCCGAGCGCGAGCGGCCGGAAGCCGTGCGGGTCGCGGAAGCCGAGCAGCTTGCCCTCCGCGAGTGCGACCACCGTGCTGGCACCTTCGAGGCGGCCCAGCGTGTTGGCAACGGCGTCCTCGAGGGGCGCGTCGTCGTTCGCGATCAGGGCAGCGATCAGCTCGGAGTCGGAGGTGGAGGCGAGCTTGACGCCCTCCTCGGCGAGCTCCTCGCGGAGCTCCTCGGCGTTCGTGAGGTTCCCGTTGTGGCCGAGCGCGACCGTCCGGACACGGCCGTGGTGGACGAGCGGCTGCGCGTTCGCCCAGTGCGTCGACCCGGTCGTCGAGTAGCGGGTGTGCCCGATCGCGACGTCCCCCTGGAGGCCGTGCAGGGTCTGCTCCGAGAACACCTGCGCGACCAAGCCCATGTCGCGGAGGACGGTGAGGCGGCCCTGATCGGAGACGGCGATTCCGGCCGACTCCTGACCGCGGTGCTGCAGCGCGAAGAGTCCGAAGTAGGCGACGCGCGCGACGTCGCGCTCGGGAGCCCGGATGCCGAAGACGCCGCACATCTAGACCTGTCCTACCTCCTCGGCGAAGTCGGGGACCTGCGGGCCGCCAAGGACGAACCGCACCGATCCGGGGTCCGGCACGTCCACGTCGGCGGTGGCGACGCTCCACTCCGCCATCTCCCGCAGCGCCTGCTCGACACCGCCGTCCGAGACGTCGTGCGCCAGCGACAGCTCGGGCGCCGCCCGCCAGACCAGGCCGATCAGCCGAGCCTCCTCCGCGAGATCGCCGCCGGCGCTCCGCACCACGCTCAGCTTGTCACCCGCGCGCCAGCCCTGCGGCACGAGGCGCACGTCCGGGACGAGGCCCACGCAGCCGACCACGGGCGTCGGCGGGATCGACCGGCCGTCGGTGTCGTTGTAGAGCGAGACGTTTCCCGATACCACGGGGATGCCGAGCGCCTCCGCGGCTTGCGCGATGCCCTCGATCGCCTGCTCGAGCTCCCACGCGATCTCCGGCTTCTCCGGGTTCCCGAAGTTGAGGCAGTCCGTGAGGCCAATCGGTTCTCCGCCGACGCACGCCACATTCCGTGCCGCGTCCAGCACCGCCAGCGCCCCCGCACGGAAGGGATCGCGCTCCCCGACCGGCGGCCCGTCCAGCGAGACCGCGAGCCCCCGGAAGGACGGACGGAGCTGGAGCACGGCAGCGTCCAGCCCGGGGCGACGGATCGTTCGGGAGCCGACAAGCTGGTCGTAGCGCTCGTAGATCCAGCGCCGGCTACGGAGGTTCGGCTCGGCCGGAGGCGACGCCGGGGCCGTCCCTTTCGCGAGGGTGGGAATCCTGTAGCGCGGGCATTCGTCCGTCAGGAGCCGCGCCGGGATCTCTCCGACGAGCTCGCCGTCGTGGAACGCACGCAGCTCCCCGGTCTCCGTTACCTCGCCGATCACGGCGTGGTGCAGATCCCATTTCCGGCACACGGCGGCGACGTCGTCCACCCGGTCCGTGACGCACACCATCCGCTCCTGGCTTTCGGAGATCATGATCTCCCAGGGCTCGAGGTCGTCCTCGCGGAGCGGGACGCGGTCGAGCTCGACGTCGACGCCGGCGCCGTCGCGCGCCATCTCGGCCAGCGACGAGGCCAGCCCCGCCGCGCCGCAGTCCTGCAGCGAGTCCACGAGACCGAGCTCGACGAGCTCCTGGCTCGCCTCGATCAGCTTCTTTCCCGTGAACGGATCGCCGATCTGCACCGTCGGCCGCTTGTCCGCGTCATCCTCGCCGAGCTCCTGGCTCGCGAGCACCGACGCGCCGCCGATGCCGTCCCGCCCGGTGGTCGCGCCGTAGAGGACGATCGACCGCCCCGGCTCCGTCGCACCTGCCCGCAACACCCGCTCGACCGGCAGCAGCCCGACGCACATCGCGTTCACCAGACAGTTGCCGGTGTAGGCCTCGTCGAACACCGCCTCGCCGCCGACCGTCGGGACGCCGACGCAGTTTCCGTAGTGACCGATCCCCTCGACGGCGCGCTCGAACATCCAGCCGGGCTCGCCGAAGCGGAGCCCGTCGAGGAGCGCGATCGGCCGCGCCCCCATCGCGATCACGTCGCGGAGGATCCCGCCGACGCCGGTCGCCGCGCCCTGGAACGGCTCCACGGCGGACGGGTGGTTGTGGCTTTCGACCTTGAACGCCACTGCCTGGCCGTCGCCGAGGTCGAGCACGCCGGCGTTCTCCCCGGGCCCCTGCAGCACGCGCTCGCCGCTCGACGGGAGCCGCCTCAGCAGCAGCGCCGAGTGCTTGTAGCCGCAGTGCTCGGACCAGAGCAGCGAGAAGACCGCCAGCTCGAAGTGGTTCGGCTCGCGCTCGAGCAGATCGCAGATACGGTCAAGCTCCCCGTCCGTGAGGCCGAGGACGCGGTGGAGCGGCTGCTCGACGACCCGAGTCAGGGACCCGAGTCTAGTAGCCCCTGCGGACACAGCTAGGTTCTCCGAATGGCCAGGGGCTACGTCACGGTGCTGCTCGTCCTCGCCGCGATCTGGGGCTCCTCGTTCATGTTCATCAAGCTCGCGATCGAGGACCTCACGCCCACGGCGACGATGTTCGGTCGCTGCCTGATCGCGACCGTCTTCCTCGGCGCGATCTTGATCGCCAAGCGGGGCGTTCGCGGCGCCGCGGGCTGCATCCGTCAGTTCGGGACGGCCGGCTTCGTGCTCGGGATCATCAGCACGGCGCTCCCGTTCTGGCTGATCGCCTGGGGCGAGACGAGGATCGACTCGGGCATCGCCGCCATCGGGAACGCGTCGATGCCGATCTTCGTCGCGCTGCTCGCGATCAAGTTCGCGCCGCACGAGCGCGTGACCGGGGTGCGGGCGCTCGGGATCGCGATCGGGATCCTTGGCGTGGGCGTTCTCGTCGGCGTCCACCCGGAGGGCGGCTGGGCCGGGGCGATCGGCACCTTCGCCGTGATCCTGGCCTCGATCTCGTACGCGGCGGGCAGCCTCTACAGCCAGCGCAAGCTCGGCGATGCGTCCGGTCTCCTCGTCGGCACCGCGTCGGCGTTCTGGGGCGCTGTCGTCCTGCTGCCGTTCTTCGTCTTCCAGGCGCCGGCCGAGGCGCCGGGCTGGAAAGCACTCGTCTCGGTCGCCGCGCTCGGCATCCTCGGGACGGGCGTCGGGATCCTGCTCTACCTCTACATGATCGGGCAATACGGCTCGTCTCGGGCGAGCCTGGTCGTCTACCTGCTGCCGGTGACCGCGCTGCTCTATGGCGCTTTGCTGCTGGACGAGCAGGTTCAGCCGACCGCGATTGTCGGGCTCGCGCTGATCCTCGCGGGCGTGGCGCTCGGCTCCGGCGTGGTAAAGACCGTGCGCCGGCGGCACACCGCGCCAGCGCCGACGCCGTGAGCGACGTCTCGATCCGCCGGGCGACCGAGGACGACGTCGACTTCATCGTCGGCCTGCTCAACGACGGCGAGATCGAGCCGTTTCTCGCAGCGTCGAGGCCGCGCGACGCCGACAGCGTTCGGGAGGAGATCCGCGCCTCTCAGGAGACGCCCGAGGAGCTCGGCGTGTTCGTGATCGAGGTGGCCGAGGGGCGGGCGGGGATGATGGAGTTCAGCCTCTCGAACCGTCGCAGCCGGATCGCGCACCTCGGCGGCCTGGCGATCCATCCCGACTTTCGCGGCCGGCGACTGGCGGACGAGGCGGCGCGCCAGTTCCAGCGTCACCTGATCTTCGACCTCGGCTTCCACCGCCTCCAGCTCGAGTGCTACGGGTTCAACGAGCGGGCAATCCGGCATGCAGAGCGCGTTGGCTTCGTCCGCGAAGGGGTGAAGCGGAAGGCGTACGACCGGCACGGCGAATGGGTCGACGGGATTCTGTTCGGCCTGATCAGGGAAGATCTAGAGCCATGAAGCTCGCCGCACTGAGCTTCCTCGCCGTGCTGGCCGCTTTGCCGCTTTCGGCCCAAGCGGCCTCCTCGCCCACCTACGCCGTCACGCTTCAGGCGACGGTGCGCGACGAGGTGAGCTACACGCAGGTCACGACGATGCCAGAGGACTGCACGATCAACCGCACCGGCTCGGGCGGCCTCTCCCTCGAGCTCCGGAGCCGAGCGCGGGCATCGGTCCGGAAGCTGCGCGGCAGGATCGCTGTGCGCATCGGCGGCACGCAGCTCGCCGGTGCCTTCTCGGAGCTCCGCCGGTGCCGGTTCCTCCCGCCGGAGCGCCTCCGCGGCACCTGCCGGGCAACGACGTTCGCGCCCGTGACCGCGCACGCAAGCTTCGCGCGCGTTGGCCGGAACCGGATCGCGTTCATCCGCGGGAGCGACGTCCCGGCGCCGAAGACCCGCCTGTGCGGGCAGGACGCGGACAGGGTGCTGACCCCGTGGCCCCAACGCGTGATCGGCTCGGTGAACGAGGCCGCGCTGAGGGCGGGCCGCGCCAGGGTCGTCGCGACCGGCTCGGTCACGCGCGAGCTGACCGGGACGGCGGCGAACGACCCGACGGTCAAGCTGACGGAGAAGATCCTCGTCCGCTGGCGCCTCGTCTTCACCCGGAGCTCGTAAGACCGGGTCGAAGCTACTCGAGCGGTCGTAGCTTCGAGCCCAACAGGCGCGACGTTCGAACCACCCGCGCCCGATCGTGCAGCGCCGACAAGAGCGAATCGAGCTCGACGAGGTGCTCGCGAAAATCGTGAACTCGGCGGAACGCCGGTGCAATGTCACTGAGAGAAGTCAGCGGATCGGCGTCGAGCTCGCCCAGCCGCTGCTCGAGGCGTTGGAGCTCCGCGCGGAGGATCAGCGTCAGGCCTCGCCCCTCCTCGGAGAGCTTCCGCAACTCCGCCTCGGTGACGAGACGCTCAGGATCCTCGAGCACCGTCCGAATGCGTTGCTTCAGAGTGACGTCGAGCTCGAGCCAGGCGTCGCGCATCTGGGGTCGGAGAGTAACGCCGATCCGTTTGCGCCCGGCTCCGGGCGCGCGCAAGATGGAGCGGCGGTGACCGAGTCGCGCGAGGATCAGACGAAAAAGGGAGACGGCCAGGCGCCGCGCCGACCGCAGTTCCAGAACCTCCGGATCGGCCGGTGGTGGATCGTGTTCGCGCTCGCCCTCCTGGCCGTCAACTTCTACATCGGCTCCCGCGCGATGCAGCCCCCGCACCGCGAGCGTGTGCCCTACAGCCCGTTCTTCCTTCAGCAGGTGCGGGGCGGTCATGTCGATTCGATCACGTCGAAAGGCACGGCGATCCAGGGCACCTTCGACCAGAAGCTGTCGTACGCCGGGTCGAAGCCCAGCACGCTCTTCCGCACCGAGATCCCGGCCTTCGCGGACAACGACGCGCTCTCGCGGCTGCTCGAGGAGAAGCGCGTCGTCGTCAACGCGGAACCGCTCGACAAGGGCGCGCCCTGGTGGCAGAACCTCCTGTTCGGGTTCGGCCCGACCCTGCTCTTCATCTTTCTCCTGTTCATGCTCCTGCGGCGGTCCGGGAACGTCCAGAACGTGCTCGGCTCGTTCGGGCGGTCGCGCGCCCGGCGGTACCAGCCGTCCGGCGACCGGGTGACGTTCGCGGACGTCGCCGGCATCGACGAGGCGAAGGCCGAGCTGGCCGAGGTCGTCGACTACCTCCGCAACTCCGAGCGCTACCGGAAGCTCGGCGCGCGCATCCCGCACGGCGTCCTCCTCTCCGGGCCGCCCGGCACCGGCAAGACCCTGCTTGCCCGCGCCGTCGCCGGCGAGGCCGACGTCCCGTTCTTCTCGCTGGCGGCGTCCGAGTTCGTCGAGGCGATCGTCGGCGTGGGCGCATCCCGAGTCCGGGACCTGTTCGCGCAAGCCAAGGAGGCGGCGCCGTCGATCGTGTTCATCGACGAGCTCGACGCGATCGGCCGCTCCCGCACGTCCGGCGTCGCCGGCTTCAGCGGCGGCAACGACGAGCGCGAGCAGACCCTGAACCAGATCCTCACCGAGATGGACGGGTTCGACTCCGACACGAAGGTGATCGTGATCGGCGCGACCAACCGCCCCGACGTGCTCGACCGGGCGCTTCTGCGGCCGGGTCGTTTCGACCGCCGGGTCGCCGTGCAACCGCCGGATCGTGCAGGGCGGGAGGCGATCCTCAGCGTCCATACCCGCGGCGTCCCGCTCGGGCCCGACGTCGACCTCGGCAGGATCGCGGCCGCTACGCCCGGGATGGTCGGCGCCGACCTCGCCAATCTCGTCAACGAGGCCGCGCTGCTGGCGGCCAGGCGCGGCCATCAGGTCGTCACGGAGCCCGATTTCACGGACGCCCTCGAGCGGATCGTGCTCGGCGCGGAACGCCAGGTGATGATGAGCCCCGAAGACCGCCGGCGGACGGCGTACCACGAGGGCGGCCACGCGATCGTCGGCATGCTGACCGAGGGAGCCGACCCGGTGCGCAAGGTCTCGATCATCCCGCGCGGGCTCGCGCTCGGCGTCACCTTCTCGGCCCCCGAGAGCGACCGCTTCAACTACCGCGAGCCGGAGGTCCAGGCGAGGATCAAGGTGGCGCTAGGCGGCCGAGCGGCGGAAGAGGTGGTCTACGGCGAGACGAGCACCGGCGCCGAGTCGGACATCCAGCAGCTCACCGAGATTGCCCGCCAGATGGTGGGAAGGTGGGGCATGAGCCCGGAGATCGGTCCGGTGGCGGTGATCCCTCGGGACGGGACGGGGCCGCTCCTTCCCGGCGTCGCGGAGGTCTCGCCGGCCACGCAGGAGCGAGTCGACGACGAGGTGCGCCGCATCGTCGAGGACGCGCACGAGGAGGTGGTTGCGCTCCTGAAGGCGAACCGGGACAAGCTCGACTCCCTGGCGGCGGCGCTGCTGGCGAAGGAGACGCTCGACGAAGAGGACGCCTATGCCGCCGCCGGCGTGCCTCGTCTGCGGAGCGCCCATGCGGAGCCAGCCGCGGCGGCGGCGCGGACGACGATCGAGAAGTAGCGCGCCGCCATCCCGGGGCGGCTGTGAGACGATCGCCGCCGTGGAGTGGACTGACTTCACCACGAACGACCAGGGGCCGCTGATCGCGGGTGGCCGCGCAGGCAGTGGGCCGCCGGTGCTCCTCATCCACGGCGGCCCGGGGCTCGGCTTCGAGTACCTGCGCGAGCTCGCCGACGAGCTCGCGGAGGAGAACGACGTCGCGTGGTACCAGCAGCGAGGGCAGGAGCCGTCCGCCGTGGCAGGGCCGTACACGGTGGCGGCAGATGTGGAGGATGCTCGCCGCGTCCTCGACGCGCTCGGCTGGCAGAGGGCGTACGTCGTCGGCCATTCCTGGGGCGGGCATCTCGCGCTCCACGTCGCGAAGGCGATGCCGGAGCGGCTCCTCGGCGTGCTCGCGGTCGACCCGCTCGGCTCGATCGGCGACGGACGCTGGCCGGAGTTCGACGAGGCGATGTTCCGCCGGACCCCGGAGGCGGTACGCGATCGGGCCCGCGAGCTCGACGAGCTCTCGACGGCCGGCGAGATCGACGACGAGCTGGCGCTCGAGGGGCTGCGTCTCGTCTGGCCCGCGTACTTCGCCGATCCCGACAGCGCGCCGCCGATGCCCGAGCTGCGAGTCTCGACCGCACGCTCGGTCGAGATGGTGCCGTCGATCCTGGCCGAGCTGCCGGCGCTCGAGGCGGGACTGCCGCAGGTTCGCGTCCCCGTCGGCTTCGTCCACGGCTCACGAAGCCCGATGCCGCTCGGCGCCTCGACGGACGCGGCCGAGCGGATTCCGGGCGCCTGGGTCGAGGTCGTCGAGGGCGCCGGGCATTTCATCTGGGTCGAAGCGCCCGGCGCAGTTCGCGTATCGCTCCGGCGCCTCACCGCCGACTAGCGGTGTGACGGCACACGCCGTCGCCGGGCCGTCAGTGAGAGCGGAGGAAGTTCTCCACCAGCGCCCGCGCCTCCGGATCTGAGCGCATCAGATCGACGCCGTGCGAGCCGACGGGGAGGATCCCGAGCGTCTTGTCCGCCGCGCCGGTCGCGTCGTAGAGCCGCTGGGCGTCCATCGCGAAGTCAGCGTCCTGCTGCCCGACGACGTAGAGGACCGGGACGGTGAGCCTCGGCACGAGCTTGAGCGCGTCGATCCACAGGTACGCGGCCGGCCCCGAGAGGTTGACGACGCCGTTCAGCCATGGGCGGATGTTCACGCCCGCCGCGAGGACGGCAGTACCGCCCATCGACGCTCCGACGGCGAACACCTTCTGCGCGCCGCGGGCCCTTGCGGCCTTCGCCGCCGCCGCGAGGTCGGCGGCGAGGCGGCCCCGAGCTCGCCCACCTCGGGTCTGCGAGTCGCCGTAGCCGCGGAAGTCCAGTGCGATCACCGTGTAGCCGAGCCCTGCCAGCCGCCTCGCATAACCGACCCACTGGCAGGCGTCGCCGCGAGACTGATGTGCGAGCAGGACCGCGGTCCGACCCCGCCCGAGGCGAAAGGCGGCGAGTCTGGTCCCGTCGGCCGCCCTGAAGCGCAGCTCGGCCGACTTCGGGACGCACGTGTGACGCGCCACGCCTGCCGACGTCGTTCCGGCGGCTCCCACGGCCGCCAGGGCGATCGCAACGATCAACGTGAGCCGAAGCATCTGCCAGGATTCCATCATGTCGAGTTTGACCTGTCAAAACTGACATGTCGCTGAAGTTCGCGCTCCTCGCCCAGCTTGCCCGCAGCCCCGAGACCGGCTACGGCCTGGCCAAGTCCTTCGCGACGTCGCTCAACTACGCGTGGTCGGCCAGCCGGAGCCAGATCTATCCGGAGCTCGCCCGCCTGCTCGAGGAGGGGCTGATCCGCCAGACCGGGAGCGGCCCCCGCGGACGCAAGGTCTACGAGGCGACGCCGAAGGGCCTCGTCGAGCTCCGGCAGTGGCTGCGCGAGACCGAGCCCGACCGGGGCGGCCGCAACGAGCAGCTCCTGCGCATCTTCCTCCTCTGGCTCCTCGAGCCCGAGGAGGCCGCCGCCTACCTCCGGCGCGAGCGGGAGCTCCTCGAGCTCGAGCTCGAGGAGCTCGAGACGATTGCGGAGGAAGACGACCCGCAGACCCCGCCCGAGAAGGCTGCGGCGCTCGCGCTCGAGCACGGCCTGCGCGCCCTCCGCGCCCGGCTTGGCTGGGCGGAGTGGGCGCTCGGCGAAGTGGCGACCTGGGGCAAGCGGTAGGCCCTACGATCTCGGCATGACCCGCTATCTGCACGTCATGTACCGGATCACCGACCCGGACAGGAGCCGCGCCTTCTACGAGGCGCTCGGGCTCGAGTTCCGCCGCGAATTTCCGATCGTTCGTAACGGCGAGCTCGAGGCCACGAACTACTTCTTCGGGGTGCCGGGGGAGGATGCGGAGCTCGAGCTGACGTTCAACCACGACGGACGCACCTACGACCTCGGAACGGGCTACGGCCACATCGCAATCGGAGTGGACGATCTCGACCGGACGCTGGCGCAGCTCGCCGAGCAGGGCATCGAGCCGGAGCGAGAGCCGTACCGGGTTCGTGAGGGCGGCTCGCGGCTGTGTTTCGTGCAAGACCCCGATTCGTATCGAATCGAGCTCATCGAACAATCGAGCTAGGTCGCGCAGGCTCGTCTGGGTGGGCGAGCACGCGGGTGAGCCGGCGCTCGCCCTAGCAGGTCTCGCAACAACCTTCGCCGCGCCAGCTTTCGCGGCCTTCCTTCACAGCGACGGCGGCGATCACCAACGCGGCGGCCGGATCCATCCACCAGAGACCGAACAGGGCATTCGCGCCGAGGCCGACCAGGAGCGCAATCGACAGGTAGGCGCAGAGCTGAGTCTGCGAAGCCTCCTTGACCGTCGCCGCCGAGTTGAGACTGCGCCCGACGCGCCGCTTCCAGGCGGCGAGGAGGGGCATCGTCGCGGCTGTGAAGGCGGCGAGCCCGATGCCGAGCCAGCTCACCTCGGGATGGTCGCCGCCGATCAACGTCCTCGTCGCCTCGATCCCGACATAGGCCGCGAGGACGAAGAAGGAGATCGCGATCAACTGCTGCGCGCGGCGCTCGGCCGTGCTGGAGCCGAGCCGGGCGCCGGTGAAGAGCCACACGACGACGAACCCGGCCAGCGACTCGATCAGCGAGTCCGCTCCGAACCCGATCAGCGCGATCGAGCCCGCCGCCAGCCCTGCGCCGATCGCAACCGCGGCCTCGAGCAGGTGGTAGCCGATCCCGCCCCAGGCGAGAAGCCGAGCCTTCCGCTCCAGCCGAGCCCGTTCACGCGAAGGCCTGACCCTCAGTGCCGGAAGCGGCTTGACCTCAACGCTGTGATTCACGCACTCAGCGTAATCGGCGTGTAAGGGGCCCGGCAGACCCCGAACGAGCTAGCGCCAGCTCACCTCGACGACCTCGACCGGCTCCTCGAAGCCCTTGAACGTCTCGGCGCGGGGCTCGGACAGGCGGAACCGATCCGACATGCCGTCGAGCGTCTCCCGGCTGACGAGGATCTCCCCGGCGCCGGCGGCTGCGCCGATGCGGGCCGCGAGGTGGACGGTGTCGCCGCCGTAGCGGTTGAACTCGCCGTCGCTCTCGAACGTGCCGCCGGCGTGGGCGCCGATTCTGACGTCGGGCGCGACGATCTCGGCGTCGAGGGCGCGCTGGATCTCGATCGCCGCCTCGATTGCCGCCCTGGCGTCGACGAAGGCGGCGAAGAACCCGTCACCCGTCTGCTGCACGACCTCGCCGCCACGCTCGACAATGCGGCCGCGGAGCAGCTCGTTGTGCCGGGCGAGCAGCTTGCGCCACTTCTCGTTCCCGAGGGTCGCCATCAGCCGTGTCGAGTCGACGATGTCCGTGAACATGAACGTGCGTCGCGCCTGCTGGCGTCCGAGCAGCTCCTTCGTGCGGTCGGCGTCGACCGGCGCGCCGAGCCGGTCGAATGTGGCCAGGGCGGCCTCGAGCTCCGCCGTCGCCGAGTGCTGGTCGCCCTGGCGCCGGTACGCGGTTCCGAGCAGCATTCTCGCGCGCGCCGTCTCGTACGGAGCACCGACCTCCTGCCAGTGCTCGCGTGCCCGTCGGAAGAACGCGGCTGCTTCCTCGGCGTCGTTCTCGGCCAGGCTGATCTCGCCCGAGGCGAGGTCGACCGCCGCGTCGAACGCCGCAGCCCGGCGCCCGCCCATCTTGAACGACTCGGCGATCCCGTCGAGCTCGTCACGGGCTGCCCGTGCTGCCTTCAGGTCACCCGCCTCGACCGAGACCTCGACCTGGGCC
>DASTHD010000119.1:0-16234 GCA_035605555.1 Gaiellaceae bacterium
GGGCGGAACGCGCCGTCCTGGACGCGGCCGAGCAGGTCGAGCTGAACCCGCTCGTGCCCGTCTACCTGAACCGCCTCTCCGACCTGCTCTTCATCCTGGCGCGGACAGCCAACGTGGGCGGGTCGGAACCCCTCTGGACGCCTGGCAGCTCCTCCTCCTAGCGCGACTGGCCGGGGCGGCTCCCGCCGGGCGAAGCCCGGCTCCGCCTAGCGCCTGCCGCCGGCAGCGGCGCAATGCTCTCCGGGCCCGTGCTCGCGCACTGTGCCCTCCGGCCTCGCACCAGTGCCGACGACCCAGTCACGCTAGGACGCTGTGGAGCTGGCCCTAGCTTTCGTTGCGTCGTTCGTCGCGGGCTACCTCGGCTCGGCGATCGGGCTCGTGCTCGGGACGCTGCGGCTGCCGGCGATCCTGCTCCTCTCCGGTGACGCGGCGGCCGGTGCCGGCACGAACGTCGCGATCAGCGCCGCCTCGGCGGCGGGGGGCAGCGTGCGTCACGCGCGCGAGGGCCGCGTCGACCGGCGCGTCGTCGCGTGGATGTTGCCGCCGTCCGTCGCCGGCGCCGTCGTCGGCGCGCTGCTGACGGACGTGGTCGGCTTCGCCCTCGGCTTCGTCGCCTTCCTGACCCACGCGGTGCTGGGCCAGGTGGAGTGTGACATCCTCGCCGCCGGCGTCGCCGGCGCCCTTCCCGGCGGCTGGCTCGGCGCGCGCCTCACCGGGCATATCTCGGAGAACACGATCCGGCTCGCGCGGAGTCGCCCTGCTCGTGATCGCGCTTGCCTTCGCGGTGGAGGCGCTCCTCGGCTAGCCGCGGCTCTGCCGTGACCACGAGGCCTCCTTACAATTCGTCCTCCATGGCGACGACCGAAGACCGGCCACAGAGCGTCACCGCCCTCGAGGAGTGGCGCCGCGGGCTCTACGAGACCTCCGGCGAGCGCCAGGGGGAGCTGTTCTCGACGATCTCCGGCCTCGAGATCGACCCGCTGTACACGGCCGACTCCGTCGAGCTCGACGAGGAGCGGGACCTCGGCTACCCGGGCGTCTTTCCCTTCACGCGCGGGGTGTACCCCTCGATGTATCGCGGGAAGCTCTGGACGATGCGGCAGTTCGCCGGCTTCGGCACGGCCGAGGAGACGAACGAGCGCTTCCGCTACCTGCTCGACCACGGCCAGACGGGTCTCTCGACGGCTTTCGACATGCCGTCGCTGATGGGCTACGACTCCGACCACCCGCGGTCGCTCGGCGAGGTGGGGCGCGAGGGCGTCGCGATCGACTCGCTCGAGGACATGGAGACGCTGTTCTCGGGGATCCCGCTCGGGGAGGTCTCGACCTCGATGACGATCAACTGCACGGCGCCGATCGCGCTCGCTTTCTACGTCGGCGTCGCCGAGCGGCAAGGGGTCCCGCGTTCGGAGCTCCGCGGGACGATCCAGACGGACATCCTCAAGGAGTACATCGCGCAGAAAGAGTGGATCTTCCCGCCCGAGCCGTCCATGCGGCTCGTCACGGACATGGTCGAATTCTGCGCGCGGGAGATGCCGAAGTGGCATCCGATCTCGATCTCCGGCTACCACATCCGCGAGGCCGGCTCGAACGCGGTCCAGGAGCTCGCGTTCACGCTGATGAACGGGTTCACCTACGTGGAGGCGGCGATCGAGCGCGGCCTCGACGTCGACGACTTCGCCCCACGGCTCTCGTTCTTCTTCAACGCGCACATCGATTTCTTCGAGGAGATCGCGAAGTACCGCGCCGCCCGCCGGATCTGGGCGCGCGAGCTGCGCGACCGCTACGGCGCGAAGAACCCACGCTCCTGGCTGATGCGCTTCCACACCCAGACTGCCGGCGTCTCGCTGACGGCGCAGCAGCCCGAGGTGAACATCGTCCGCACCGCGCTCGAGGCGCTCTCGGCGGTGCTCGGCGGCACCCAGTCGCTGCACACGAACTCGTTCGACGAGGCACTCGCGCTCCCGACCGAGCACGCCGTGCGCCTGGCGCTGCGCACCCAGCAGGTGATCGCGCACGAGACGGGCGTCGCCAACACCATCGACCCCCTCGGCGGCGCGTACTTCGTCGAAGACCTGACGAACCGGCTCGAGGCGCAGGCCTACGACTACTTCGCGCAGATTCGCGCGCTCGGCGGCGTCGTCCCTGCGATCAAGGAGAACTTCTTCCAGAAGGAGATCGCGGACGCTTCCTACCGCTATCAGTCCGAGCTGGAGCAGGGGCAGCGCGTGATCGTCGGCGTCAACCGCTACCGGCAGGGCGACGGGCAGGAGCTCGAGATCCTCCGGATCGACCCGGCCCTGGAGGAGAAGCAGATCGCGCGCGTGCGCTCGCTCCGCGAGCGTCGCGACCACGCCGCCGCGGACGCCGCGCTCGCGAAGCTGAAGGAGGGCGCGGCGGGCGACGCCAACCTGATGCCGCTGATCCTGGAGTGCGCGAAAGCCGACCTCACCATGGGCGAGATGTGCGACGTCCTGCGCGAAGTCTGGGGCGTCTGGCGCGAGACCCCGGTCTTCTAGTCGCTGAAGGGCGCTAGTCCGGCGCGCGCACGAGGCTCGCCAGCACGGCGAGAACGAGCCCGGCCGCTGCGACGCTGAAGGCGATGCCGGCCGCGCGAAGACCGAACGCGTTGGCGGCGAGCCCGGTGCCGATCACCGGCAACGAGAGGCCGACGTAGATGACGACGAAGAAGCTCGAAGCGGTCTCGCCGCGGCGCTCGACCGGCGCTCGCTGGTTGATCGCCGCGAGTCCCGCCCCGATCCCGAGGCCTTGCCCGACGCCGACGACGACCGCGCTCGCATAGAGCAGCGCAAGCGACTCGGCGGCAAGGGCCAGCGCGAGTAGTCCAGTGCCCGAAGCCAGGAGCACGCACGCCCAGATGAGCGCCCGACGGTCGTGGAGGCGCGCAACCGCGAGCTGCCCGACGATCGAGCCCCCGAAGACGATGAAGACGAGCAGGCCGGCGAGCGTGTGGCTCGTCCGGTCGAGCACCTGAGCGAGAAAGACCGGAGCGACGGAGCTCAACACGCCGGCGACGGCGAAGCTCGCAAAGCCGGTCGTGGCGCCGCGGATGAAGACCGAGCGCACTTCCTCGGGCACGCTCAGCCGCTGAAAGCGAAGGCGGAACTGGCGTCGTGGCACGCTTTCGCGCACGAGCGGGACGCCGACGACGGCTGGCACGAGCAGACAAAGCTGAACCAGGAAGGGCAGCCGCAGCGGAGACCTGCCGAAGTCGGCGAGCAGTCCGGCGAGGAGGGTTCCAAGGCCTAATCCGCCGAGGTTCACGACGACCGCGACGAAACTGCCGAGCCGGCGGCGGCCGCCCGGGGCGAGATCGACCAACGTGGCCGTCGCCGTCCCCGTGAAGAGGCCGGCGGACAGTCCCGAGACGATCCGTCCGGCGAAGATCGGGAGCAGCGAGTCGGCCAGGACGAAGAGGAGCGCGCTCAGGGCCGAGAGCAGGAGGCCGGCGACGAGAATCGGTTTCCGGCCGACCGCGTCCGAGAGCTCGCCGAACGCCAGCAGCGCCGCGATCACACCGAACGCGTAGGCGGCGAAGATCACGGTCACCATCAGCGTCCCGAACGAGTAGCGCTGCTCGAAGAGCGGGTAGAGCGGCGTCGGGAGCGTTGCTCCCAGCATCGTCACGAGGAACGCGTAGGCGACGATGACGAAGCCGGCCGTTCGACTCACGTGCCGGAGCACAGCGGCGAAACGTAACCGGTTCGTCGCTGTGAACCGCGCCTAACTGGGCCCGCGAAAAGTTCGTCTAATCTGTTTCGAAGTGAACTTGCGCGGACTTACCACCTCTCGGGGGCTCAACCGTGCCCTGCCCTGGATCGCCGGCGCTGTGCTCCTTCTCGGGGTGCTCGCCTTCTGGCAGAGCCAGGTGCGGGCGGACAGCAACAAGGAGACCTTCTCGAACGAGACGGTCACGAACCGGGGCGCGGAGAAGACGGTCGATCTCGCCCCCGAGGCGCGCCAGGTCGTCGTCGAGTTCATCAAGACCGCGGTGATGCGCAAGAACCTCGACCGCGCGTGGCAGATCTCCGGGCCGCAGATCCGGCAGGACATGTCGCTGCAGGAGTGGCGGACGGGCAACATCCCGGTCGTCCCCTATCCGAACGCCGAGGTCAAGAACTCCCCGGTGAAGATCACCTGGTCGTACCCGAACGACGCGGGGCTCGAGGTCGTGCTGCAGCCGAAGGCGGGGTCGAAGGAGAAGCCCCAGCTCTTCTTCGTCGGGGTGAAGAAGGTCGGGTCGGGCACGACGGCCAAGTGGGTCGTGGACTACTGGGCGCCGTATGCGCCGCCGCCCATCCCGAGCACGCCGCAGGGCAGCTAGGAGCGCTCCGCCCCCCGGAGTAACGTGCGAGCGTGACGGTCTTTCGGTCACCTCGCTGGCGAAAGCGTCTGGCGTGGCTCGGCGCGGCCGCACTGCTCGTGGGCGCCGCCCTGATGGTCTCCGTGCGGTACTCGAACAGCGGCCGGGAGGAGCCGGAGGAGGCGGCCGTCGGCGCCCCGCAGGAGGCGCAGGTCTACCACGAGCCCAAGCACATCCGCCTCACGCGGGCCCAGCGCGCGAAGGTGCTCGCGACGGCCGCGAACTTCGTCTCGCATGCCGTAGCGAGGCAAGGTGTCGAGCAGGCGTACGACCTCACCCATCCGATGCTGCGCCAGGGCATGAGCCGCGCGGAGTGGCGCGGCGGGACGATCCCCGTCGAGCCCTTCCCCGTCGGCGAGGCGCGCTGGAAGCTCGTGTACGCCTACGAGGACGCGATCGGCCTCCAGGTGCTCCTGTTCCCGACTGCGAAGTCAGGGCTCCGGCCCGCCGTCTTCGACATGGAGCTCGCGCCGCTCGGGCGGCGGTACCTCGTCAGCTCCTGGGCGCCGACCGGCATGGCGGGAGGCGGGACGCCGTCGGGGCCCGCCGCGGCCGGAGTCGGCGGGACACGTGACTTGGGGGCGAGCCTCGACGGGCCGGCCCGCCTCGACCAGCGCTGGCTGCTCGCGCCGATCGTCCTCTTCGCGCTCGTTCCGCTCCTGCTGATCGGGTTCTTCATCCGCGGCTGGCTCCGTGGACGGCGCGCCGCCGCCGCGTACGCCGGCGCCGGCAGGGAGCTGCCGCCGCTGCCGCGGCCGCGTCCCTAGCTAGAGGTCGGTCTCGAAGCCGTCGTAGACCTGCTCGTACCGCCCGTCGAGCGGCCGCTCCTTGGGCCGATGGGTGAGCAGGAGCCGCTTCGCTCCCGATGCCTCGAAGGCGGCGTTCGCCTCGTCGGCGGCGAGGTGGCCACGCGTTCCGCCCTCGGGGTTCGGCTCGAGCAGCGTCGCCTCGCAGAGGAAGACGTCGGCGTCGCGGGCGAGCTCAGGGAGTTCGTCGCTCGGGCCGGAGTCCCCGGAGTACGCGAGGGTCTTGCCGTTGCACGAGACGCGGAAGCCGAAGGCGAGCAGCTCGTAGTGGAGCACGTGCCTGGGCGTAACGCGGAAGCCCGCGGTCTCGAAGGGCTTCCCGTCCTCGTACTCCTCGATGTGGAACGCCTTAGTGAACATCTCCGGTGTGCCCAGCCGCTCGCCGATCTCGCACAGGAGCTGGTAGCCGCCGGGCGGGATCCAGAGCTCGGGGCGGGGGTGCTCGCTCGCAGGCCCGAACCAGAGCGCCCAGACCCAAGGGACGATGTCCCCCCAGTGGTCGAGGTGCCAGTGGGTGAGGCAGATGGCGTCGACTCGCGGCCAGTCCGAGTCCTCCCCTGCACGGAGCTTCGCGAGCACGCCGGCCCCGCAGTCCAGGAGGACGCGCCGTCCTTGCCCTTCCACCAGGTAGCCCGACTGCGCGCCACCCGGATTCGGCCAGGCCGGCGAGCAGCCGACGACCTTCAGCTTCATTTCCATAGTCTGGCGTATCCCCGGACGCGGTTGCAGTGGGAAATCTTCCCGCTCCGGGCCGTTCCTATACTCATGGCCGTGGCAGCCAAGATCAGGGTCGTGATCGCGAAGCCGGGCCTGGACGGGCACGACCGCGGCGCGAAGATCATCGCGAGGGCACTCCGAGACGCCGGCATGGAGGTCATCTACACCGGCCTGCACCAGACGCCGGAGCAGATCGTCGAGACGGCGATCCAGGAGGACGCAGACGCCGTCGGCATCTCGATCCTGTCCGGGGCCCACATGACGCTCGTCCCGAAGATCCTCGAGGGCCTGAAGGAAAACGGCGCCGACGACGTCCTGATCGTGGTCGGCGGGACGATCCCACGCGAGGACTCCGAGGAGCTCAAGCGCCAAGGGGTCGCCGAGGTCTTCACCCCCGGCGCGCCGATGGCGGAGATCGTCGAGTTCCTCCGCGAGAAGGTCCCGGTCTGATTACGCCTCGACGCCGGCCATCTCGCGGCCGCCGGCGTGCTGCAACGCGACGCCTCGCAGCGTCCTCAGTCGCGCACGTAGCCTCCGGCTACGAGCACTCCCTGCGTCCTTGCGACGCGTGCGTTTCGCGGCCGGCGACCACGATCTGTCCGGAGCCGAGGCTCTGATCGAGGTCCAGTACGAGGGCCCGGTCGCGGTCGTCACCGTCGACCGGCCCGACGCGCTGAACGCGCTCGACCTCGAGACGCTGACGGTGCTCCGCGACGAGCTTCAGGAGCTCTCGCGGTCGGTCGACGCGCGGGTTGTCGTCCTCACCGGCTCCGGCGACCGGGCCTTCATCGCCGGCGCGGACATCAAGTACATGAGCGGCCTCGACGTCGACGCGGCGAAGGCGTGGGGGGACCTCGGCCACGAGACCGCGAACCTGCTGGAGACGATGCACCAGCCGACGATTGCGGCGATCAACGGCTTCGCGCTCGGGGGAGGCTGCGAGCTGGCGCTGGCCTGCGACCTTCGCTACGCGTCGTCGAAGGCGAAGCTCGGCCAGCCGGAGATCAACCTCGGGATCATCCCGGGGTGGGGAGGGACGCAGCGGCTCGCGCGCGCCACCACGCTCGGGTTCGCAAAGGAGCTGATCCTCACCGGCCGGACCGTCGACGCGGACGAGGCGCTCGAGCGCGGGCTCGTGAACGCCGTGACGGAGCCGGACGAGCTGCTGCCGCGGGTGCTCGAGGTCGCTCTACAGCTCGCCGCCAAGAGCCCGCTCGCGCTCGAGGCGGCGAAGGACGCGATCAACCGCGCCTATTCGGGAGACCATGGCGAGAACCTCGAGCGGGAGGCGGACCGGTTCGGCGACCTCTTCTCCAGTGAGGACGCGAAGGAGGGCCTGACGGCCTTCGCCGAGAAGCGCGAGCCGCGCTTCACCGGCCGTTAGCTCCCGAGCTACTTCGAGCCGGCGAGGAGGACGCGCTCGGCGGTGATGGCGCCGGGCTTGCCGAGCTGGGCGTCGAGTGTCACGGGCATGATCGCGGTCCACACGGTCGCCCGCTGCTTCGCGACGTTCGCCACGGTGTTCTCGATCTGGGTGAACTCGGAGATCCCGAACGAGACTGACCGGCTGATTCCGCTCACCTTCAAGCCCGTCGTCCGCACGGCGAGACTGTTCACCTGCACCTTCAGGGCGTCGGTCTGCTGGGCGAGCACGCTGCCCTTCAGCCAGAGCGAGGTCTGGCCCTTGCGCGGCGCCGCGAACAGGAGCCGGTAGCCCCGGTTCAGCGCCGTGAACGGGCTGGCGGCGGCGCCGTCGTGCGGGTGAAGCTCGAAGTGCAGGTGCGCGGCGATCCCGTTCGCGTCGCCGGAGTCGCCCACGAACCCGACGGGTTCACCGGCCGCCACCCGCTGCCCAGTCTTCAGGCCCGGTGCGAACGCGATCCCAGCGGCGCAGCGGCCGCGGTTGTCGTTCGCCATCGTCAGGTCGTTGTTCAGGTGGATGTAGAGGTAGGTGGTGCCGCTGTCGCCGTAGAGGTAGAGCATGCAGCCGGCGCGCGCGGAGGTCGTCCAGAACTTGACCTTGCCCGCCTCGGCGGCGACGGCGAGGGACTTCTTGGGCGCGACGATGTCGATGCCCTCGTGACGGCCCTGCCCTCGCGCATCGCCGAAGTCGTTCGTGTAGTGCGAGCGCCCAAGGACGGGGAAGATGATCCGCTTCCCGGTGATGCTGTCGCCGCCGCCGACCGTCTTTCCCGGCGTCGCCGGCGCCCGCTTCGGGATTCCGGGGTCGGGCAGTGCCGACGCCTGGCCGGCCGTCAGGCCCAGGATGGCGACGAGAAGCAGTGCTCGGGCTGTCGTCCGGTGGCGGCTCATGTGCTGGGACCCAGCGCTCCGGTTCGCGCTCGAAGCGCGAGACCTTAACAAGCCTTCGGCGCGAACTGTGTGTGACTTGAGCCCCTTCGCCGCTGATTAGGATTCTCCCCCCGTGAAGATCGCCGTCTGCGTCAAGCATGTCCCGGAGGGCACGACCCACGCCCGGATCGACCCGGCGACGAAGCGACTGAACCGTTCCGGCGAGGGCGCGATCAACGCCTTCGACACGCACGCCGTGGAGGAGGCGCTGAAGATCAAGGAGGCCGCGGGCGGGGAGGTCGTCGTCGTCACGATGGGGCCGCCGAGCGCCCAGGACTCCGTCCGGAAGGCGCTCGCAATGGGCGCCGACAGCGCGGTGCTGGTCACGGACGACGCCGCTGCGGGATCCGACCTCGTCGCCACGACGACCGTGCTGGCCGCGGCGCTCGACTCGGAGGACGCCGATCTGATCCTCTTCGGTCAGCAGGCCGGCGACTCCGACGGGGCCGTGCTGTGGGCAGCAGTGGCGGACCGGCTGCGCCGCCCGGTGATCTCGCAGGTGGCCGAGTTGACGGTGTCCGACGGGAAGGTGACGGGGAAGCGCCAGACCGAGTTCGGCTACGACACGATCGAGGCGCCGCTGCCGGCCGTCGTCGCCGTGTCGGACGCGATCAACGAGCCGCGCTACCCGTCGCTGAAGGGGATCATGGGCGCGCGCTCGAAGCCGCAGCGCACCGTCACGGTCTCAGAGCTCGGCGTCGACGGCGGCGCCGTCGGCGAGCCCGGCTCGAAGACCACGGTGGAGGCGCTGAACGACCCGCCGCCGCGCGGCGACACCGTGAAGATCGAGGACGACGGGAGCGCTGCGGAGAAGATCGTCGACTACCTCGCCGAGAAGAAGGTGATCTGATGGCCACCCTCGTCTTCCTCGAGCACCACGAAGGCGAGCTGCTGAAGCCCTCGCTCGGCGTGCTCTCGAAGGCCGCCGAGCTCGGCGGCGACGTCGCCGGCGTCGTCCTCGGCTCGGGCGTCGGCGACCTGGCCGCGAAGGCCGGGGCGTACGGCGCGGGCAAGGTCTACGTCGCCGACGCGCCGGAGCTCGAGCAGCCGCTGCCACAGCCGCGGGTCGACGCGCTCGCAAAGCTGGTCTCCGAGCAGGGCTTCGACACCGTCCTCTTCGCCGCCTCGGTGCTGTCCGCCGACGTCGCCTCCGGCCTGTCGGCGAGGCTCGGTGCCGGCCTCAACTGGGATCTGACCGACCTCGTCCAGCAGAACGGCGGCCTGGTCGGCAAGCGGCCCGCGCTCGGCGACTCCGTCTACGTCGACGTGGGCTGGAGCGGAGAGCCCCGCCTGGCCCTGATCAGGGCCGGCACCTTCGACCCGAAGGAAACCGGGGGAGAGGCGCAGGTCGAGGACTTCGACGTCCAGTTCGAGGACTTCTCGCTCGGCGCGAAGATGCTCGAGCAGGCGCACGCCGAGAGCGAGGGGCCGTCGATCGAGGACGCCGACGTGATCGTCGCTGGCGGCCGCGGTCTCGGCGCGCCGGAGAACTTCAAGCTCGTCGAAGAGCTCGCGCAGGCCCTCGGCGGCGCTGTCGCCGCGACGCGTGCCGTAGTCGACTCCGGTTGGTACCCATATGCGACCCAGGTCGGCCAGACGGGCAAGACCGTCTCGCCGAAGCTCTACATCGCCTGCGGCATCTCCGGCGCGATCCAGCACAAGGTCGGGATGCAGGGCTCGGGTGTGATCGTCGCGATCAACAAGGATCCGAACGCGCCGATCTTCGACTTCTGCGACTTCGGCGTCGTGGGCGACCTGAACGACATCGTTCCCAAGCTGACCGAGCTCGTCCGCCAGCGGAAGAGCTGAGGTGACGAGGCCAGCGGGCTACCCGCCGCCGTTCGACCCGCGCGAGTACGTCGCGGCGCCGACCGACTCGCCCGACGAGCGAATCGACGTCGGGGTGCTGATCGTCGGCGCCGGGCCTGCCGGCCTTGCGTGCGCGATCCGGCTCGGCCAGCTGATGGAGGACGACCCGTCGCTCGCGGAGCGCCTCGGGGAGGTGCCGGTGGCCGTCCTGGAGAAGGGCAAGAGCGTCGGCTCGCATCTCGTCTCCGGCGCCGTCGTCAACCCGCGGGGATTCCGCCGGCTTTTCCGTGGGCGCGACGTCGGGATCGAGGACATCCCCAACTTCGGGCCCGTCGAGCACGAGGGCGTCTACTTCCTGACCGGGAGCGCGGCGACGCGGGTTCCGGCGCCGCCGACGATGAAGAACGACGGCAACTTCATCGCGTCCCTGTCACAGCTCTCGCGCTGGCTCGCGGAGCAGGCCGAGGCAGGCGGGGCGATGATTTTGCCGGAGACCTCCGCCGAGCGGCTGCTCGTGACCGGCGCTCGGACCGTCGGGGTCCGCACCGGCGACAAGGGACGGGGCCGCGACGGCGAGCCGCTGCCGAACTTCGAGCCGGGCGTGGACGTCACCGCGAAGGTGACGGTGCTCGCGGAGGGGACGCAGGGTCACCTGACAGGCGTGGCGCTCGACCAGTTCGGGCTCCGCGGCGACAACCCGCAGGTCTGGGCACTCGGCGTCAAGGAGGTGTGGAAGGTCGCGAAGCCCCTCGACCGGGTCATCCACACCCTCGGCTGGCCGCTCCGCGGCGGCCGCAAGTACCGCGAGTTCGGGGGCTCGTTCATCTACCCGATGGGTGAGGACATGGTCACGATCGGGCTCGTCGTGGGGCTCGATTACCGCGACGTCGAGGTGTCGGTCCACGACATGCTCCAGGAGCTGAAGACGCACCGGTTCATCCGGAAGATCCTCGAAGGAGGGGAGCGGATCGGCTGGGGCGCGAAGACGATCCCCGAGGGCGGCTTCGTCGCGCTGCCGCGGCGGCTGCACGCGCCGGGGCTGCTGCTGACGGGCGATGCCGCCGGCTTCGTCAACGTCCCGGCGCTGAAGGGGATTCACTACGCGGTCGAGACCGGTCGGCTCGCGGCGGAGGCCGCGGTCGACGCCCTGCGGCCAGGGCGGACGCCGTGGACTCCCGGCGCCCTCGCCTCCTACGACGCTTCGCTGCGCACGACGTACGTCTGGAACGACCTGAAGCGCGTGCGGAACATGCGGCAGGCGTTCGCGAACGGCCTCGTGCTCGGCGGAGCGATGGCAAGCGCGGCGATCGCGTCGTTCGGAAAGTTCCCACCCGGGAACAAGGCGACGGAGCCCGATGCCGAGGTCGAGCTGATCCGGACGAACCGGTCGACACGCTACCCGGCTCCGGACGGCAGGCTCACCTTCGACAAGCTCTCCTCCGTCTACCTCTCCGGCAACAAGACGCGCGACGACGCCCCCAACCACCTCCGGGTGCTCACGGTCGTGCCCGAGGAGCTGGGGCGCCTCTGGGAGCGGATGTGCCCGGCGCAGGTGTACGAGGTCAAGCAGGACGGCGGCGAGACGACCGTCGAGGTGACGGCCTCGAACTGCGTCCAGTGCGGCGCGATCACCGCCAAGGGCGGCCGCCTCACCCCGCCCGAAGGCGGCTCCGGCCCCGAATACACGTTGACGTGATCTCCGTTGACGACGTCCGCGCGGCGCGCGAGACGATCGGCGACGACCTCCACCACACGCCGGTCTTCAGCTCGCGCACGCTCGGTCCGAACGTCTTCCTCAAGGCCGAGCTCTTCCAGCGCACCGGGTCGTTCAAGCCGCGCGGAGTGCTGAACAAGCTCCGCTCGCTGAGCGAGGAGGAGCGGGAGCGTGGCGTGATCGGCGTCTCGGCCGGAAACCACGCCCAGGCGCTTGCCTACGGCGCCGCGGTCGAGGGGCTCGACGCGCTGCTCGTGATGTGGCGGACGGCGAGTCCCGCGAAGGTCGAGGCGACCCGGGGGTACGGCGCTCAGGTCGACCTGGAAGCGGAGGGGCCGGAGACCGTGTTCGAACGGATGCACGACCTGATGGAGGAGACCGGGCGCACACTCGTCCATCCCTTCGACGACCCGCTCGTCGCCGCCGGCCAGGGGACGGTCGGGCTGGAGATCGCGGAGGACGTCCCGGGCCTCGACACGGTCGTCGTGCCGGTCGGCGGGGGCGGCCTGATCTCCGGCATCGCCGCCGCGCTCCCGGACAGGCGTGTGATCGGCGTCGAGCCGGTCGGCTCGAACGCGCTCACGGTCGGCCTCGCACAGAACGAGCCCGTGCCGGTCTCCCCGCAGTCGATCGCCGACGGCCTGAACGCACCCTTCGCCGGGAAGCTCGCGATCGAGGTCGCGCGCGTGCGCGAAGTGCAGCTCGTCCTGGTCGAGGAGGACGAGATCGAGGACGCGTTCCGGTTCCTCTACCAGCGCGCGAAGCTCGCCTGTGAGCCCGCCGGTGCCGCCGCGGTCGCAGCGGTCAAGAGCGGGAAGATTTCGCTGGAAAAGGGCAAGACTGTGGTCGCCGTCGTCTCCGGAGGCAACGTTTCGGGGGAGACCGCCGCTGCTATCCTGGGTCGCCCATGAAGCCCGACATCCATCCTGAGTACATGACTGCGACCGTGCGTTGCTCCTGCGGCAACGAGTTCGAGACGCGCTCGACGAAGCCGGAGCTGCACGTCGAGATCTGCTCGAACTGCCATCCGTTCTACACGGGCAAGCAGAAGCTCATGGACACGGGCGGCCGGGTCGAGCGCTTCCAGCGCCGGCTCGAGCGCGCGGGCGGCGCCCGCCGCGGGTCGTCATAAGCTGAGCGCATGAGCGCACCGATCGGGGGTCAGGCCGTCCTCGAGGGCGTGATGATGCGCGGCCCCTCGAACTGGTCGCTCGCCGTCCGCAAGCCCGACGGCGACATCGCGCACGTCAACCAGCAGATCAACTCGGTGATGGCGCGACACCGGTTCTTCCGGCTGCCCGTGATCCGCGGAATCATCGCCCTGGGCGAGTCTCTCGCGATCGGCTTCCGCGCGCTCGCGATCTCGGCGAACTACGCGGCGCAGGAGGAGGGCGACGAGGAAGACGTCTCGACCGAGATCGGCCGCGGCGCGATGATCTTCGCGTTCGCCGTCGCGATCGGCTTCGCGCTCCTGCTCTTCAAGGTCACCCCGGCGCTGCTGACGAGCTGGCTGCCGATCGACACCACCGGCTGGTTCGTGGTCGTCGAGGGCCTCATCCGCGTCTCCATCTTCATCCTCTACCTCGTCCTCATCTCGTTCTTGCCGGACCTGAAGCGCGTGTTCCAGTACCACGCGGCCGAGCACAAGGCGATCAACGCCTATGAGGGCGGCGACGAGTTGACTCCGGAGACGGTCCAGCGCCACAGCCTGATCCACCCGCGCTGCGGCACCGCGTTCCTGCTCTGGGTGATGGTGATCGCGATCTTCGTCTTCGCCTTCGTGGGCCAGCCGGTCTGGTACTGGCTGATCGCGAGCCGGATCCTGCTGCTGCCCGTGATCGCCGGCATCGCCTATGAGCTGATCCGCTTCGCCGGACGGCACAGCGACAACCCGATCCTGATGACGCTGCTCGCGCCGGGGCTCTGGCTCCAGCGCCTGACGACGCGCGAGCCGAGCCTCGACCAGCTCGAGGTCTCGATCCGCGCGCTGAAGGAGGTCCTTCGCCGCGAGGGCCGTCTCGACCCCGAGGAGCGAAAGGTCGAGGTGATGGCCTGACGGGTCAGGCCTGCCGGGCCTGCGCCGTCAGCCGCTGGTAGAAGAACCCGGCCAGGAGGAGCACGGCTCCCACGGCCAGGAAGGACAGTGCCCTCGTGATCGAGCTGAGGTTCGCGAGGTCGTAGAAGAAGAGCTTCGCGAGCGCGAGGCCGAACAGGGCGAAGCCGGCGAGGCGGAGCGCTCGAAGCTCCCGCGCCAGGCCGACGTAGAGCGTGACCAGGCCGACGATGCCCCAGAACGCGCTGACCGCGGAGTGGCCCCGCTGGAAGTCGGTCTCGACGCTCGCCGTGCCGGCCCACTCGAAGAGCCCGAGGATGGTCAGCGAGATCGCGTAGATCGCGAGCGCCGCCGCGCCGACTCCCGCTAGGACGCGCACGGTGTGCCGGCGCTCGTCGCTCAGCGCGAAGATCACGAAGACGATGCCGGCAGCGAGCGCGCACAGCAGGCTCGGGACGCCTGCTGCCGGGCTCGCGTTCGCGGTGAAGAAGTCGTCAGGCGGCGCCTTCACCCCGATCGCGTAGGCAAGCGCCAGCGCGAGGTAACCCGCCGAGCCCAGCGCCAGCCGCTCCTCGTGCACGTAGCGCGAGACGATCGCGAGCGCGGCTGCGGCGGCGCTCCATGCCAGGACGAGCCAGTTCCCGTGGACGAGCTCGCTCGCGGCGAAGACGCCGACCACGAGCGCGGGGCCCCAGAGCGCGACGCTGAAGTCGCGGTCGCGTGTGAAGACGCCGGCGGCGAGCGCGAGGTAGAAGGCCGTGATCCCGAGGAGGACGGTTCCGTCGTGGCCCTCGATCACGACCAGGAGCCCGGCGACGGTCAGCGGCACGCTGATCACGGCGAGCACCACTGCGGGAAACGAGAGCCGGCCGGCCGGGCCCGGGAACTCGTCGGCGAACGCGGTGGCGAGCACGGTGACGGCGGCGACCAGGAATGCGGCTCCGAGGCGGTCCCCGTCCAGGACGACGAGGTCGAACGTCGCCGCCTGGAGGACGCTCGCGGCGGCCAGGAGCAGCCCGCCGATCCGGAGCTGGATCGAATCGAGCCGCCGTCCCACGACGACCGCGGCGATCGAGACCGCGCCCCAGACGGCGAGAATGAGGACCTGTCCCCGTTCGAACGCCTCCTGGACCCCGGAATCGTCGAGCCACTGCACGAGGCCGAGCGCGCCGAGCGAGGCCGCGTAGACGCCGGCGATCCCGGCCAGCCAGCCCGCAGCCGAGCGGACGAGCGCGTGCTCCGTGCGCACCCAGGCGAGGAAGGGCTCGAGGTACCGGAAGAAACCCGTCGGCGGCTCCCGTCTCGCCCACGCACGTGAGTGGAAGGCGAGCACGCCGGCTGCGATCGCGACGGCGAGCGGGCCCAAGGCACCGTCGGCCGGGTCGGGGATCGCCTCCCAGAGATTGCGCGGCGGCGCATCGACGGCGAGGGCGTGCACCGTCGCCGCGACGAGGTACGCGACGGAGGCCATCGTGTAGCGGGGCTCGTCGATCCGACGGGCGAGCCAGGCGAGCACCGCGGCCTCCGCTGCCCAGGCGATGGTGAGGCTTGGGCCGGTGAGCACGAACGCGAGCCCGACCGCGACTAGGGCGAGGCCGATCGCCGCCAGCAGGGCGCTCAGGTCCCGGTCGGCCGCGCGTCGGTAGAGGAGTGCCGCGAGCGCGATGAACGGCGCGGCAGCCGCCAGCGTCACCCAGCCGCGGTCGTCTCCGGCGAAAAGCGCGGTCGCGGTCCCGCCGGCGACGACGCCCGCCACGATGGCCATCGTCGCCGCGAGCGGCGGCAGGCCACCCTGGCGCACCCAGTGGAACCCGATCGCCGCCGCGAGGTAGAGGGCGGCGAAGAGCATCCCGAGGAAGACGCGGTCCCAGTCGGTTGCCGAGCCCTGCGCGACCAGAATCGCGATCTGCGGCAGGCTGGCCAGGAAACCCGCTGCGAGCAGCTTCTCCCAGTTCCGGCGGAGCGCGACGGCGGCTGTGGCGGCGAAGACGATCCCCGCGAAAGCCGTTCCGAGCGGCGACAGGTCGTCCTCGAAGAGGACGATCAGCGGCATCAGCGTCGCGCCGATCAACCCGATGCCCGCGATCAGCTCCGACCCCCAGACGAGCGCCGTCGCGAGACCCACCCCTGCGATGGCCGCCGCGATCGCAAGCGCCGCGGCGTCGGGGACGAGCTCGTAGAGCGCGGCGGCGGCGACGAGCGTGGCGTAGCCGCCGGCGATCCCGGCGCCGACGGCGCCATAGGCCGAGTAGGTCGGTCCGTAGCGGCGGTGGAGCCAGAGGCCCGCTCCGAAGACGACGAGCGACGCGATCGCGCCGAGGCCGACGCGCTCGCTCGGGCCGATCCAGCCGCGGTTGACGGCGAGCACGAAGAAGAAGACGACGCCGAGGACGGTGACG
>DASTHD010000060.1:0-18318 GCA_035605555.1 Gaiellaceae bacterium
GACCGGTAGAGCGCGAGCATCAGCTGGGCGCGCGGACGCTCGCGCAGCGGGTGCTCGGCGATGAACCGTTCGAGCTCGGGAACGAGCCGGGCATGCTCTCCCCGACCCAGATCCGCATCGAAGAGCTCCTCCCACGCGACCGCTCGAAGCTCCTCCAGGCGTCCGATCTCGGCGGCGGCGAACGGCTCGTACGCGAGGTCGCCGAGGGGCGGGCCGCGCCAGAGCCCCAGGGCGTCCCGAAGTCCGGTTCCTTCACGTACGGCCCGCTCGAACCGGCGCGCGTCCACGTGCAACGGATCGAGCTCGAGGGCGTAGCCCGGCTGCCGGGTGACCAGGACCTCGGCTCCGATCAGCCGACGAAGCTCCGAAACGAGGTTCTGGAGCGAGCCCACGGCGGCCTTCGGCGGTTTCTCTCCCCAGAGGTCCAGGACGAGCCGATCGGTCGAGACGACCTCTCCCACGCGCAGCGCGAGCAGCGCCAGGAGGGCGCGCTGCTTCTTCCGCCCCACAGCGACGGCTCGCCCGTCGACGACGAGCTCGACCGGGCCGAGCAAGTTGATCTCGACAAGAGACATTCGCCTCAAATTGAACACCCTCGGCTTCACCAGCGCCTAGACGCACGTGAGCCGCCTGTGAGAGCGGCATGAGCGGCGGCGCGCAGGCTCCCGAGCATGAAGATTCTCTTGACAGCCCTCGTGGCACTGATCGTCGCGGCGCCGGCCTCCGCAGCGCCGCCCGCGAACGACAACCGGGCGGATGCGCAGACGCTCCCCACGTTTCCCTCGACCGCGCACGGAACGACGGTCGAAGCGACGACCGAACGGCTCGATCCGCAGGTCTCGAAATGCGGACGAGTCGAAGCAACCGTCTGGTACCGCATCGACGCAGCTCCCGACGGAACGATCGTCGCCGGCGTCCAGGCGGCCGGACAACTCGCGCCGGTCGTGCGGCTCTACCGTCGTGGCCAGTCGAGCATCCAGGAGGTCTCCTGCGGGACGGCCAAGGCGGGAGGCAAGGCGGTCGCCTCCGTCGCAGCTGTCAGAGGAGCGGGGTACCTCATCCTCGTCGGGCGCCGCGCGGGCACTCCTGACGGCGAATTCGACCTACGGGCCGACCTCGTCCTCCCGCCCGACAACGACGAGCGCGGACAGGCAGCGCCCCTGGGGCGACTGCCCGCCACAGCGCGAGGGACCACTCTCGGCGCCACCGGCGACGACTACAGCGAATGCGGGATGGCCGGCGGCGGCGTCTGGTACCGGTTCAAAGGGCCCAGGACGGGCCGGGCGCTGATTCAGCTTGCGACGGGAGAGCGCGACGGCGTCGTGGCGGTGTTTCATCGGCTGGGGCGCCGCGTCGAGGAGATCGGGTGCGCGCCGACGGATCGGCGCGGCAACCTCACCGGCGGGTTTGCGGCCAAGCCGGGCGGCGATTACCTCGTCCTCGTCGGCGACAAGGCCGGGTCAGGGCCGGGCGACTTCGTCCTCAGGATTCGGGCAGGCGAGGCGCCGGAGCGCCTTCCGGGGCGCGCGTTGCCTCGGGGAGGGGCGCGGGGATCGGTCGACGGCCTCAGCGACGTCAACGACGTTTGGTCGGTCCGGCTGCGATCCGGCCGCACTTACCGGATCTCCTTCGCCTCGGGGCCATGCGCTCGACTGAGCATGCGGCGCGGGAGCAAGACGCTCCGCCAATTCGCCTGTCGCGGCTACACGACCTTCACACCCGGCCCCGACGGCGGCGGCCGGTACGCGGTGGAGGTGCGCGCCTCGGGCTCTGTCGGGCGCCAGAACTACCGCCTGCAGGTCGTCCCAGCAGCGGCCGACGACCTCGGAGTCGGTCTCGAGCTTTCGGCCGACTCGATCAGGCGCGGGCGCCTGTCGCCGTCCGGCGTGGACGTCCTCGACCTCTACCACTTCGACGTTTCCCGGCTGAGCGAGGTGCGGCTGAATCTCGCCCGCGGCGCCGGCCGGTCGTTCTCACTCGCTCTCCTGACGGACTCCGGGCGGCGGATCGCGACCGGCGAGAACGCGCTCCGACGGCGACTCGACCGCGGCCGCTACGTCGTAGCTGTCCAGGCACCCCCGGGCACGAGCGCCGGTGGCTACCGGCTCGGCCTGCGCCTGCGTGACATCACCTCGACGACGGTACTCGTCTCCGGCTCGCCGTCGGCCGAAGTCACGCCCGGAACCACGGTTTCGATCTCCTGCATCGTCTCCCCAGACGCGTCGGGCGGGCGGATCGAGCTCCAGATCGACCGCTTCGACCCGCTCAGCGGCTGGCATTTCCACCGCCTGATCCGCGTGGACGCCGGAGCGACCGTCTCGTGGCGGCCGCCGGCGGCCGGCAGGTGGCGCGTGCGAGCCAAATTCCTCGGAACTCGAGAGTCGGCGCCGAGCCGCAGCGGCTACGCGCAACTCCTCGTCGCGAGGCCGATCCGATGACCCTCGCCGAAGAGGCACAGCTCTATCTCGCGGTCGTCGAGGTCTTTCGCGCGGAGGGATGCGAGCCCCATTGGAGGTCCGAATCGCCGCGAGCAACGCGAACGGCCGAAGGCGCGGCCGAGGCGGCTCACAACACGTTCCTCGAGCACAGGGAGGGATCCCATGAGTAGCTGGTTCGCCAAGACAATCGTTCCGCCGCTCGCGGCGGTTGCCCTGCTCCTCGCAGTCGGTTCCGCGACCGCCGCCGAGCCAAGCACGTTGCACGTCGAGCTCGGGGTCGACATCGACTACGTCGATCCGGCCCTCTCGTACTACATCCCCGCCTGGACGATCGAGTACGCCACCTGCGCGAAGCTCCTCAACTACCCGGATTCCGGGGCTCCGCGGGGAGCGCTCCTCGAGCCGGAGGTTGCCCGGGGAATGCCCGCAATCTCGGCAGATGGACGGACGTACACGTTCCACCTGCGCGATGACTACTTCTTCTCCCCGCCGTCTGGCGTTCGTTTGACCGCAGCCCACTTCAAGTGGGCGATCGATCGAGCTCTGAACAGGCAGATGAACTCGCCGGCCCAGCCGTTCTTCAGCGACATCGTGGGAGCAGCCGACGTGATCGCCGGAACCGCGAACTCGGTCTCCGGTGTGGTCGCCGACGGGAACACGCTTGCCATCACGCTGGAACGGCCTGCAGGAGATTTCCTCTCCCGTCTGGCGACGCCGTTCGCCTGCCCGCTGCCGCTCGACGTCTCGGTCGATCCCGATGGCATCGACGCGCCGGTGCCCTCGGCCGGGCCGTACTACGTCGATCAATGGGTGCGAAACCAGGAAGTCGTGCTGAAGGAGAACCCCAATTACCGCGGCGCGCGCCCGCACCACTTCGATCAGATCCACTACGGCATCGGACTGCCGCTCGAGACGATCAAGGAACGGATCGACCAGGGGGCCGCCGACTGGGGAGACATTCCCTCCTCAGCGTTTGCCGAGCTGAACACGCGCTTCGGACCCTGCGCGCCGACGGCGACTCCGACGAGGCAGCGGTACCTCTGCTTTCCGGCGCCAACGGTGCTCTACCTCGCGATGAACCACGACCGCCCGCTGTTCGGCGGAGGCGGGTCGCTCGGGAACGTCGCGCTGAAACAGGCCGTCAATTTTGCGATCGACCGAACGGCGTTGATCGAACAGCGCGGCGTGAATGCCGGCCGGGCGACAGACCAGCTCGTGCCCTTCGACCTGCCCGGTTTTCGCGACGTTGACATCTATCCGTTCAGGCCCGACCTCGCTCGGGCGCGACAGCTGGCCGGATGCACAGGGGATACGCCTGACACCTGCCCCCAGCGCCAGGGAGTCTTCTACTGCTCGAACCGCGCGCCGGCGCCGCAACAGTGCCAGATCGTTCAGTCGAACCTCCGCGAAATCGGACTCGAGCTGGAGATCAAGCTCTTCCCGCGAGCGGTGCAGTTCGAGCTGGCGGGCCGACGCGGCGAGCCTTTCGACCTGACGCTCGAGGGCTGGCACAGCAACTACCTCGACTCGTACGACTTCGTCTCCCTCGTAGACGGGACGACGATCCGCCCGGCGAACAACGTCAACTTCTCGTACTTCAACGATCCGATCTTCAACGGCCGCATTGCAGCTGCCAACGCGCTCGCGGGCGAGGCTCGGGCGACGGCTTTTGCAGAGCTGGACGAGGATCTGATGCGCGACGCCGCCCCATGGGCGCCATATGGCGTGCCGAACGACCGCTACTACTTCTCGGACCGCATCGGATGCCAGACTTACTCGCCGGCGTACACGATCGATTTGGCGGCCCTCTGCATCAGGCCCGCGATTTCGATCGAGGATGTGGTGGTCCAGGAAGGGGACACGAGCTCCCAAACCGCTTCGTTCACGGTGACGCTTGTCGAGGCCGCGCCGAGTGACTATCCCGTCAACGTCGACTTCGAAACATTCGACGGGACGGCCGGGGGCTCGGACTACGAGGGAGCCGCAGGCACCCTCACCTTCGCCCCCGGTGAGCCGACGAAGACGGTCGAGGTCAGAGTCGCAGGCGACACGGCTGATGAGCCCGACGAAACGTTTGGCGTTCGGCTGTCGAACGCAACGAAGGGCACGCTCGTTCGCTCGACCGGCACGGGCACCATCATCGATGACGACCAGGCCGTGCCGCCGCCGCCTCCGCCGGCGGACACACAGGCGCCGACGAATCCGAGCCTCAGCAGCACGAGCCACAGGGTGGGAGTGCCCTCCTTCGATCGAACCATCGACATCGTCTTCACCGGCGCCTCAGACGACCTGAGCGGCGTAGATGGCTTCTCCTTCGTCTGGGACCGGGAGCCGGATGCGGTGCCGGACCTCGTCAAGGACGCCGAGGAGGTGGCGACGGGCACGACAACCGCTCCGCTCCCAAACGGCCGTTGGTACATCCATCTACGGACCCGGGACAACGCCGGAAACTGGACTTCGGCGGCACACTTCGGTCCGTTCCTGATCGTCGGGCGGCCAACCTGCGTCGTGCCCGAGCTACGGGGAAAGACGATCGCACGCGCCCGAAGGCTGCTTGCCACTCATCGCTGCGCCCTCGGTCGCGTCGGGCGCGCGTATTCGAGGCGCTTCGCGGCCGGCCGGATCGCGGCTCAGAGCCCTCGACCGCACGCCCGCCTCCGCAACGGCACACGCGTGAACGTCATCGTGAGTCGAGGACGAAGGGGCTGACTCACGTGCGGCGATGGAGCACTAGAGCGCCGGGGTTCCCGACCGCTGGGCGACGAAGGTGCGGGCCTCGGCGGCCGATACGAGGTTGCCCTTCCGCTCGTACAGGAGCAGGGCCTCGCCGGCTGCGGCCGATGCTTCCTCGCTCCGCCGGGCCCGTTGGAGAACGGCGGCGAGCGCCATGTACGCCTCGCCCGTGGTGTTGAGGTCGTCGGTCTTCTCGGCCAACGCCACCGCGGCGCGGGCCAGGTCCGTAGCAGCGGGTATCCGGTCCTGGCCGGCGTAGGCGCGGGCCCGCGCCGAGCGCCAGAGGACCTGGGAGAGGTAGTCGTCCCGGCCCGCGGCGCGTTCGCTCCACCGGGAGTACTCCTCCGCCTCGTCGTAGCGGCCGAGCGCGCACAGCGCACCCGCCAGCAGCGCGGCGAGCGTCGAGAGGTGGCCGGTCTCACCGATTTCCTGCAGGGCGAGGAGGCCGCGCCTCCAATGCTCCTCGGCGGCCGCAGCGTCACCCGCGAGCAGCTCGACCGGGGCGAGGCCGTCGGCGGCCGCCCGCACTGCCGCGTGCTGGTTTCCGACCTCCTCGTACGCAGCGACCTCTTCGGCAACGAGCTCGCGTCCTGTGTCGAAGTCGCCGCGCATCGCATGGGCAACGCCGAGCAGCCCGAGGAGCGGGCGCACGCGGGTCTCACGAAGCTTCCGGCCGGGCTCCTCGAGCCCCTCCGCGTACGCGAAGAGCTCGTCGAGCGGCGCCGGGCCGTTCAGCAGTGTCGAGCCGATGAAACCGTGGGCCTCGGCCTCGAGAGCCTCGTCGCCCACGGACACCGCGTAGGCGAGCGCCCGCTCCTCGGCGGCTCGCGCCTCCGCGTTGCGGCCCCGGAACCAGTTGTAGTACGCGAGCCGCGCCCACGCCCGGGCCTCGCCCCGCCGGTCGCCGAGCTCCTCGAACGTCCGTAGCGACTCCTCGACGTCGGCCAGCTCGTCCTCGACGCCGAACTCCGGGTCGACGTGCAGACGCGCGTGACCGCGGAACAGCGTCGCGTAGCTCCGCGTCCGCCTGTCGCCCACTGCAGCGGCGCGCTCGATCGCCTCGTCGAGCAGGTCGAGCTCGCGGCCGTAGTCGCCGCAACGTCCGTAGGCCCTGCCGAGCTCGGGCAGCAGCGCGAGCCGCTCTGGGCTGTCGTCGGGCAGGAGCGCCGCCGCGCGCGAGAACAGCGCGACCGCGGCCGGCCAGTCTCCTCGCGCCGGCGCTCGGCGGCCTGCGGACGCCAGCAGGGTCGCGGCGCGGCGCGCGTTCTCGAGTCCTTCGCGGTCGACCAACCCGAGCGTACGGCGGTAGTGGAAGGCCTGCTCGAGGTGGTAGCCGACGACCTCTTCCGCGGCATCCGTCCTCTGATCGAGCCACGACCCGTACCGCTCGTGGACCCGGATGCGCGCTTCCTTCGTCATGCCGGCGTACGCGACGTCGCGGACGAGACCGTGATGGAAGCGGAAGGCGTCCTCGCCCTGCGTCCGCGCCGCGACCAACAGGCCACGCCGAACGAGATCCATGAGGCGGCCGTCGACGCCCGGAAGCTCGTCGGGCGGCGTGAGCTGGACGAGCGCCTGCCAGGAGCATTCGCGCCCGGCCACGGCGGCCCGCTCGAGCAGCCCGCGCTCCTCGGGCTCAAGCCGCTCGATGCGCGCGGCCAGGATCGCCTCGACAGAGGGCGGAACCCGGGTCAGCGCGTCGACACCGACCTCGCCGGCGAACGCGAGCAGCTGTTCGAGGAAGAGCGGGTTGCCCTCCGCCGTCTCCACGATCCTCGTCCGGTCACGCGGCGTCAGCTCGGGAGCAGCCAACTCCTCGAGCACCTCGCTGGCCGCGTCCGGGCGAAGCGGCTCGACGCGGAGGGTCTGTCCTCCCGCACCCCAGCCCGGGCGGTCGTCGAGCAGCTCGGGCCTGGTGAGAGAGACCACCAGCAGCGGCGCGTCGGCGGGCCAGGCGGACAGGTACTCCACGAGGTCGAGGAGGGTCGGCTCGGCCCAGTGGACGTCGTCGAGCACGACCACGACCGGGCCCTCCCCGGCGAGCGCCTCGAGGAAGCGGCGCACGGCCCAAAAGATCTCCCCCGTCGACGCGCTCCCCTCGGCCTCGCCGGTGAGCTGCGTTACTCGCTGTGCGACCAGCACAGCCTGCTCGTCACTTCCGAGGAGAGCCGCGAGCCGCTCTGGGCGCCGCGTCGGGAGTGCCTGGGCCACGAGGTCGGCAAGCGGGAGGTACGTAGCTCCCTCGCCGTACGACGCGCAACGCCCGACGAGCGCGCGCTCGTCGCTACCGAGCGAGTCGATCAGCTCGGACACGAGTCTCGTCTTCCCCACGCCCGCCTCCCCGACGACGGTCAAGACCCGACTTCGACGCTCGGCCCGCACGCCGGCGACCGCAGCGCGCAGCACGGCCAGCTCATCCTCTCGCCCCACGAGCGCGGCACGCCCGAGCGGGCGAGGGACGGTGCCAACCTCGAGCAGGCGGAACGCCTTGACACGCCCAAGGGCACTGCCCAGATCGACGCCCTCGACGGCCTCGGCGCCGACGGCATAGGAGACGAGCCGATGCGTCGACTCACCAAGCAGGATCTCGCCCGGCATCGCCGCCTCCTCGAGGCGAACGGCGACATTGACGGCCGCTCCCGTCGCATAGGAGCCCTGTGCCGCGGGGTCCGCGGCGAGCACCTCGCCGGTGTTGACGCCGACCCTGATCTGGAGAAAGGAAGCTGACTCTTGGCTGTTGAGGGCGTCGATCGCATCCCGGAGCTCCCGCGCCGCCCGCACGGCCCGAAACGCGTCGTCCTCGTGCACCGAGGGGATGCCGAACGCAGCCATCACCGCGTCCCCGATGAACTTCTCGACGGTGCCGCCGTGGCGCTCGATCACGCGTTGCGCCACGTCGAAGTAGCGGCGCATGACGGCGCGCAGCACCTCGGGATCGAGCGACGCGCCCAGCGCGGTCGAATCGACGACGTCGGCGAACAGGATCGTCACCGTCTTTCGCCGGTCCTCCTCCCGAGCCGGCGCGGACGGCGGCTTCCTCGACGGGGCGTCGAGTGTTGGGTCGTGGCGGAGAATCGCCGTCTCGAGCCGTTTCAGCTCAGGCCACGGCTCGATTCCGAGCTCGCCGACGAGCCGGTCGCGCGCCCGGTGGTACACCTCCAGCGCCTCGGCCTGGCGACCCGCCCGGTAGAGGCTGAGCATCAGCAGCGCCGTCGGGCGCTCGCGCAGCGGGTGCTCCGTCACGAGCGCCTCGAGGTCGGCGATCACCTGGGCATGCCGTCCGAGGTCGAGCTCGGCTTCGAGCAGCGCTTCGCGGGCAGCGGTTCGAAGCTCTTCGAGTCGACTGGCCTCTGCCGCCGCGAAGGCCCCGAGCTCCAGGCCGGCGAGAGGCTCTCCCCGCCAGAGAGCGAGCGCCGAGCGGAGGAGCCGACTGCGTTCCTCGGGACGGGCGGCGGCGCCCGCATCGTCGACTCCCGCTTCGAACCGCCGGGCATCCACGGCCTCGGGCTCGAGCGCGAGCGCGTACCCGGGCGCCCGAGTCACGACGACCTGCGGCGACAGCGCCTTCCGCAGATCGGAGATCACGTTCTGCACTGAAGCCACAGCCGTCTTCGGCGGGCGTTCTCCCCAGAGCTCGTCGACGATCCGGTCTCGCGAGAACACCTCTCCGGGTCGCAGGGCGAGCAGGGCCAGCAGCGCGCGCTGTTTGTTGCGGCGTAGCTCGAGGTGACGGCCCGCAACGTCGACCTCGAGCGGTCCGAGCAGGCGGACATCGAGGGACATCTCCCTCATTGAACACTGAAGTCATCACGGCGTACAACTGCGCGTTAGCGGCGTATGAGCGACGGGTGATCGCCGCCTGCGACGGTGCACGTATGAGCTTGGCCGAGGAAGCGCAGCGGTATCTCGCAGTGGTGGAGGCTTTCCGCGCCGCCGGGTGTGCGCCCCGGTGGCGAGCGGAAGAAAGCGGCGACCTCGCCCGGCGGCCTGCGAGCGCCGCTGCGCCGAAGCCGCCCGATGGCGGTCCAGATGGACTCGGGCTCCGAGCTCAGGGGAGAGCGACGGCGAGCCGGATGCGGCCTCCGGCTCGCCGCCGACGTCCTGGCAGCCGCTAAAACGGCTCAGGCCGCGCTGCGTTCCGCCTCGGTCTGCACGGCCGGATCAGCCGAAGCGGCCCGGGCTCGTATGGCCGCCCCTGCGACGAGGGCCATCACGCACGTCTGGATCGCGGCGCACACCGCGAATACCGGGGCGACACCGAGGAGGTCGAGCAGCGGCCCGGCACCGAGGATCCCGATCGGCATCGCGAGGGCGAACACCGTCATGAAGCTCGAGATCACCGTGGCGCGGAGCTCCGGCGGGATCCGCAGCGTCATGATCGCGTGCAGGCTGGGATTGATCAGGCCGTTCGCGAGCCCCGAGGCGCCGAGGACTGCGATCGCGGCCCACGCCGGAATGTCGAAGACCAGCACCCAGAGCGGCAGCGCCTGCCCCAGCGCGACGCGCGCGATCAGGGTCAGCCCGTCCAGGCGCTTCACGAGCCGATAGGCGACGGTGTTCCCGAGCACGGCGCCGACGCCGAAGGCGGCGAACATCGCGCCGACGATGCGGGGATCGGAGTCGTACCGCGTGACGACCAGCACCGGGAGCGAGATGAAGATCGCCTGCCAAGCCATGTCGCCGACGATGAAGCTGAACCGCCAGGCGCGGAACAGGGGGTCCCGCGCGCCCCAACGCAAGCCGACCCGGAAGCCGCGATCCTCCTCCGTCTGGGGAAGCGGCTTCGTCGCCGGGACGAACACCACGAGCAGCAAGACGGAGACCGCGTAGGTCGCGGCGTCGACGAGCAGGACGGCCGGCGCGCCGATGAAGCCGATGAGGACGCCGGCGAGGGGCGGCCCGAGCAGGAGCGTGACGCGGTTCGCGCCCTGGAAGAGCGCGGAGGCCTGGCTCACGACCCCTTCGTCCTCGCCCAGGAGCTCCGGGATGATCACGCGCTGGGCGGCGAAGTGCGGTCCCGTGAAGGCCCCGACCGCGAACGCCACTGCAGCGATGAGCCCGAACGAGAGCGCGCCGGCCCAGTGGCACAGCGGGATTACGAGCATCAGCGGTCCCCGGCAGGCGTCGCAGAGGATCATCGTCCTTCGGGCGCCAAAGCGGTTCATTACCCGGAGGCCGACGAAGCCCGCCAGGGCGATGCCGATCGCCTCGAAGGCGATCACGACGCTCATCCGGGTCGCCGAGCCCGTCGTCGTCAGCACGAACCACGGGAGCGCAACCCAGGTCATCTGGGCGCCGCTCGTCGAGATCGTCTCGGCGGCGAGCAGCGCGCGGACGGGACCGCGCCTGAGGACGCTCGTGTCCACTAGGCCGCCTCCGCCGGGGCCTCGCGCAGGCGCGGGATCGGCGAGAAGACCAGGAAGATCACACCGGCGAGTGCGCCGAGGACGCCGATCCAGAGCGTCGTGTTGAGCCCGATCGTGCTGCCGAGGGCCCCGCCGAGCAGCGCGCCGATCGGCCGGATCCCGTAGTTCACGAACCGGAACGTCCCGCTCATGCGCGCACGGAGGCGGTCGGGCGTCCGAAAGAGCATCAGGCTGCCGGCGCTGACGTCGAGGATCATCACGCCGACCGCGCAGAAGAACTCCGCGGCGCCGAGCATCAGGGCGATCTGCAGATCCGAGCCTCCGGCGAGCGGCACGAGCACGAGCGGCAGCGGGAAGAGCACCGCGCCGAGCGTGAAGGCGGCGCCGAGCCCGATCACGCGGCCGACCCACGGTGAGATCAGGGCGCCGACCACGCCGCCGACGGCGCCCGCGCCGAGGATCAGCCCGAGCAGCCCCGGGTTCACGCCGAGCTCGCGGGTCGCGTACAGCACGAAGATCGCGTGGAAGACGAAGTTGAAGAGGTTGATCGTCGCGACGCACAGCAGCTCGGGCCGGATGAACTCGTCCTTGAACACGAAGGCGAAACCGGCGCGGAGGCTGCGAAGCACCTTCTCCTGTCCGTCCCGCTCTACCGGCGGCTCCTGCGCGCGGATCCGGCTCAGGAAGAGCGCGGACCACAGGTACGAGACGCCGTCGACGAGCAGCGTCACCGGCGCGGTCAGGAGCTGGACGAGGAAGCCGGCGACCGACGGCCCGACGACGAACGACAGCGACCGGCTGAGGCTGAGCTTGCTGTTCGCCTCCACGACGTCCCGCCGCGGGACGACGGCGACGAAGAGCGTCGACCAGCTGATGTCGAACATGACCGCGAAGGTCCCGACGCCGAACGCCACGGCGTAGAGCTGAGCGAAGCTGAGCGCGTCGAAGGCGGCGACGACCGGGATCGAGACGAGCAGCGCTGCGCGGGCGAGATCCGCCGCGATCATCAAACGCCGCCGGTGCTGGATCCGCTCGATCGCGACTCCGGCGAAGAGCGAGAAGAGCAGGTGCGGCATCAGCTCCGCCGCGACCAGCAGTCCCATCTGCGCCGCCGAGGCGTCCAGTGTGAGCACCGCGGTCAGCGGCAGAGCGAGCAGCGTCACCTGGTCGCCGAGCATCGAGATCGACTGGGCCGACCAGAGCCTCAGAAACTCGGGCTGCCTGATCAGCCGGGGTGGCTCTTCGGCCTGCCCCGCGGTGCGGAGGTCAGTGTCGGTCATGCCCGCCTGACTGCGATGTCGCCGCTGAGCGTCCGCGCCGTCAACTCGACGAGCGGGCCTTCGTCGGACTCGATGGTCGCACCGGATTCGAGGTCGATGTCCGAAGACGTGTCACCGGAGAGTGACTGCGCCTCGACCCAGAGTCGGGAGCCCTTGGCGATGCCCACCTCGATGTCGCCGGAGGCGGAGTTCAGCTTCAACGCGCCCTCGCGAACGATCTTCAGCTCGACGTCGCCGGAGGCGGTGTTCACGTCGCCGCCGTGCAGAAGGTCGTCGACCTGGACGTCGCCCGACGCGGAGTTCAGCTTGAGCGAGCCGGCGCGCTCGACGTGGACGTCGCCGGAAGCTGCGTCGATCCGCACGAGCCCGCCGACGTCCTCGAGCTGGACGTCGCCCGAGGCGGTCTGGATGCGGACGTCGCCGAAGCGGCCTCGTCCCTCCACGTCCGCCGACGCGATCTTCGCCTCGACGTCCGTCTCAGGCGGGGACGTGACCCGCAAGCGGTAGTCCCGGCCGCGGATGAAGTTGAAGCCGCGGTTCTTGGCAGCGGCGACGACCACCTCGTAGCGGTCGCCCCGCTGCCGCATCGCGATCTCGGTGTCGCGCTCGTGCTCCTCGCCGTCCCGGCCGTGAACCTCGAGCTCGACGGTGGTTGTCTCACCGGCGACGGTCTCCAGGTCGACGTCGCCGGACGGAAGGCTGATCTCCAGCTTGACCTTGCCCGGGGTGGAAAACGTCTCCGTCCTCATGACGTCTTCTTTCCACGGCGGCGGCGCGGCGGCCGGGCGTCGTCCTTGACCTCGACGTGTCCGAATGGGAGTGGGTAGAAGGTCATGCGGATCTCCTCCTCCTAGTTGCGGCCGTAGCCGGTCAGCCGGTTGCCGGAACGGCGCACCGGCGGGGCAGTGCTCCGGGACAGAGCCCGGACGATCCAGGTGTTGAGCGAGACGCCCGCGGCGTTGGCGGCCGACTCGAGCTCGCGCTTGAGGTTGTCCGGCAGCCGGAGCGTGAGGCGAGCGGTGAGCCCCTCCTCGCTCGCGACGGCGGAGGCCTCGACCGCCTCGCTCCCGATGTAGACGAGCTGCGGGTCGGGACCGGCGAGGCGGACTTCCACGTGTCCCTCGGGCAGCTGCGCGCTGATTTCGAGCGCAGCCTCGCCCAGGGTCTCGAGCAGGCGCATGCCGGCGGAGCCGCGCAGCGCCTGGATCAGACGCTCGGCGGCGGAGGCCGTCTGGTCGTCGCCGACGGCGGCGACGGCGGTGAGGTCCCGCTCGAGAGCGTTGGTGAATCTTGCCGTCTCCATGGTGTCATTATGACACCACTCAGGCATCTGTCAAGCACCACCGTAAGATTTGCTGTATGCCTCGGTGTTCGAGCTGCGGCCAGGAGAATCCGGACGGTTTCCGCTTCTGCGGCGCGTGCGGCGCGGAACTCGCCGTCGCCGAGCGGGCTCGGGAGCTGCGCAAGACCGTGACCGTCCTCTTTTCCGACGTCACCGGCTCGACCGCCATGGGCGAGCGCCTCGACCCGGAATCGACCCGGCGCGTGATGGGCCGTTACTTCGACTCGATGCGCGCGGCGATCGAACGCCACGGCGGGACCGTCGAGAAGTTCATCGGCGACGCGGTGATGGCCGTCTTCGGCGTGCCGGTCGTCCACGAAGACGACGCGCTGCGCGCGGTGCGGGCGGCAGTGGACATGCGCGCCGCGCTCGAGCGGCTGAACGAGGAGCTCGAGCAAGGCTGGGGCGTCCGCCTTGCGACCCGGACCGGCGTCAACACGGGCGAGGTCGTGACCGGCGAGGGCGACTCCCTCGCCACCGGCGACGCCGTCAACGTCGCGGCGCGGCTCGAGCAGTCGGCGGCGCCCGACGAGATCCTGATTGGCGAGAGCACGTACCGCCTCGTCCGCGAGGCGGTCGACGCCGAGCCGGCCGAGGCGGTCGACGCCAAGGGCAAGAGCGAGCCGGTCGCGGCGTACCGGGTCGCGGCCGTCAGGGAGGGAGCGGAACCGATCCCTCGCCGGCCCGACTCGCCGATGGTCGGCCGCGAGAACGAGCTGGCCCAGCTCCAGCGGGCATTCGAGCATGCGGTCTCCGAGCGAGTCCCCTACCTCTTCACCGTGCTCGGCTCGGCCGGGATAGGGAAGTCCCGGCTGCTGCGCGAGTTCCTCGACCGGGTCGACGGGGGCGCCACGGTCCTCACCGGTCGCTGTCTCCCGTACGGCGAGGGCATCACCTACTGGCCGCTCGTCGAAATGTTCGGGGGCGACCCAGACGAGATCGACCTGGACGCGAACCGGGACGAGATCGCGCTGGCCACCCGCAGGCGCCTCGAGGCAACGGCGAGGGAGCGGCCGCTCGTCGTGCTCCTGGACGACCTTCAGTGGGCCGAGCCGACGTTCCTCGACCTCGTCGACCACGTCACCGACCTCACGCGAGACGCGCCGATCCTGCTGGCCTGTCTCGCCCGGCCCGACCTGCTGGACGCGCGGCCTTCCTGGGGCGGCGGGAAGCTGAACTCGACGACGATCCTCCTCGAGGCCCTCACGGAAGAGGAGTCCGAAGCCCTCGTGGACAGCCTGATCGCCGTAGGGCTGGGGGAAGACCTCAGGCGCAGGATCGCCACAGCCGCCGAGGGCAACCCGCTCTTCGTCGAGGAGATGCTGTCGATGCTGACGGAGGACCTCGACGCGATCTCGGTGCCTCCGACGATCCAGGCGCTGCTCGCGGCCCGACTCGACCGCCTGACGCGCGACGAGCGCATCGTGCTCGAGTCCGCCGCCGTTCAGGGCCAGCAGTTCGAGCGGTCCGCCCTCGCCGCAATGCTCCGGCCGGAGTTCGGCCAGAACCTGAGCGCGCACCTCCAGTCACTCGTGCGCAAGGACCTGATCCGTCCGGTGCCGGGCGAGGAGGACGAATACCGCTTCAAGCACCTTTTACTCCGAGACGCCGCCTACGAGGCGCTGCCCAAGGAGGCGCGGGCAGACCTGCACGAGGCTTTCGTCGACTCGGTCGCGGCGAAGCGGCGGGACCTCGACGCGATCCTCGGCTACCACCTCGAGCAGGCGTACTACGCCCGGGCCGACCTCGGGCCGACCGACGCCCGAGCAGCGGAGATCGCGCGCCGCGCGTCGCGCTACCTCGCCGAAGCCGGCTACCGCGCCAGACAACGTGCCGACGTTCACGCCACGCTCAACCTGCTGGAGCGCGCGATCCGCCTGCTACCGGAGAACGACCCGGAGGCAGTGGCCCTCCTCCCCGACCTCGCGGGGGCGATCGGCGAGAGCGGGGACATGCGCCGGCCTCTGGAGCTCTACCTCAAGGCAGAGGCCCTCGGCGACGAGCGGACCGCGCTTCGAGGCCGTATCCGTCGCCTGTTTCTCGAGCTGCAGCAGGGCGCGCCGATGGCGCCGCACGTGGCGCCGATGGAAGCGGCCGTCGAGGACGCGAAGCGCCTTGGGCAACCGGACGTCCTGATCGAGGCCTACCGCAGGCTCGGCATCCTCTACATGTGGCTCGGGGACAACTCGCGCGGCCAGGAGCTGCTGCAGGGGGCGCTGGACCAGGCGTCCGAGTCAGGGGAGCCCGAGATCGCAGAGACGCTCTACTGGTTCGGGATCCTGTTCCTCTGGGGCCCGGTCCCGGTCGACGAAGCCCTGCGGGAATGCCGGCGACTGAGCGAGGTCGCCGACACGATGGGCCGGGCCAGGGCAGAGCTGCTCGTCGCCGAAGGCACGCTGCTTGCGCTCACCGGCGAGTTCGCGTCGGGCCGGGCGCTTGCGGCAGACGGTCGCGCGCAGCTCTACGAGCTCGGGCTCCAGGTGCAGCACGCGGCGATCGGGATGCCGGCCGCCATGATCGAGTTCCTCGCGGGGGACTTCGTGGCTGCGGCGAAGATCCTGGACGAAGCGAGGGAGATCCTCTTCAACGCAGGCGAGCGCGGGTACCTCTCGACGGTCTTCGGGCTCCTGGCGCTCGCGCTGGCGAAGGAGGGCCGCTACGACGACGCCGCCCGAATGGCCGACGAAGGGCGGGCGATCGGAGCCGAGGACGACGTGATCACGCAGATCTACTGGCGTGTGGCGAGGGCTCATGTCTCCGCCGCGGGGGGAGATGCCGACACGGCGCGCGCGCTCGCAACCGAGGTCGTCGAGCTGGCGACCGACTACGACAGCTTCGACGGGCCGTACGCGCTGGTCGAGGTCGCGCCGCACCTCCCGCCCGACGAAGCGCGGCGGGGCCTGGAGAATGCTCTGGCAGGCGCGAGCGCGAAAGGGAACCGGATCACCGAGGCTGCGGCGCGCGAAGCGCTCGAAGCTCTTCCATCACCGTCGCGATGAACGCGTCGAGCTCCTCGAGCGAGCCTGTGTTCACGTACGAGTAGTCGGCGCGCTCGACCTTCTCGCGGTCGGGAAGGAGGCGCTCCGTGCGGCCGGCCACCGGCACCTTCGCCCGCGCCTCGCGCAGCTTCTCCGGCGCCGTGATCACCACGACCTTGTCGAAGCGCGTTTCGCCGCCGACCTCGTAGAGGAGCGGCACCTCCGTCACGGCAGCGGGCGGCGGCTCGGGCAGCTCGGCCAGCTGTTCGCGCCAGCGCAAGTACTCGGCCGAGACCAGCGGATGGAGCAGCCCCTCCAGCCACGCCAGCGCCTCGCGGTCGTTGAAGACCTTCGCGCCGACGAAGCTCCGCTCGATGTCGCCGTTCTGGTCGAGAATCTCCTCGCCGAGGCGCTCGACCATCGCGGCCTTCACGTCGGGGTCGTTCCGGATCAGGTGATGGACGATCTCGTCGCTCGAGACGACGGCCGCACCGTGGCGCGCGAACGCCTTCAGCGCCTCGCTCTTCCCCGCCCCGATGCCGCCGGTGATGGCGACGGAGACGGGCTTGGCGGTTCGTCCGGTCACTGGGACGAGGCTCTGACGCGCGAAAACCCGTCTGGAGTTCCCACGCAGGTCGTGTGCATACCTGAAAGGTATGTGCGCGGCCTGCGGGAGAGGTCCAGGCGCGCTTTGCAGCCGCTCAGAGACCGGGCCAGTGGCCGGGCGAGCCGCTGCTACGCGGGGTGTTCGTCGTCAGTGTCGGCCGGCGCCTCGTCGGCGGCCGGCTCGTCCTCGGGCTCCGGGATGGCGAAGGCCTCTGGCTCGAGCGGCGCCTCGTCGGCGGGCGGCTCGTCCTCCGGCTCCGGCACGGCGGAGCTCTCCGGCTCGAGCGGCGCCTCCTCGGGCGCCGCGGTTGGCTCCGGGGACGGCTCGGTTCCGGTGTGCTCGGAAAGCTCGGACGGCCCCGCGCCGAACACCTCGTCAGAGAGGCCCAGCTCAGAGGCTGGCGTCGGGCCGTCGCCCTCGACGCGCTTCAGCGACAGCGAGAGGCGGCGGCGGTCCGGATCGACCTCGATGATCTTGGCCTGGACGGAGTCGCCCTGCGCGACGACCTCACGCGGGTTCTCGACGTGGTGCTGCGCGAGCTCCGAGATGTGAACGAGGCCCTCGACGCCGGGCATGATCTCGACGAAGGCGCCGAAGGTGACCACCTTCGTGACCTTGCCTTCCACGACATCGCCCTCGTTGTACTGGTCGAGCACTTGCTGCCAGGGATCGCTCTGCGTCTGCTTGAGGCCAAGCGAGATCCGCTGTCGGTCGCGGTCGATGTCGAGCACCTTCACGCTCACCGTCTGGCCGATCTCGAGCACCTCCGACGGGTGGTTCACGTGGCTCCACGAGATCTCCGAGATGTGGATCAGGCCGTCCATCCCGTCGAGGTCGACGAAGGCGCCGAAGTCGACGATGTTGGAGATCTGGCCCTCGACGACGTCGCCCGGCTGGAGCCGGTCGAGGATCGCCTGGCGCATCTCCTTCCGCTCGTCCTCGAGGACGGCGCGACGGGAGAGCACGACGTTGTTGCGCGAGCGGTTGAGCTCGATCACCTTGCAGCGGAGCGTCTGCCCGAGGAACTCGTCCAGGTCCTGGACGCGGCGGATGTCGACGAGCGACGCCGGCAGGAAGCCGCGGACGCCCAGGTCGAGGATCAGGCCGCCCTTGACGACCTCGATCACCCTGCCGTCGATCGGCTCGCCCGTCTCGGCCTTTTGCTCGATCGTCTTCCACGCGAGCTCGAAGCGGGCGCGCTTCTTCGAGAGGATCAGGCGGCCCTCGGCGTCCTCCTTCGTCAGGACGAGCGCGTCGATCTCCTCCCCCACACCGACCTCGTCCTCGGGGTTGACCGAGCGCCGGATGGACAGCTCCGAGACGGGGATGACTCCTTCCGACTTGTAGCCGATGTCCACGAGCACCTCGTCCTTGTCCACTCGCACCACGGTGCCGTGGACAACCTCCCCCTCGTTGATCGTCGGGAAGGTCGACTCGTAGTCGGGGATCAGCTCGCCCTCGGGGCCTGTCGTCCAGACCTCGGGGTCGTCCACCTGCGGTTTCTCCACTGTGTCGTTCGCCAAGAGCGGCGCAGTATATCTGCGGTTTTCGCTTATCCCAAGCGCGCGAGAAAC
>DASTHD010000166.1:0-7165 GCA_035605555.1 Gaiellaceae bacterium
GCCAGCCGCTCCATCGTGTCCTCGCATGCCGCGAGCACCGCCCGGCGGTACTCGGCCTGTGTGTCGGCCGGAACGTACGGGTCGATGAGATCTTTGATCGAGCGATAAATCGCCCGTGAGTACTGATACATACGGTTCTGAATCGCGAGCTTCTGAGCGTCCATGATTATGTAGCAGCTCCTCGATTAAGCGGCGACAAACGTCTGTTAGGAACGGATAAACCGCCTCCCGAGCGGTTAGGGCCTTCGTGAGCATAACGCGTCAACGGGTATGTCACAAAGTCGGGCCTGAAGTTGCCTTGGACGGCAACGCTCGTCGATTCGACAGAATACCGCCGCCGTCCCATGTCCCACGACACCGACAAGCTCATCCGGCAGCTCTCGCTCGTAGCCTTCCTGATGGCCGAGCGCCGGCCGCTGACGGCGCGGGACGTCAAGGGCAACGTCGAGGGCTACTCCGAGATGTCCGACGAGGCCTTCGCGAGGCGGTTCTACTCCGACCGCGCGGAGCTGCTCGCGCTCGGCGTCCCGCTCGACTCCCAGCGCGACGAGTTCACCGGCGAGGAGCTCTACACGCTGCGCTCCGAACGGTACTTCCTCCGAGAGCTGAGCCTCGAGGACGAGGAGCTCGCCGCGCTCCAGACCGGGCTCTTCATGCTCGAAGGCACCTTCGCGTACGCCGAGCCGCTGCGGCTGGCGCTCCAGAACCTCGCCCTCGGCCGCCCCGGCTTCGAGCAGCCGCCGACGGAGACCGCCGACCGCGTGGAGATCCGCGAGGTGGACTACTCGCCGGAGACGCCGGGGCGGCTCGCGAAGCTGGAGAGCGCGATTTCGAAGCAGCGGACGGTGAAGTTCGGCTACCGGGCGATCACGCGCGACGAGGAGAAAGAACGGACGATCGACCCGTATGCGCTGCTGCTCGACGGCGGACGCTGGTATGTGATCGGCCGGGACCACGATCGCGACGCGATCCGCACCTTCCGCGTCTCGCGGATCCGGGGCGAGATCCGGCTCGCGACCCGGCGGGAACGCGACTTCCGGCTCCCGGAGGACTTCGACGTCGAGTCCTATCGAAACCGAGCGAACTGGCAGATCGGCGATATCGCGGGTGAGGCCCGGCTCGAGGTCGCCGGTGACACGGCCTGGTGGGTCGAGCGCGTCTACGGGAAGGCCGGCCGGCTCGAGGACGGCGTCTTCGTCACGCCGTACGCGAGCCTCGGCGCGCTGACGCGCTGGATCCTGAAGCAGGACGGCCGCGCCGTGCCGCAGGCGCCGGCGGAGCTGCGCCGCACGGTGAAGGCTGCCCTGCAGAGCGTGCGTGAGCGCCACGAGGGCGCTCCGCCGAAGCTCGCGGCCGAGGTTGCTCGCGACGATGAAGAGGCGCCGGAGCGCCCCGGGTCGCCGGTGGCGCCGGAGCGCTTCGGCGTCCTCCAGGCGCTCCTCGCGTACCTGCTGGACGCCTGCGGCGACGACACGCAGGCGGAGATCCCGGCGCAGGACCTGCTCGAGCGCTTCCGGATCCCGCCGGAATCGCTCGAGGAGCACCTCTCGCTGCTGAATCTCGTCAACTTCGGCGGCGGCTGCTACGCCGTCTACGCCGAGCTGCGCGGCGGCACCGTCCACGTGGACAAGGAGCTCTTCGGCGACACCTTCCGCGCGCCACCGCGGCTCACCCCGCTCGAGGCGCGCGCGATCCGGCTCGCGCTCGAGTTCGTCGGCCCGATGATCGCCGCCGACGCGCACACGCCGCTCGAGCGCGTCCGCCGAAAGCTCGAGAAGACCTTCGGCGAGTTCGAGCTGGCGCAGACGCCGCAGCCGGACGTGCCGCGCGCGGAAGAGGACTTCGTCTCGACCTTCAGCGGCGCCATCCGCGACAGCAAGCTCGTCGGGATCGAGTACCAGAAGGAGGGCGAGAAGGAGCCCACGACCCGGGTGATCGAGCCGTATCAGCTCGAGCGGGAGCTGCCGTACTGGTACGTCCACGCCTATGACCGATCGAGCGAAGCCTCCCGCAGCTTCCGCCTCGACCGGATCCGCAGCGCCAAGAAGCAGCGCGAGCGGTTCGAACGGCGTCCGGAGTTCGACCCGCAGCGCTTCGGCGGCACGCAGACGGTGCGCATCTGGTACTCACCCGAGGTCGCCCGCTGGGAGGTCGAGCGTGGTGCGACGCCGCTCGCCGACGGCTCCGCCGTCCGGGAGACGCCGGCGGGCGAGGACTGGCTGATCGGCGAGATCCTCTCCTTCCGCGGCGAGGCCGTAGTCCTCGAGCCGGCCGAGCTCCGCAAGAGCGTCGCCACCCGCGCGAAAGAGCTCGCGCGCGAGCTCAACGTCTCGCGCGTGGCTGCGGCGGCGTCCCGCTAGACGGGAAGCGAGAGCGAGAAGGTCGCGCCCTGCTCCGGGTGCGAGCGGACGGCGAGGGAGCCGCCGTGGGCCTCCGCGATCGAGCGCGCGATGAAGAGGCCGAGCCCCGTCCCCGGCTTCGCCTTGTCCCCCGTGTGCGCGCGACCGAACTTCTCGAAGATCACGAGCTGGTGCTCGGGGGCGATCCCGGGGCCGCGGTCGACGACGTCGATCAGGACCCGGCCGTTCTCGGTCTGGGCCTCCACCCGTACCTCCTCGCCGGGCCGCGAGTACTTCACTGCGTTGTCGATCAGGTTGATCAACACCTGCCGGAGCCGATCGCGGTCTCCCCGCACCGTCGGGATCGGATCGTGGACGACCGCTCGCACCGGGATCTCGTCCTGGCCGTGCGCCGCCGCGGCGGCCGTTGCACGGACGAGGTCGGCGAGATCGACGTCCGTGAAGCTGTAGCTGAACGTCCCGGCCTCGATCCGTGAGGTGTCGAGGACGTCGCCGATCAGCTCAGCGAGCCGCGACGTCTCGTGCGCGATCAGCCCGAGGAACGACTCGCGCTGCTCCGGCGAGAGCTCGCGCCAGCGCATCTGGAGCGTTCGCGCTGACCCGATCACCGAAGCCATCGGGCTCCGGAGCTCGTGCGAGACGAGTGAGACGAAGTCGGCCCGCAGCGCCGAGAGGCGTCGCAGCTCCTCGGCGGTCGTGTGCTCGGCCTCGTACGCGCGGATGTTCTGGACGGCGCTGCCGACGAGCCGGCCGAGCAGGCTGAGGAGCTCGATCTCGCCCGGCGTGAACGCCCGTGGCTCGCGGCGGACGACCGACAGAGCGCCGATGATCTCCGGGCCGGCGAGCAGCGGCGAGAGGACGCGCGAGAGAAGCCCGAGATCGCGGAAGTCGTGCTCCTCGGCGAACGCCGGCTCGCCCATGTCCTCGCGGTAGAGCACCTGGCCCTTGGCGAGCTCGACCATCGCCGACCCGGCGACGGGGATCACCGAGCCGGGCGGGAAGACCGTCTCCGACGCCGCGCCGGCCGTGGCGAAGACGCGAAGGTTCGCATCCTCCATCAGCAGGATCGCCGTCCGGTCGAACGGAACGAGACCGCGAAGCTCCCGGATGAACGCCGCAAACGCCTGTTCGAGCTCGAGCGACGACGAGAGCGCGCGGGCACAGCGGTTCGTCGCGTCGAGGATGTCCGCGCGGCGGCCGAGCTGGTCGCGCAGCGTCTCGGCATCCGACGCCCGCGAGGCAGCTGAGCGCCGTTCGGAGCGGAGACCGTCCACGAGCGACCCGATCACCACTCCGAGGATCAGCTGGATGGCGACGGGAAAGATGAGCCGCTCGTACTCGAAGCCGGTGGGCGGGAACGGGTCTTCTCGGAGCCACTCGATCAGGCCGATCAGCGCGGCCGAGATGAACGGCATCGCCATGCCCCCTCGGATGCCGAAGCGCAGCGCCGCCTCGACGACGGGGATGTAGAGGAGCTGTCGGATCGAGACGCCCGGCTCGAACGCATAGATCGTGACGTAGGCGTAGGTGATTGCGGTGTCGAACGCGAGCGCGCCGAGCCCGATCCGTCGCCACTTCCGTCGCGGCGCTCGATACGCGAGGACGAGCAGCGCGACGCTACCGATCGCGAAGAACACGGTGACAACCCAGGCCAGGTTTTCGTAGCTGACGGGGCGGTGGCGCGCGAGGAGGGCGACCTCGAGGATGGCGAAGCCGACCGCGAACAGCCGCACCCATCCCGTCCAGACGTCCGTCTTCGAGATGGAGCTCCCCCGGTCTGCGTGAGTGGCTGCCGCCACGGTTTACGGATTGTGACGTTCTGAAAGGCGCGTGACAGCCCAGGCACCGTGCTCGGCGAGCAGCGGGTCGTCCGACGCCGCGTAGTGCTCGGCCAGAGCGAGGTTTTCGGGGCGGCCGCTGTTGCCGAGCGCGATCAGCGCGTTGCGGCGGAGGAAGCGTGGGTCGTTCCGGGGGACGAACAGGCGGTCGTACCGCAACCGCAGGTCCGCGTCGTCCGCCTCGAGCCAGTCGACGAGCGAGACGACGGGCTCGGCGTCCCCGGGGAGGGGCTCGTCGGCGCGCCGCTTCTCGATGCCGCGGTTCCACGGGCACACGTCCTGGCAGATGTCACAGCCGTAGACGCGATCCTCGAGCGCCTCGCGGTACGGCTCCGGCGGCGAGTGCTTCGACTGCGTCCAGTACGACAGGCACTTGTTGGCGTCCACCGTTCCCGGGTCGTCGAGCGCGCCGGTCGGGCAGGCGTCGATGCAGAGCCGACACGAGCCGCAGTCGAGGTCGAGCGGCGGCGTCGGCTCGAGCTCGACCGTGGTCACGAGTGTGCCGAGCACGACCCAGGAGCCGTGCTTCCGCGTGATCAACAAGGTGTTCTTCCCGTAGAAGCCCACGCCCGAGCGCGCCGCCGCCTCGCGGTCGACATGCTGGTTCGCGTCCACGAGCACGCGGTACTCGCCGCTGAGCCGACGGCCGAGCGCATCGAGCCGCTCGCGGAGCTCGGCGTAGGCGTCACGCCAGGTGTAGCGCGGCAGCCGCCCTTCCCCCGGTCCAGGCTCCGGGCCGGGCGCGTAGTAGCAGTACGCCGCGGAGACGACGGTCCTGGCGCCGGGGAGCAGCGACTCGGGATGGCACGAGACCTCCGGCTGGGCCATCGTGAACCGAAGATCGGCGAAGAGGCCCTGCGCACGACGCTCGCGGATGTGCCGCTCGGTCTCCTCGTAGGGCGCGGCCGGCGCGGCGCCGACGGCGTCGAGCCCGAGCTCGTCGGCCAGCCGTTCCAGCTCCCCGGCCGTCATGTGCCTGATTGTGCCTAGGATCGCCCGCTGTGAAGGCCGTGCGGATCCACGAGGACGGCGGGCCGGAGGTCCTCCGCTACGAGGACGCGCCCGACCCGGAACCTGGCCCGGACGAGGTCCTGATCCGGCTGCGGGCGGCGTCGCTCAACCGTCTCGACCTCTGGGTCCGCCAGGGGCTTCCGTCGGTGCCGAAGCCCCGGATCCTGGGGGCCGACGGCGCCGGCGTCGACTCGAAGGGCCGGCGCGTCGTGATCAACCCGGGCGTGGAGCATGGCGACAGAATCACGGTGATCGGCGAGCACACGGACGGAACGCACGCCGAGCAGATCGCCGTCCCCGCCTCCAACGTCTACGAGCTGCCGGCCGACGTCTCGTTCGAGGAGGCGGCCGCGTTCCCGCTCGTCTTCGAGACCGTCTACCGGATGCTCGTCACCCGCGCGGGCCTCCAGGAGGGCGAGTGGGTCTTGGTCTGGGGTGTCGGAAGCGGGATCGGATCCGCAGCGCTCGTGCTCGCCAAGGCGCTCGGCGCGAACGTGGTCGCAACCTCCTCCGGTGACGCGAAACTGGCGCGGGCGAGCGCGCTCGGCGCGGACGCGGTCGTCAACCACCGCACGGGCGACGTCGTCAAGACGGTGAAAGAGGCGACGGGCGGTCCCGGCGTCGACGTCGTCGTCGAGCACGTCGGCGAGGCGACGTGGCACCAGACGCTCCAGGCGGCGCGGCCGCACGGTCGCATCGCGGTGTGCGGCGCCACGAGCGGCCCGAACCCACCCGCTGCCCTCCACCGGGTCTGGTGGAAGCAGCTGACGATCCTCGGCTCGACGATGGGCACGAAGGCCGACTTCGAGGGCGCCTACGAGCTCGTTCGAAGCGGCAAGGCGAAGCCCGTCGTCGACTCGGTCTTCCCGCTCGCAGACGCCCGCGCTGCCCACGAGCGGATGGAGAGCGGCGACCAGTTCGGGAAGATCGTCCTCGCGATCCCCGGCTGACGCGACTACTCAGGCGTGACGTACGCGGCAGTCAGGCCGCCGTCGACGACGAAGGTCGCACCGTTCACGTAGGACGACTCGTCGCTCGCGAGGAAAAGCGCGGCGTTGACGATTTCGCGCGGCTTCGCGAGCCGCCCCATCGGCAGGTGGACACGCCGCCGCTCGTACGCGGCGGGATCGTCGCCGAAGATGCGCAGCAGGAGCGGCGTCTCGACCGGCCCCGGGCAAAGCGCGTTTACGCGAATCCCCTGCCGGGCGAACTGCACCGCGAGTTCGCGCGACAGCGAGAGCACCGCGCCCTTCGACGCCGTGTACGAGATCTGCGACGTCGCCGCCCCGAGGATCGCGACGAACGATGCGACGTTGATCACCGAGCCGCCGCCGCGCTCGAGCAGATGGGGGATCCCGTGCCTGCAGCACAGGTAGACGCCCTTCGTGTTCACGTCCTGGACGCGCTGCCAGGCCTCCGGCTCGGTCTCGAGGATCGACCCGTCCTCCGCCGGCGAGATGCCCGCGTTGTTGTAGAGGACGTCGATCCCGCCGTAGCGATCCACCGTCGCCGCGTACATCGCCTCGACGCTCCCAGGGTCGGCGACGTCCACCTCGCGAGCGAAGGCGTCACGGGCTTCCGAGGCCGTCTGCTCGGCCGCCGCGAGGTCCACGTCGGCGACGCAGACCTGCGCACCCTCGTCGGAGAAGAGCAGCGCCGCCTCGCGGCCCATCCCGCCGCCGGCTCCGGTGATCACGACGACCTTGCCGTCGAGCCGACCCACTAGGCCCCAGTGGCGACGTAGACGTTCTTGAGCTCGGAGTAGCCGTCCATGGCGTGCATTCCGAGCTCCCGGCCGAACCCGGACTGCTTGAACCCGCCGAACGGCGTCGAGACGCGAACGGACGTATTCGAGTTGACGGAGAGGACCCCGGTGTCGATCGCGCGGACCACCCGCATGGCCCTGCCCACGTCCCGGGTCCAGATCGACCCGGAGAGCCCGTACGGCGTGTCGTT
>DASTHD010000172.1:0-10348 GCA_035605555.1 Gaiellaceae bacterium
TTCCTGACCGGCGCCGTCGTCGGCGTGTTCTCGTCGCTCGATCTGCTCCTCTTCTACGTCTTCTTCGAGGCGATGCTGATCCCGCTCTACGTCCTGATCGGAGTCTGGGGCGGCGCGGGGAGGCTGACGGCGACGCTCAAGTTCGTGATCTACACGATGGCCGGCTCGCTGCTGATGCTGGCCGCGATCGTGGCCTTCGGCCTCACCGAGGGGACGTTCGACCTGGCTTCCGGCGCGACGAGCGACAATGACTTGATCTTCCTCGGATTCGTGGCGGCCTTCGCCGTCAAGGCGCCGCTTTTTCCCTTCCACGGCTGGCTGCCCGACGCGTACCGCGAGTCCTCGGCCGAGGTGGCGGCCGTGCTCTCCGGCGTCGTCTCGAAGGCGGCCGGCTTCGGCTTCCTCTTCATCGCGATCCCGCACTTCCCGCGGCCGGCGCACGACCTCCAGTGGCTCGTGCTCACGCTGGCCGCCGCCGGGCTCGTCTACGGCTCGCTCGTGGCGTTCCGCGCGCCGGACGTGCGCGGCGTGATCGCCTACTCGAGCCTGGCGCAGATGAGCCTCGTCACGATCGGGCTCTTCGCGCTCAACACGCTCGGCACGACTGGCGCAGTACTGCAGATGGTGAACCACGGGCTGATCTCGGCCTCGCTCTTCCTGATCGCGGGCGTGATCGAGCGTCGTGCGGCCACGGGCGACTTCGCCCTGCTCGGCGGGATGGCCCGCGGGCGGCCCGCCCTCGCCACGGTGCTGATGACGGCGGGAGTGATCGCCCTGGCCGTGCCGGGCTCGACGGCGTTCGCCGGTGAGTTCCTGATCCTGGCCGGCGTCTTCAACCAGGGCTGGGGCTGGGCCGTCGTCGGCGCAGTCGCAATCGTGCTGGCGGCGATGTACATGCTGCGCCTGATCTCCGCCGTCCTCCACGGACAGGTGGGCTCCGCGGTGCCCGACGAGGCGCTCGACCTCCGCCCGGCGGAGCTTGCGGTCGTCGCCCCGCTCGTGGCCCTCCTCGTCGTGCTTTCGGCCTGGCCCGCCGCGGTCACCGACCACCTGACCTTCTGATGCCGACGCCGAACGTCGACTGGTTCGCGCTCTCGCCGTCGCTCGTGCTCCTGGGCGCCTCCGGGCTCTGCCTGCTCGGCGCCGTGCTCGTGCCGGCGGCGGCGCGGAAGGTCTTCAGCGCGTCGGTGGCGGCGCTCGGCTTCGTCGGAGCCGGGGTGATGGCCGGCTGGCTGTTCGCGGACACGCCCCGCGCGACGCTCGAGGTGGCGGACGCGATCACGCGCGACCGGTTCGGCGCGCTCGCGCAGATCCTCGTCGCCGGCGCCGGGTTGCTGGCGGTCGGAATCGCCTACGGACAGCGGACGCGGGCCGACCACGTCGGCGAGTACTACGCGCTCCTCGCGGCCTCGGCGGGTGGAATGGCGTTCCTCGTCCAGGCAAGCGACCTGATGACGCTCTTCCTCGGCCTGGAGTGGTTCTCCATCTGCCTCTACATCCTCTGCGCGATCGAGATCGACGCCGAGAGCTCGCTCGAGGCGGGTCTGAAGTACCTCGTCGTGGGAAGCTTCGGCTCGGCCGTGCTGCTCTACGGCCTCGCGCTCGTCTACGGCGCCACAGGACAGCTCGGGTTCGGGGCGATCGCGGACGCGATCCGGGCGCGCGGGCTCGAGAACGACGGGCTCGTACTGGCCGGGCTCGCGCTGATCATCGCCGGGCTCGGGTTCAAGGCGTCAGCGGCGCCGTTCCACATGTGGACGCCGGACGTCTACGAGGGCGCGCCGACCCCCGTCACCTCGTTCATGTCCGCGGCGACGAAGACGGTCGCGCTCGTGCTCACCTTCCGGATCCTGGTGACCGCGTTCCCCGCGGAGAGCGACCTCTGGGAGCTTGCGGTGGCGGTGATCGCCTGTGTCTCGCTCGCCTGGGGAAACATCGCGGCGCTCGTCCAGCGGAATCTGAAAAGGATGCTGGCCTACTCGTCCATCTCGCACGCCGGCTTCATGCTGATCGCGGTCGCAGCGGACAGCGAGCTCGGCGCCAAGGCACTTCTGTACTACCTGATCCCGTACGGGGCGGCCTCGCTCGGCGCCTTCGGCGTCGTCGCCGCCCGGGAACGCGAGCTCGGCGAGCGCGTGACGCTCGACAACATCGCCGGAATGGGCTGGGAGCGACCGCTGCTCGGCGTCTCCATGTGGGCCTTCATGCTGGCGTTCGCGGGGCTCCCGCTCACCGGCGGCTTCGTCGGGAAGTTCTACGTCTTCGCCGCGGCGTACGACGCCGGGCTGTGGTGGCTCGTGATCGTCGGCGTGATCGCGACGGCGATCAGCCTCTACTACTACCTCGCCGTCGTCCGCTCGATGTACATGCGGATGCCTGAGCTCGAGGTGCGGCTCGCGCCGGTGGGCGGCTCGCCGCCGCGGGAAGGGCTGCTCCAGGCGACCGTGCTCGCCTGCACAGCGGTCACGATCGGCGCCTTCTTTGCGGTCCAGCCGCTGATCGACGTGGCGGAAAAGGCCGCCGCCCAGCTGCCGCTCTAGCGGCCGAGCTCGCGGGCCACCGCGACCGCGCCCTGGATGCCCACGACCGCGAGGCACGCGGTGAGCGTGGCGCCGCCGACGGCCGGGGCGACGGAGCCCAGGGCCGGTGCGCGTACGGCGGCGCTGGCCGTGACGAGCGCGAGGCCGATTGCCCACAGGAGCGCTTGCAGGGAGACGGTGCCGGGCGCGGGCGGCTCGGTGGCGACGAAGTCGCCGTAGGCGGCGAGTGCAGCGGCCGCGACCACCGGAACCGCGGCGAGCAGCGCATAGAACGCGAGATCAGACCGGCCGGCGACGTCGGCGAGGCCGGCGACGACGAGGAGGCCGACGGGCCAGAGGTGGCGGCTCACACGGCGCCGTTCGACGCCCGGATAGGGTCCTCCTGCCGAGATGCTCTGGCTCCTCCTCCTCGCCGCGCCGCTCGGGGGGCTCGTGCTGCTGCTTGCGCGGCCCGAGCTGGACGTGCACTGGGAGCACCATCCGGCCCACTTCTGGCTCGTCCTCGGGGAGTCGGCGGTGAGCGTCGCGCTCGGCGCGCTCACGAGCTCCGCCGCCACGCGCCGCGGCGACGCGCGCCTCTTCCTCGTCTCGCTCGCCTTCCTCTCGGCCGCGGGCTTTCTCGGCCTCCACGCGCTCGCCACACCGGGCGTCCTGCTCGAGAACAAGAACACAGGCTTCGTCGTCGCCACCGCCTTCGGACTCTTCCTCGCCTCCATCTTTGCGGCAGCGTCGGCGCTCACCCTCCGCCCTGAGACGAACGCCCGCATCCTCGCCGGCGCCCGGCTCGCCCTCTGGACGCTCGGCCTCCTCATCGTCACGTGGGGAGCCTGGTCGCTAGCGAAGCTCCCGCCGCTCGACCGGCCGCTGCCGCCGAACGAGGCGGACGCGCCCCTGTACTCGCTCGCCCTCCCGGCAGTCGTCCTCTACGCGTTCGCCTCCTACCACTACCTGCGCCTCTACCGGAGCCGTCCCTCGCCGGTGCTCGCGGGAGTCACCGCCGCCTGGATCCTCCTCGCCGAGGCGACGATCGCCGTCGCCTTCGCACGCAACTGGCACGCGTCGTGGTGGGAGTGGCACCTCTTGATGGCGACCGCCTTCGGCCTCGTCGCCTACACGGCCCTGCGCGAGCGCTCGCGCGGCGAGCTCTTCGCAGGCCTCTACCTGGACGACACCCTCGGCCGGATCGACCGGCGTTACGCCGACGCGGTGAAGGCGGCGGTGGACGAGGGGCTCTCGCAGGCGGAGCTCCAGCGGCGCTTCGGGCTCGGCGCGGAGGAGGCGGCCGTCGCCGAGCGCGCCGCGCGCGAGGTGGAGGAGGTCGAGGGCCTGCTCAGCCCGTATCTCTCGCCACAGCTCGCTGCGCGGCTCCGCGCCGCGCCCGAGATCGCCGAACTCGGCGGAGAAGAGCGCGACGTCACCATCCTCTTCGCCGACCTCCAGGGCTTCACCGCGTTCACGGAGCGCAACAGCCCCGCCGAGGTGCTGTCGATGCTGAACGAGTACTGGGCACGAACGGTGCCTGCCGTCCTGGGCGACAACGGCGGGATGATCGAGCGCTTCGCGGGCGACGCGATCATGGTCGTCTTCAACGCAGCCGCGGACCAGCCCGACCACGCGCACCGGGCGGCGCACGCGGGGCTGGCGCTCCAACGCGCGGCCGCGGAGCTGGCCGCCGCCGATCCCACCCGTCCGCGCTTCCGCGTCGGCATCAACACCGGGCCGGCGATCGTGGGGAACGTCGGCACAGAGGAGCACCGCAGCTTCACGGCGATCGGCGACACCACGAACCTCGCCGCCCGGCTGCAGACGTACGCCGATCCGGGCCAGGTCGTCGTCGGCGAGACCACCTACCAGGCGATCCGCGACCAGGCGCGCACGGAGCCGCTCGGCGACCTCGAGCTGAAGGGGAAGTCGGCGCCGGTGATGGCGTACCTCCTGCTCGACCTCCGCTAGATTCCGACGCGGAGATGGCGGGGGTCCAGCTCACCTGGCTCGGACACGGCTCGTTCCGGTTCGATACACCGGGCGGCAAGCGCGTCTACCTCGACCCGTTCTTCGACAACCCGAAGTTCCCGGAGAGCGAGCGCGAGCCGGAACGGATCGACATCCTCGCGATCACCCACGGGCACAGCGATCACATCGGAAACAGCGTCGACCTGATCAACCGGTACAAGCCGACCGTGGTCGGCATGGTCGAGCTGGTCGGCTGGCTCGACGGGCAGGGGGCCGATGTCGGGGAGATGCCCGGGACCAACAAGGGCGGCACACGCGAGGTCGACGGCGTCAAGTTCACGATGACCGACGCGAAGCACTCGAGCGGCGGCCCGAACGGCGAGTACCTCGGCGAGCCCGCCGGCTACGTAGTCGAGGTGGAGAACGGCACAAAGCTCTACTTCGCCGGCGACACGGCGGTCTTCGGCGACATGCAGCTGATCGGACGCATCTACGAGCCCGACGTGGCGATCCTGCCGATCGGCGACCACTTCACGATGGGCCCGACGGAGGCCGCGATCGCGCTCGAGCTGCTCGGCGTGCCGCGCTGCGTCCCCTGCCACTACGGCACCTTCCCGATCCTCACCGGCAGCCCGGAGGAGCTCGCCAAGCTCACGGACGTCGAGCTGCTGGTGATGGAGCCGGGTCAGACGATCGAGGTTTGAGAGAGCGCTGGTTCGGCTCGACCGGCCGCAAGGTCCCTCAGATCGCGGTCGAGGGTGAGCTGGACACCGAGGGGGCGGTCGTTCTGGACGATCTCGACGACGATGTGCTCCGGGCGGCGTTCGACGAGGGACGGCCGGTGGTCGTCCGCGCCGATTCGGCTGAGGCGGTGCTCCAGGCACTGAAGCGGCCCGAGGTCTCGTCGGTGCTCGTGCCGGAGGGGAAGCGGGAGCTGCTCGAGCTCGACCTGATCCGGATGACCTACGGGACCTACTCGATCGCCGCCTGCGACCTCGAGGCGGGGCAGTGGGGCGTCGCGACACAGTCGAAGTTCCTGGCGGTCGGCTCGGTCGTGACCTGGGCCGAGCCACATGTGGGCGCGGTGGCGACCCAGGCGTACGTAAACCCGCGCTACGGCCCCGAGGGGTTGGCGCTCCTGCGTGAAGGGCTCTCGGCCGAGGAGGCGGTCGGGCGGCTGACGTCAGCCGACGACGGACGTGAGCACCGGCAGCTCGGCATCGTCGACGCGCAGGGCCGTGCGGCGACTTACACGGGCTCGGAGTGCCACGACTGGGCCGGCGGGCGGACCGGCGAGGGCTACGCGGCCCAGGGGAACATCCTCGTCTCGGGCGAGACGGTTGACGCGCTGGCGGAAACGTTCGAGGCGACTGCGGGTCGCCCGCTCGCCGAGCGCCTGCTGAACTGTCTCGACGCCGCGCAGGCGGCGGGCGGCGACAGCCGAGGCCAGCAGTCGGCCGCTCTACTGGTCGTCGAGAAGGATGGCGGCTACGCCAACCTCTCCGACTTGCTCGTCGACCTCCGCGTCGACGACCACCCGCGGCCGCTGGAGGAGCTCCGTCGCATCTACGGCCTGCACCAGGGGATCTTCGGCCAGACGCCGAGGGACGAGTGGATCCCGGTGGACGGGGAGCTGGGCGGCGAGCTCTCCGACCGGCTCGCCCGGCTCGGCTACGAGGGCGAGCTGCCGGACGCCCTGTTCCGCTGGGCCGGAAACGAGAATCTCGAGGAGCGCGTCGACGGAGCGGACGCGATCGACCCGGTCGTGCTCGAAGAGCTGAGGAGGCAATCGTGAGCGAGAGGTACAAGGTGGCCAGCCTGACCGAGATGCAGATTCCCCCGCTGCCCGGCCAGCCGACGTGGTCGGTCGTGAGGCATCACCTGGGCGTCGGCGCCTTCGGCATCAACGCCTGGACCGCGGACGAGCCCGGAATGGAAGTGATCCAGGAGCACGATGAGGTCGGCGAGGCAGGCGACGGGGAACGACACGAGGAGGTCTACGTCGTCCTCAGCGGCCGGGCGACGTTCACCGTCGACGGCGACGAGATCGAAGGCTTGCCCGGCACCTTCGTCTTCGTCCAGGATCCGAACGCGCGGCGCAAGGCCGTCGCCGCCGAGCCTGGCACCACCGTGCTCGCGGTCGGGGCCCAGCGCGGGAAGGCCTTCGAGCCGTCCCGGTGGGAGCGCTCCGCTCCGGCGTTCGCCTACTTCGCGACCGGGGACTACGACAAGGCCCACGAGGTTCTCGCCGGACTGCACGAGGAGTTTCCTGACGACGCGGGGATCCTCTACAACCTCGCCTGCGCCGAGAGCATGCTCGGCCGCACCGACGACGCCCTGGCCCACCTCGGCACGGCCGTCGGGAAGCGGGAGCGCTTCCGCGCCGCGGCCCAGGGCGACAGCGACTTCGATCCCGTGCGAGAGGACGCGCGCTTCAAGGAGCTGGTCGGGGCCTCAGACGCTCCCTAGTCGTCCTCGGGGTGGTCGCGGCCGGAGCCCGAGCCCGACGAGCCCGAGCCGGAGCTCCCGCTCCCCGAGCTGTCGTCCCCTCCGCGGCCGAGCCCCCGACCTCGACCGGACCGATCGTCGGTGGTCGTGGTCGTCGCCGTCGATTTCGTGGTCCTGGTCGTCCCGGCCGGAGCCGTGGTGCGGGTCCTCGGAGCCGCTCTGCGCGGCGCCGCCGCCGGCGCCTGAGGCGGCGCGAGCCGGTCACCGGCCTTGATGCTGGCCGCGGGCAGCGCCACCGTGTCGCGCGCGATCAGCTGGCCGGCAAGGCCCAGCCCGGCCGCGAAGACCAGTCCGAGCGCGATGAGAGCTCCGAATCGCATCGCTCCAGGCTAGACCCGCTCGGGTAAAGCCTCGTCCAACTCTCTGTTCGGCGTTTGCAAAGGCCCGTCGGCGGCCGGAAGCCGGAGCTCTGCCCGTGCGCCGCCCCGAAGCCGGTTGCGGATCGAGGCCGAGCCGCCCCAGCGCCGCGCCAGAGTGGCCACCAGCGCAAGCCCGAGCCCCGTTCCGGGCGCTCGGCTCTCGCCGCTGCCGCGCGCAAAGCGCTCGAACACCTGCCCTTCCTCGCCGGGCCGAAGGCCGGGTCCTTCGTCGAGGACGGCGAGGTAGACCTCCTGCCCCTCGCGCGCGCACTCGATCCGTACGGAGCCGCCGGTCGAGTACTTGAGCGCGTTCTCGATCAGGTTGTCGAGCACGATCGCGAGATCCTCGGCCGACGCTCGCGCGAACGTGTTCTCGCGGCAGTCCACGACGAGCTCGTGGCCCGTCTGCGCCGCCCTGTCGCTCCAGCGCTCGGCCGCCTGCTCGACCTGGTCGGCGAGGGAGACGACCGCGCCGGTGGTTGGCCGGTCGCCTTCCCGCGCCAGTGTCAGGAGCGTGGTCAGCAGGCGCGCGAGCCGCTCGACCTCGCGCTCCGCCGCCTCGAGCTCGCCCGAGAGCTCCGGCCCCGCCTTCAGCGCCGCCGCCTCGAGCCGCAGGCGCAGGCCGGTGAGCGGTGTCCGGAGCTGATGGGACGCGTTCGCGACGAACTGCCGTTGCGCCTCGAGCACCTGTCCCAGCCGCGCGGTCATGTCGTTGAACGCGTGGGCCACCTCCCGGTGCTCCGTCGACCCTTCCGGCTCGGCCCGTGCCTCGAGGTCGCCCGCCTCCACGCGGCGGGCCGCTTCCGCCAGCCGCTGCAGCGGACGGGCGAGGGTTCCCGCGAGCACCCATGCGAACGCGAGGCCGAGCACGAGCGCGATCAGCCCGATCCCGATCAAGCCGAGTACGTCACGACGGACGCGCTGCTCGATCGCGTCCACGCTCTGAGTCACCCGGACCGCCCCGACGCGGTCATTCCCGTTCACGACCGGGACCGCCGTGTAGAGCAGCGACTCACCCAGCGTGTCGCTGAACCGCCGCCCCTGGGCGACCCGTCCATTCTGGAGCGCCGTGCGGATCTCCGGTCGGTCACCGTAGGTGCCCGTCCTGAGGCCGGACGAGTCGGCGACGAGGCGTCCCGCCGAATCGACGACGATCACTCGGCCGCCGAGATCCCGCGCCGCCTCTCGCGTGATCCGCCGGAGCTGAGCCGCGTCACGCATCTGACCCGAGGCGCTCGCCGCTACGAGCTGTGCCTGCGCGGCGGCCTGCCCCTCCACCTCGGCGTCCACCCGCCGCGAGACGTTGAGGATGAGCGGGATCTCGAGCGCCACGATCACCAGCACGAGCACATAGGCGAAGGCGGCGAGGAGCCGCGTCCGGAGCGACACGATCAGGCCTCGTCGTCCGAGGAGAACCGGAAGCCCACACCGCGGACGGTGTGGATGTAGCGCGGCGCCCCCGGGTCGTCGCCGAGCTTCTTCCGCAGGCCGCTGACGTGCACGTCGAGCGTCTTCGTCGAGCCGAACCAGTTCGTGTCCCAGACCTCGTCGATCAGGCGCTCGCGCGTGACCACCGAGCCGGCGTTCTCGACGAGCAGCCGGAGGAGGTCGAACTCCTTGCGGCTGAGCTCGAGCTCCGAGCCGTCGACGAAAGCGCTCCGCCTTGCAGGGTCGAGCTCGAGCTCGCCGATCCGCGTCGCGCCGCTCGGGCGCCGCTCGCCCGCCTCCGCCGCTCGGCGCAGCACCGCCCGGACGCGTGCGACGAGCTCGCGGGCGCTGAACGGCTTGACGACATAGTCGTCGGCGCCGAGCTCGAGGCCGGCGACGCGGTCGGCCTCTTCCCCCCGGGCCGTCAGCATGATCACCGGAAAGCGGGCGCGCGAGCGCAGCTCGCGCAGGACGTCGAACCCCGAGCCGTCCGGCAGCATCACATCCAGCAGTACGAGGTCGGGCCGGATCCGGTCGGCCAGCTCGAGCGCTTCGTTGGCCGTTCCCGCGACGGCAGTGTCGAAGCCCTCACGCTGGAGGGCTTCGACGAGCGGTGCAGTGATCGATTCCTCGTCCTCGACGAGGACCACGGTGCGCCGGCCGATCTGCATGGGCGCCTTCTACCCGTTCTCAGCGGGTTCGGAAGCTCCCCCGCATCCCCTCCTGGGCGTGGTCGCTGACCGCGCACCAGTACGTGTAGCGGACGCCCTTCCGGAGCTTGGCGGTGATCGTGGCGGAGCCGCCGCCGGCGAGCACCCGCGTCGCCCAGCTCTTGCCGCCGCCGCGGAGCATGAAGTTGTGCTCGTCGCCGCCCGCGTTCCGGACGACGAACCGCACCACGCCGGCCTTGGGGCGAGCTGACAGCGAGATCTTCCCGTCGACCTCCCGCACACGGACGGTCTGCGCCGCGCCGGAGCCGAGCGTCGGGAGCAGGAGCGCCGTCATCGCGGTCAGCGAGGCGAGCAGGAGCAGCAGGGTCTTCTTCATCGTTTGATCCGTCCTTTCGTCAATCGTCGTCGTGGTCGTCGGAACCGTCGCCGTGGCCCGAGTTGGAGCCCGAGCGGTCCTCGTTCTCACCGTGGTCGTCGTCGCCCGGGCCGCGGTTCGGGCCGGAGCGGTCCTCGCCGCGCCTGTCGTCGTCGGCGCGGTCGTCGTCGTCTCGCACGGTTCCGGCCGGAACGCCGGCGCAGCGCGGGTCGTTCGCGTGCTCGGCCTCGTCGCACGGGCCGGACAGGTCCTCGGCAGTCTCGGTGGTCGTGGTCGCCGGCGTCCGGTCCTCGACCGTCGTGCCGGCGGTCGTGATGTCGTCAGTGGTCGTGCTCGTGGTGAAGCCCGCGTCGTTCGTCGAGCCGTTGAGGACGCCGCCTGCGAGGGCGCCGCCCGCGGCGAGCAACACGAACGCTGCAAGGCCGATGACGAGCTTGGTCATGAGTCCTCCTTTGGTCATGGCCACAGGCTCGCGGACGCCCGCCCAGGAGCGGGCTACGGCCGGGGAAAACC
>DASTHD010000198.1:0-2170 GCA_035605555.1 Gaiellaceae bacterium
AGGCGCTCGAGGGCGCCGGCTATGTCCGCGATCGCGACATTCGCGTGGCGGGCTACGACTCGCGGCTCACTCCCGACATGCGCAACTTCCTCAACCGGACGAAGGAGCTGATCGAGGACACGTACCGGGACAACGGCAGGCAGCCCGTGCACCTGGTTGGCCACTCGAACGGGCCGCTCTACATCCAGTACCTCCTGACGCACACCTCGCAGCCGTGGAAAGACAAGTACATCCACGGCTTTACCCCTTTCGCCGGGAACTTCCCGGGCCAGGGCGTCCTCTACCCGCTCTTCTTCACGGGCCTCGACGTCACCGATTTCACGTTTCCGACGACGCCAGAGACCGCCCGGGCCGGGGCCGAGATGATGCTGAGGAATCCCTCGAGCTACATGAGCGCGTCCGACCCGCGCATCTTCGACCGGCTCGAGACCGTGGTGACCGATGCCTCCACCGGCAAGTCGTACACCCCGGAGGACTACCGGGAGCTCTTCGACGATGCCGGCCTCTCCTGGGCGAGAGAGATCGCTGACCACTACATCGGCTTCGTCGATTTCGCCGATCCCTCGGCCTTCCCCAACGTGGACGTCTACGCCGAGAAGGGCTCCGGCATCGACACCGTCGTCGGCATCGGGCTCGACGACCTGTCCGTTGGCCAGGTGCTTGACGGTTCGAACCCTCTCTTCACCCGCGACGGGGACATCAACCAGGAAGACATCACCAACGACGCCGTCGGCGTGTGGTCGGCGATGCCGTGCTTCCACTTCAGCCTGACGGACAATCCCGGCGTCGATCACTTCGCATTGCCGAGCGCCCCGGCCGTGCTCGCCCGGCTGCTCGTCGATATTGCGCGGCCGCGCTCGCGCTGCTAGCCCCCGGCGTCGGCAAGGAGCTTGCGGAGCCGCTCGTGCGCTTCGAGCTCTTGTTCCACCGGACCGATTACGAGCTCCTGCGCGGCCTCCTCCACCTGTCGTCGTAGCGTGCGGGCGGCTCTGCGCGAGCGTCGCTGCCCGCCGACGCCGTTCGCGATCCGCGCGAGGAACGCGAAGAAGATCCCGGCCACGATTCCTCCGACCAGAAGCAGAGTTGGAACCGGAACCCCATCCAACTCGGGAGTCGGAATCACGTCGTCGACCCGGAGCCATCCGAGGACGCCTAGGACGATGAGCCACAGCGCTCCGACGACGACTGCTGCGGCGAGGAGCCGCTGGAGCAGGGACGCCGCGGTCCACCAGTGCGGCCGGGTGACGCGGAGATCTGCACTGCTGACTGCTCGGTCGAGTCGGTCGGCGATTCGTCCCTCGTTCTCCGTGGCGCGGGTGCGGACAAGTGTCGGCCACGGCGCCGGAAGGTCGCCGGCTGCGCCGTCCGCGAGGGCACGCGTCGCAGTCGCGACCTGAGCGTGCTGAACCTCAGTCGGGGGTGGGAGGGAGGTGCGACCCGGCTCCGGCGCTCCCTCGTCGGCGCGGTCTCGTAGTCGGAACCGTCGGAGGGGATCGGGCCTCAGGCGGCGCACCCAGCGCAGGAACGGCCAACCGGTCGCGAGCGTGCCCCGGTGCCGGTGCGCCGCGTCGACTGCCCGGACCACCCGCGGAACGCCGCCCGCCTCCTCGAGCGCAGCGACGAGCCTCGCGCGGTCGGCGCGCTGGACGCCGGCGGGCCGTCCGTCGCCGGACAGCTCGCGCAGCGCCCGCGCCGCTGACCTGACATCCGCGTCGAGTCGCGCGACAGCGGCGGTTCGAGCCGCGACCCGCTCGGTGAGGAGACGGCGGAGCGAGTCGAGCCCATCGCCCGTCCTCGCGGAGACGATCAGAATCGGCATCGCGGCCAGGCCGTCGCCTTGGAGGAGCTTGGAGACGTCGTCCCGCCAGACGGCGATCTCGTCCGGTGAGAGAAGATCCGCCTGGTTCAGCACGACCGCCATCGCCGCGTCGTGCGTTCGCAGCGGCCGGAGGTAGCGCTCGTGCAGCGACGCGTCGGCGTACTTCTGCGGCTCGACCACCCAGATGACGAGGTCAGCGAGCTCGACGAGCCGGTCGACCTCGAGCCGGTGCGCCGTCTCGACCGAGTCGAAGTCCGGCAGGTCCAACAGCAAGAGCCCCTTGAGGGCGCCGTCGTCGAGGCGGTGGCGCCTTCCGATGTCGAGCCACTCGAGCAGCGAGTCGCCGCCGTC
>DASTHD010000213.1:0-4218 GCA_035605555.1 Gaiellaceae bacterium
TCGACCGACCTCGGGCAGACCTGGACGCGGACCGAGGGGCTGGGGCTGCCCGAGGAGACCGGCCTCAAGCTCGAGGAGGTCTGGCACGTCGAGCCGGGGCATGAGAGCGAGCCGGACACGCTGTGGCTCGGCGCCACGCCCGGCGCGCTCTTCCGCTCGCCCGACAGGGGCGAGAGCTGGGAGCCCGTGCTCGGGCTCGTGCAGCACGAGACGCGGGAGCGGTGGCAGCCGGGCGCCGGCGGGATGTGCTGCCACTCCGTCCAGATCGACCCGCGCGACCCGAAGCGGATGTACGCCGCGATCTCGGCCGCCGGCGCCTTCCGCACCGACGACGGCGGCGAGACTTGGGCGCCGCGGAACAAGGACGTCGCCGCGGACTTCATGCCGGACCCCTTCCCGGAGGTCGGCCAGTGCGTCCACAAGCTCCTGCTCCACCCCGGCGATCCCGAGCGCCTCTGGCAGCAGAACCACTGCGGCGTCTACCGCTCCGACGATGCCGGCGACAACTGGGAGCGGCTCGAGGGCAACGGGCTGCCGAGCGGCTTCGGCTTCCCGCTCGCGCTCCACCCGCGCGACCCCGACGTCGCGTTCGTGATCCCCGAGGAGGGCGCGGAGAACCGCGTGACGCCGAACGGACGGCTCGGCGTCTACCGCACCGGCGACGGCGGCCGGAGCTGGGAGCTGCTCGAGGACGGCCTACCGGCTCCCGCCTGGGGCGCGGTCATGCGCGAGGGGTTCGCCTCCGACTCGCTCGACCCGGCCGGGATCTACTTCGGCACGCAGAGCGGCTCGGTCTTCGTCTCGGCCTCCGACGGCGAGTCGTGGACGGAGGTGGCGGAACAGCTGCCGCCGATCCTGTCCGTCGAAGCCGGCGAATGGTCGTAGTCAAGCTCCCTTCCCTGCTGGCCGACCAGGCCGCCGGGCAGCGGGAGTTCGAGGTCGAGGCGGCGACCGTCGCTGAGGCCTTGCGCGGGCTTCCGGTGTCCGATCTCCTGCTCGACGAACGTGGGGAGCTCCGGCGGCTCGTGAACGTCTACGTCGACGGGGACGACTGCCGCGAGGCGGCCGGGCTGGACACGCCGCTCGACGGCGCGGCGGAGCTGCGCGTGATCGCCGCCGTCGCCGGCGGCTAGCGGTTGCTCTTCCTGGTCAGCGGCTCGAGCGGATCGGGCAAGAGCGCCGTCGGCCGGATCGTTGCGGAGCGCATCGACGGTCTCGCGCTCCTCGACTTCGACGACGTGCCGCGCCCGGCGGAGCCCACGCCAGAGCGGTGGGCCGCGCTGCTGGAGCGGCTGCTGCAGCAGCCCGTGGAGCTGCAAGCAGAAGGACGAGACTCTCTGCTCCTCGGCTGGACGCCTCTGAGCCAGCTCCTCGAGTCTGGCGCGGCGGCTCGCCTGGACGGTGTGGCCGCGTGCCTGCTCGACTGCGACGACGAGACGCGGCGCCGCCGACTGGAGCAGCGCACCGCTGAGGGCTGGCCGGAGCCGACGCCGGACGACGTGTCGGAGTTCCTTCGCTTCGCCGAGTGGCTACGGCAGGACTACGCCGGTCGCGAGGCGCTCGTGATCGACAGCTCGGACCTGACCGTCGAGCAGGTCGCGGACCGCCTCGAGGAGTGGATCAGAGCGCGCTCGGGACCCGGATCTCGCCCTTCCGGATCTCCGCCGCCACCTGGTCGACCGCCGCGCGATCCTCCTTCGGGACCTTCGAGCTGATCGTGCCGAGCGCCACGCCGTTCTTGTCGAGGCCGAAGACGGCGCTGCGGCCGCCCTGGAAGCGGTTGGCGACGAGAGACTGGATCGTGAGGAAGACGGCGACATCGACGCGCTTCTGGGCGCTCGTCAGGACGTGGGGGCCGAGGTAGGCCTGGTCGGCGTCGACGCCGATCCCCCAGACGTGGTTCTGCTGGGCGGCGCTGAGCGCGCCGAGGCCGCAGCCACCGGCGACCTGGAAGACGATCTTGGCGCCGCGTGAGATCTGGTTCAGCGCAAGTTCCTTGCACTTCGCCTGGTCGTCCCAGTCGGACGAGTACGCATTCAGCGTCTGGAGGCCGGGGTCCGCCTTCTTCGCTCCCGCCTGGTAGCCGGCGATGAAGCGGTCGACGGGCGGCTCCTTGTAGCCGCCGACCGAGCCGATCGTGCCGGCGCTCTCCCGCTTGGCGGTGAGCCCCGCAAGGTAGCCGGCGAGGTAGCCCGCCTCCTGCTCCTTGAACACCAGCCCGAGCACGTTTCTCGGCTTGTGCTTGAGGTCCGCCTGGTTGACGTCGACGATCGCGAAGTTCGTCTTCGGGAACAGCGTCGCCGCGCTGTCCACGGCGGCGCCCTGTGCGAAGCCGACCCCGATGATCAGGTCGTAGCCCTGGCGCGCGAGCGCCGAGTAGTTGGGGACGTAGTCCGCGGCCGACGCCGACTCGACGACCTTGGTCGTGACCCCGAGCTCGCGGCCCGCACGCTTGAGCCCCTGGTAGGCGAGCTGGTTGAACCCACGGTCGTTGAGCTGGCCGATGTCGGTGACGAGCGCGACCTTGACGTCGCTGTGCTGCTGCGACGTCGTCGTCGTGCCGGGCGACCCTTCGTCGCCGCTTTCGCCGCCGCATCCCGCGAGGACGAGAACGGCGAATGCGACGACCGCGAGTCGGATCCAGAGGTTTTCGCCTGATAGTCTCAAACCTGGTGGTGGAGTCTACCCCGCCGGCCCCAGTCCACGTTTCGCTTGCCGTCGTCTTCCAGGTGCGCGGCGAGTCGCTCGAGGTCTTGATGTGGCAGCACGCGCGCGGGCCGTTCCAGGGGCGGTGGGCGCTCCCGGGCGGGGCGCTCGGCCCGGGCGAGACGCTCGAGGAGTCGATCCGACGGCAGCTCGCCTCGAAGGTCGACGTCCGGGAGGTCGCGCACCTGGAGCAGCTCGAGACGCTGAGCGACCCCGAGCGAAATCCGGCGCGGCGAGAGCTCGCGACGGCGTACCTCGGCCTGATCCCGATCGGCGTCGACCCCGAGGTGCCGTCCGACACGGCCTGGCATCCGGTGGCCGACCTTCCGCCGGCCGCGTTCGACCACGGCGAGATCGTCGAAGCCGGGCTCCAGCGCCTCCGCGCGAAGCTCTCGTACACGAACATCGGCTTCGCGCTTGCCCCCCGGGAGTTCACGCTCTCGGAGCTGCGGACGATCTACGTCGCCGCGCTAGGGCACGACGTCTCTGCGACGAACCTCCAGCGGGTGTTGCTGCGGCGCGGCGTGCTGGAGCGGACGGGGTCGAAGCGGGAGCCCGGTCGCGCGGGAGGACGCCCCGCGGAGCTGTTCCGCTTCCGCACGCCGGAGCTCGAGGTGACCGATCCGTTCGCAGTCCTGAGGCCCCCGGTACGATCATGAACGTGCTGGAAATCGCCCCAGATCTGCGCCGCTGGCTCGATCGAGACGAGCGAATCGCGCTCGCGACGGTCATCGCGACGCGACGCTCGGCACCCCGGCCCGTGGGCGCGAAGCTCGGGGTCTCGGAAGGCGGCGAGCTCGCCGGGTCGGTCTCCGGCGGCTGCGTCGAGAGCGAGGTCTACGGCCTCGCGCAGGAGGCGCTCGGCGGCGGCACGCCGCAGCTAGCCGACTACGGCATCTCGGACGAGCTCGGCCTCTCGGTCGGCCTCCCCTGTGGGGGCGAGATCGAGGTCTTCGTCGACGAGTACGAACGCCCACTGCTCGAGCGGCTGCTCTCCGCGGCCGAGCAAGAGGAGCCGGCCGTGCTCTACGAGATCGTCTCCGGCGAGGGCGTCGGCGCGAAGTCGCTCGTCTTCGAGAGCGGCGAGACGCTTGGGGACGGCTTCGGCGAGCTGCCCGCCTCGGTGGACGAGCTGCTGCGGCGCGGGCGCAGCGTCCTGATCGAAGAGGATGGACGGAAGGTCTTCTGTGACGTCTTCGGGCGGAAACCCCGGCTGGTGGTCTTCGGCGCCGTTGACACCGCCGAGCATCTCTGTGCCGCCGCGGCCGCGCTCGGCTGGCGCACGGTCGTCGTCGACGCACGGGCCAAGCTCGCGACGAAGGAGAGGATCCCGAGCGCCGACGAGCTGATCGTCTCCTGGCCGGACGAGGCGCTCGAGCAGATCCAGCCCGACCACTCGACCGCGATCGTCGTCCTCACGCACGAGGACCGGTTCGACGTGCCGGCCTTGATCGGGGCGCTCGCGAGCGACGCGTACTACGTCGGGGCGCTCGGCTCGCGCAGACAGCAGGA
>DASTHD010000218.1:0-9960 GCA_035605555.1 Gaiellaceae bacterium
ATGATCGTCGTCCGGCCGGCCATCGCCTGGCGGAAGCCGAGCCGGATCCGCGCCTCGGTCGTCGCGTCCACTGAGGCGGTCGCGTCGTCCAGGATCAGGATCCGCGGGTCGACGAGCAGCGCCCGCGCAATCGCAATCCGCTGGCGCTGGCCGCCGGAGAGCGTGATCCCGCGCTCGCCGATCACCGTGTCGTAGCCCTCCGGCAGCGCTTCGATGAACTCGGCGGCCTGCGCCAGGCGCGCCGCCTGGCGAATCTCCTGGTCCGTCGCGTCGGGCTCCCCGAAGGCGATGTTCTCCCGCACCGTGGCCGAGAAGAGGAACGGGTCCTGGGCGACGATCCCGATCTCCCGGCGCAGCGAGACGACCTGAACGTCGCGCACGTCGACGCCGTCGACCGTGATCCGCCCCTCGGTCACGTCGTAGAAGCGCGGCACGAGCGAGGCGAGCGTCGTCTTGCCGGAGCCGGTGTGGCCGATCAGCGCGACCGTTTTCCCCGGCTCGAGCTCGAGGTTGATTTCCTCGAGCACCGGCCGCTCGGGGTCGTAGCCGAACGAGACGGACTCGAGCCGGACGCGGCCATCACCCCGCGGCAGCTCGACGGCGCCCGGCCGGTCCGAGACGTGCTCGGGCTCGTCCATGATCTCGAAGATCCGCTCGCCGGAGGCGGTCGCTCGCTGCGCCTGGCCGATCCACATGCCGAGCATCCGCAGCGGCATCACGAGCATCACGACGAGGACGTTGAAGGTGATGAACCCGCCGAGACTGAGCGAGCCGTTCACGACCATCCGACCGCCGAGGAGCAGCACGATCGCCTGCGCCAGCAGCGGGAGGAACGAAAGCAGCGGCACGTAGGTCGCACGCTGGCGGTTGGCGTCGACGCTCCGCCCGAACACCGCGTCAGACCGCCGCCCGAACTCCTCGCTCCTAGTCGGCTCCTGCGCGAACGACTTCACGACGTGGACGCCGACGATGCTCTCCTCCGCCACCGTCGCGACGTCGGCCATCTTCTGCTGCACGTCGCGCAGGACCGGATGCGAGACGGTCGAGTAGCGGTAGGCGACGACGACGATCAGCGGCGTCACCGCCGTGGCGGCGAGCGCCAGCTGCCAGTCCAGCACGAACATCACGATCGTGACGCCGACGATCGTCATCACGTGCTGGAAGAAGAAGATCAGGCCGTAGCCGAGGAAGAAGCGGACCGACTGGAGGTCCACCGTCGCACGCGACATCAGCTGGCCGGTCTGATGGCTGTCGTAGAAGCGGAACGAGAGCCGCTGGAGCTTCGCGTAGAGCGCGTTCCGCAGGTCGAACTCGACGCCGAGTGCCTGGCGCCCCGAGATCAGCCGGCGGCCCACCATCAGGAGCGCCCGGATTCCTCCGATCACCAGCACGGCGAGCGCGACCATCCAGATGTCGTTCCGGTTTCCGGACTGGACGGCTTTCTGGAGCCCGTCGCCGGTCAGGAACGCGATCCCGACGGCGCAGGCCTGCGAGCCGACGGCGAGAAAGACCGAAACGACCAGAGACCACTTGTACGGCTTGAGAAAGCCGAGTAGTCGAAAGAACGTCCGACGGTACGAAGGGGTCTCGGGCACCGTCAGAATCTAGCCGCGGCCATGCTCGTGGCCGCCTACGCCGTTGCCAGGTGAGCGTCGTGCTGGAGCTTCGGCCGCAGCTCCGAGAGACAGTTCAGGAACTCCTGAAGTGGCCCCGACGGGGGGCCTGCGTCGCGCCGCCGGTAGACGACGATCTTGCGCTTCGGCGCCGGTGCGTCGGCCAGTGTGACCGCGTGCAGCCGCTGCTGCTCGAGCTCGGCGGCGACCGCGGTGTGAGGAAGGAGGGCGACGCCGAGGCCCTGCTCGACCATCTTCTTCGCGGCGTCGATGTTGTCGAGCTCCATCACGCCGCGCGGCACCGCTCCGACCTGCTCGAAGAACTCGCTCGTCAGCCGGTGGTAGCTCGAGGTGCGGTCGAAGAGGATCAGCTGGATGTCCGCGAGGCGTCCGGGGTCGACCGCGTCGCCTTCGGCCAGCGGGTGCTGCGGGTCGACGACGAGCACGAGCTCGTCCTCGTACAGCGGGATTGCCTCGACCTGCGGGTGATGGAGGGCGCGGCCGAGCCCGACCTGGACCTGGTCGCGCAACACCAGCTCGAGCACCTCCTCGGAATGGCCCGTGCGCACGGCGAGCGAGACCTTCGGATGCGTCTGCCGGAAGCGCGTGAGGATTCCGGGGAGGACGTAGGTGCTGACCGCCGGCGCCGCGCCGAGCGCGAGCTGCCCGCTCTCGCCCCGCGCGAGCTCGTCGAGCATTCGGCGGCCCGCACTTGCTGCGTCAAGCGTGCGTTCGGCATACGGAAGGAACGCACGACCTGCGTCGGAAAGTCGCATTCCGCGGCCTGAGCGAACGAACAGGATCGCGCCCAGCTCCGACTCGAGCCCCTTGATCCGCGCCGTGAGGCTCGGCTGGGTCACGTACAGCGCATCTGCCGCCTGGCTGAGGGTTCCACGCCTGGCCACCTCGACGAATGCATCCAGCTGCTCCAACCGCACGAAGGTCCAGTATAGAGAACATCTATAGCCGAAATTGAATATACCGCTTGGCGTTTATAGCTCGGGTGTCCTACGGTGGGTCGCCTCAAGCAACCAGGAGGTTGTCGGTGACCCTCTTCAAGCGACTCAGGCGACGGAAACCCAAGGCTTCACAAGAGCTCGTCCTGCGGAACGAGCATGCGCCCTGTACCTGCCCGGAGCCCTGTGAGCGCGACCACGGAAACGAGTAGCGGCATCGAGCTCCGCGGGCCGGTCGAGGGCCGGGCGTCGGAGATCCTGACGCCGGAGGCCTTGGCCTTCCTGGCCGGGCTGCAGCGCCGATTCGGCGCCGAGCGCGAGCGGCTGCTGGCGCGTCGCGTCGACCGGCAGACCGAGCTCGACGCGGGCGCGCTGCCGGACTTCCTCGAGGAGACGCGCGAGCTCCGCGAGAGCGAGTGGCAGGTGGCGCCCGCGCCGCCCGAGCTCCAGGACCGCCGCGTCGAGATTACCGGGCCTGTCGACCGCAAGATGGTGATCAACGCGCTGAACTCCGGCGCACGCGTCTTCATGGCGGACTTCGAGGACGCGAACTCACCGACGTGGTCGAACAACGTCGAGGGGCAGATCAACCTCCGCGACGCGAACGCGCGGGCGATCTCGCTGGATACGGGCGAGAAGCGCTACGAGCTCGGGCCGAACCCGGCCGTCCTGCTCGTCCGGCCCCGCGGGTGGCACCTGGACGAGCGGCACCTGCTCGTGGACGGCGCGCCGATCTCCGGTTCGCTCTTCGACTTCGGGCTCTACCTCTTCCACAACCGGGCGAAGCCGTGGTTCTACCTCCCGAAGCTCGAGAGCCATCTCGAGGCTCGCCTGTGGAACGACGTCTTCGACTACTCCGAGGACGAGCTCGGGCTGCCGCGCGGGTCGATCAAGGCGACGGTGCTGATCGAGACCGTCCTCGCCGCCTTCGAGATGGACGAGATCCTCTACGAGCTGCGCGAGCACATCGTCGGGCTGAACGCCGGCCGGTGGGACTACCTCTTCAGCCTGATCAAGCGGCTCCGCTCGCTCGACGTCGTCCTCCCGGATCGCGGCCTCCTGACGATGACGACGCCGTTCATGCGCGCCTACACCGAGCTGCTCGTGAAGACGACGCACCGCCGGGGCGCGCACGCGATGGGCGGGATGGCCGCGTTCATCCCGAGCCGACGCGATGCGGAGGTGAACGAGGTCGCGCTGACCAAGGTCCGTGAAGACAAGGTGCGCGAGGCCGGTGACGGCTTCGACGGCACCTGGGTGGCTCACCCCGACCTGGTGCCGGTGGCGATGGAGGTCTTCGACGGCGTCCTCGGCAGCCGGCCGAACCAGGTCGACCGGCAGCGGGACGACGTCTCCGTGGCGGCGCGCGACCTCCTGAGCCTCGACGTCGAGGGCGGCGAGGTCACCGAGGACGGGCTGCGCCAGAACGTCAGCGTCGGGATGCGCTACATCGAGTCGTGGCTGCGCGGCATCGGCGCCGCGGCGATCGACAACCTGATGGAGGACGCCGCCACCGCCGAGATCTCGCGCTCGCAGGTCTGGCAGTGGGTGCAGCACGGCGTCTTCACGCCGGAGCGCGTTCGTGAGGTGATCGGCGAGCAGGGCTTCGAGGGCGGCCGGTTCAGCGAGGCGCAAGAGCTCTTCGAGGCAGTGGCGCTCGGCGACGAGTTCGTCGAGTTCCTGACCCTGCCCGCCTACGAGTACATCGACTGAGAGGAGAGGCTGCGGTGAACACGTCGAATGGACAATCGCGCTGGCACGGGATTCAGCGGGACTACACGGCCGAGGACGTCGGGCGGCTCCAGGGTTCCGTCCAGATCGAGCACACGCTCGCCCGCCGCGGCGCCGAGCGACTTTGGGAGCTCCTCCACACCGAGGACTACCTCCCGACGCTGGGAGCGATCACGGGGGCGCAGGCCGTGCAGATGGTGAAGGCGGGGGCGAAGGGGATCTACGTCAGCGGCTGGCAGGTGGCGGGCGACAACAACCTCGCGGGCGAGACCTACCCCGACCAGAGCCTCTACCCGGCGAACAGCGTGCCGGCGATGGTCCGGCGTCTGAACAAGGCGCTGCAGCGCGCGGACCAGATCGAGGTGCAGGAGGGGAACGTCACACGCGACTGGTTCGTCCCGATCGTCGCCGACGCCGAGGCCGGCTTCGGCGGCAACCTCAACTCCTTCGAGCTGATGAAGTCGATGATCGAGGCGGGCGCCGCCGGCGTCCACTTCGAGGACCAGCTCGCCTCAGAGAAGAAGTGCGGCCACCTCGGCGGCAAGGTGCTCGTGCCGACGGCGCAGTTCGTCGGGACGCTGAAGGCCGCGCGGCTGGCGGCGGACGTGATGGGCGTACCGACCGTGCTGATCGCACGTACCGACGCCGACGCCGCGACCCTGCTCACGAGCGACGTCGACCCGGCGGACGAGGAGTTCCTGACGGGTGAGCGGACGCCGGAGGGCTTCTTCCACGTCCGACCCGGCCTCGAGGCCTGCATCAAGCGGTCGCTGGCCTACGCGCCGTACGCGGACATCGTCTGGTTCGAGACCTCGACGCCCGATCTCGGCGAAGCGCGTGAGTTCGCGGCGGCGGTCCACGAGCGCTTCCCCGACAAGCTGATGGCCTACAACTGCTCGCCGTCCTTCAACTGGCGCAAGCACCTCGCCGACGACGAGATCGCGCGGTTCCAGGACGAGCTCGGCGAGCTGGGCTACAAGTTCCAGTTCATCACGCTGGCGGGCTTCCACTCGCTGAACGCGGCGATGTTCGAGCTGGCGCGCGGCTACGTCGAGGAGGGGATGCCGGCGTACGTGCGGGTGCAGGAGCGGGAGTTCGAGCTCGAGGCCGAGGGCTACACGGCCACACGCCACCAGCGCGAGGTTGGCGCCGGCTACTTCGACGCCGTCGCGCAGGCGATCTCCGGCGGGCGCTCGTCGACGCTGGCGCTCAAGGGCTCGACCGAGGAGGCGCAGTTCGAAGGCGCTGCAACTCGGTCGTGACGACCTGAAGCGCCTCGCCGAGGCGGGCGCGGTTCGCCGGGTCGTTGAGCCAGCGTGAGGTTCCCGAGGGATGGGGCAGCGGGATCGCCGTTGCCCCGTCCAGGTCGTGCCTGCGGCCGATCGAGTCGGTCAGGTTCGTGATCCCGAGGAGCCCCCTGGCGCTCAGCCCTCCGACGACGAGGATCAGCTCGGGTCGGATCAGGCGCAGCTCCCACTCGCGCCAGAACGAGCAGAGCTCCTGTTCGCGCGGCGTGGGCGTCCGGTCGCCGTTCCCCGACGGCGCCTTGCCCGGGTAGCACCGGGTGACCGAGGCGCAGTAGAACGTGGCGTAGAACTCGTCCTCCTCGAGGTCGAGCCAGCGGCGCAGGGTGCGCCCGGCGCGCCCGCGCCACGGCAGCCGTTCCTTGCCCTCGAGCTCGCCGGGCGCCTGGCCGTGGATGTACGCACGCTGGCCGGTGTAGGGCTGGACGACCGGCAGCGAATAGAGCGGGAAGCCCTCCTCCGAGCACGCCCGGCAGACACGGTTGTCGCGCTGGAGGGAGGCGATGGAGCGGTAACGCGACCGGCGCCGCGTCAAGGCGCGGCGACCATCACGAAGTAGGCGTTCTCGTGGAGGACGCGACCGCCGAGCTCGTCGGCGAGCTCTCCAGGGACGAAGACACGCTTGTAGACCTGCCAGCGCGAGCCGTCCTTCAGCCGCCGCTCTTCCCATCGCTCCGTCTCTTCGCCCTCGCCGAGGACGGTCCCGACCACCACCAGCTCGCGCGCGACGCGACGACCTTCCGCGAGAAATCGGGCCCGGTCGTCCTCTTCGAGGTGACAGTAGAAGTAGCTCGTGAACAGCCGGTCGAACGCTCCGTCCTCGAAGGGGAGGTCGAGCGCGTCGCCGACGACGAAGTCGGCGTTCGGGGCCTGCTCGGAGGCGACCGCGACCATGCTCTCGCTCTGGTCGAGCCCGGTGACGTCGCCGCGAAGGTGACGGGTCATGAACCCGGTGCCGCAGGCCACGTCGAGCGTGCGCGCCGGTGGGAGCGCAGCGATCCAGCCCTCGAGCTCCGTCCTCGCCTCGTCCCAGCCGGGGCGGCTGCGTTCCGCGTAGAGACCGCGGCCGAGCCACCAGTCGTCGTACTCTCGCGACCTCGCCTCGTAGTAGGCCTTCACGGCTCCTAGAGTAGGCACGTGCTCCCGCTCGAGTCGGTGCCGAACTTCTCGGAGGGGCGGGACCAGAGCGTGATCGACGAGATCGGCGCGGCGCTCTCGTCACGCGCGCGCCTGCTGGACGTCCACTCCGACGCCGACCACCACCGGTCGGTGTTCACCCTGGTCGGTGAGGACGCGGAGCTCGTCGAGGCATTGCTCGCAGGGATCGCGTGCGCCCGGGAGCGCATCGACCTGCGGCGCCACGAGGGCGTCCACCCGCGGATCGGCGTCGCCGACGTCGTGCCGCTGGTCCCGCTGCGCACGGAGGACATGCCGCGGGCGCGCGAGGCGGCGCTCGAGCTCGCGCGCCGGATCGGCGACGAGCTCGGGCTGCCGGTGTTCCTCTACGGAGCGCTCGCGCCGGAACGCGGGCCGGCGTTCTTCCGGCGGGGCGGGACCGAGGAGCTCGCACGGCGCCTCGCGGCGGGCGAGCTCGAGCCGGACTTCGGGCCGGCCGAGCTCCACCCGTCCGCCGGCGGCGCGATCGTCGGCGCGCGGCGGCCGCTGGTCGCGTTCAACGTCGAGCTGCGGGGCGGGACGGTCGAGGACGCGCGCGCGATCGCGTCGGTCATCCGCGAGCGCGGCGGCGGCTTCCCCGGCGTTCGCGCGCTCGGACTCGACTTGCCGGGCTCCGGTCGGATCCAGGTGAGCATGAACGTCGAGGACTGGGAGGCTGCCGCGCTGCACGAGATCGTTGCGCGGGTCGAGGCGGAGGCGGGGTCGCGCGGTGTCGAGGTGGCGCGGGCGGAGCTCGTCGGCCTGATGCCTGCGGGCGCAGCTGCCGCGGCGGCCGGAGCGCAGCTGCGGATCGAGGGGTTCGACGCATCCCGGCTGATCGAGACGCGGCTGTTGGAGGGCTAGCATCAGCGCGTGATCGACGCGCAGTCGGTGACGGGCCAGGACCTGACGGTCGACGACGTCTGGGCAGTCGCGGTGGACGGCTCGCAGGCCTCGCTCTCGGACGGGGCCCGAGAGCGGATGCGGGCCTCCCGCGGGGTGGTCGAGCGCGCCGCGGCGAATCCCGAGCGCACGTACGGTGTCAACACCGGGTTCGGCCGGTTCGTGACGAAGACGATTCCGTCGGAGCTCGCGGACGAGCTGCAGGTGCGGCTGCTCCGGAGTCACGCCTGCGGAGTCGGCGAGCCGTATCCCGACGAGATCGTGCGGGCGGCGCTGCTGCTTCGGGCGAACGCGCTGGCGACGGGCTGCTCCGGCACCAGGGTGGAGGTCGCCGAGCTCCTCGTCGAGTGCTTGAACCGCGGCGTGCTGCCGCGCGTTCCGAGCCGCGGGTCGGTCGGCGCCAGCGGCGACCTCGCGCCGCTCGCCCATCTCGCGCTGCCGCTGATCGGGGAGGGCGAGGCGTCGGTCGCCGGTGAGCTGTTCTCGGGCGCCGATGCGCTGGCTCAGGTCGGTCTCGAACCGCTGCAGCTGCGGGCGAAGGAAGGGCTCTCGCTCATCAACGGCACGCAGTTCATGGCCGCGTTCGGGTCGCTCGGCGTCGTGCGCGCCAAGCGGCTGGCCGTCGCCGCGGACATCGCCTGCGCGATGTCGGTGGAGGCGCTGCAGGGCTCGATGCAGGGCTTCCGGCCCGACATCCAGGAGCTCCGACCGCTGCGGGGCCAGGCCGACTCGGCCGCGAACGTCCTGCGGTTGCTCGAGGGCTCGACCGTGATGGCATCGCACCGGTGGTGCGGCCGCGTGCAGGACGCCTACTCGCTCCGGTGCGCGCCACAGGTGCACGGCGCGTCGCGTGACCTGCTGCGCTATGTCGAGGAGACCGTGACCGTCGAGCTGAACGCCGCCACCGACAATCCGCTCGTGCTGGTGGACGACGAGGAGATCGTCTCGGCCGGGAACTTCCACGGCCAGCCGGTTGCATTTGCGCTGGACGCGCTGACGATGGCGGTGTCGGAGCTCGCCAACATCTCCGAGCGGCGGACGGAGCGGCTCGTCAACCCGGCGCTCTCCGAGGGCCTTCCCGCGTTCCTCGCTCCGAACGGCGGGCTCAACTCCGGCTTCATGATCCCGCAGTACGTGGCGGCGGCGCTGGTCAGCGAGAACAAGGCGCTCGCGCACCCGGCGAGCGTGGATTCGATCCCGACGAGCGCCGGCCAGGAGGATCATGTGTCGATGGGCAATGCCGCCGGGCTGAAGGCGTGGCAGGTGCTGGCGAACGCCGAGCGTGCGCTGGCGATCGAGCTGCTCGCGGGCGCGCAGGCCGTCGAGTTCCTGGCCCCGCTCGAGCCGGGCGTAGGGACCGAGGCCGCGCGCCGGTTCGTGCGGACGCTGTCGCCGCGGGTGACGGAGGACCGGTCGCTGGCGGCGGACATCGAGGCCGCGGCGGTGGCGATTCGCGACGGCTCGGTGGCGGACGCGGTCGAGGCGGAGGCGGGTGAGCTGCGGTGAGGACGAGGCGGGAGCTCCCGAAACGGCCGTTCCGCGACAGCGCGATCTTCTACGGGGTGCTCGCGTTGCTCGGCTTCGGCTTCCTGCTCCTGACGGGACAGGAAGCGGGCCGCGCGGCTTTCGGCGCCTTCGCGGCCTTCGTGCTGGCGACGTCATGGAGCTGGTGGCGCTTCGCCCGGGCTCGGGCGCAGGAGGAGGAGAAGTGACCGCGCTCGGAACGCTCGACGCGACGGTCGAGGCGCTTTGCGGCGACCTCTCGCGGATCCGCGCGCCCCGCGGGACCGCGCTGAACGCACGGTCGTGGGCGACGGAGGCGCCGCTCCGGATGCTGCTGAACAACCTCGACCCGGAGGTGGCAGAGCGCCCGGAGGAGCTCGTGGTGTACGGCGGCTCAGGGAAGGCGGCGCGGGATCACGAGTCGCTGCGCGCACTCGTTGCCACGCTGCTGCGGCTCGCCGACGACGAGACGATGCTCGTCCAGAGCGGCAAGCCGGTAGGCGTGTTCCGGACGCACATCGGCGCGCCGCGGGTCCTGATCGCGAACTCGCTGCTCGTTCCGAGGTGGGCGACGTGGGACGAGTTCCGCCGCCTCGAGGCGCTCGGTCTGACGATGTTCGGCCAGATGACCGCCGGGAGCTGGATCTACATCGGCACCCAGGGGATCCTCCAGGGGACGTACCAGACGTTCGCAGCGGCGGGGGAGAAGCACTTCGGCTCGGCCGACCTGGCCGGCCGGACGATCCTCACGGCCGGCCTGGGCGGGATGGGCGGCGCGCAACCGCTCGCCGGGAC
>DASTHD010000072.1:0-20291 GCA_035605555.1 Gaiellaceae bacterium
CGGGTGCTCCTCGAGCGGGAGCCGAAGCCCGTGATCGGCCGCGTGCTCGGAAAGCTGAGCGAGGAGATGGACTGGGACGCGATGGCCCGCTTCGTCCAGCAGCGGCGCGCGCGGGGCGAGACTGTCGACGTCGGCACCTTCCGCGGGAACGTCCCGCCCGGGAACGTCGAGCTGCTCGAGGCGTTCATCAACCGCTTCGAGACCTACCTCGGCGACGACTTCCGCGGCTACTACGAGGAATGGCGCCGTACCGCAGTCGACCTCGAGTTCCGCGGGCAACGGCGGCCTCGACGTGACGTTCGTCGACCCCGACGCCGCGGAGGAGCCGGCGCGCGACGCCGACGCCGAGGGCGCCGCGGCACTCGACCTCCGGGCACTCGCGCTCAGGGAGTACGCCGACCGGCGGGCGGCCGACTTCCTGCTCGGCGAGCTCGCGCGCATCCGCAGCACCGTCGAGGGCTACGTCAGGAACGGGAAAGACGCCGCACTCGCCGCGATGCAGACCCCGGCGTTCTGGGAGGACGACGATCGGTACGCGGTGCTCGCGGAGGCCGAGTACCTGGACCGGTTGGAAGCTGCGTTCGCGACCGCCGCGAAGCTCGGGGAGCGGTTGTCACGTCACGCGGACCGGTCGCGCAACGGCACCGGCGAGCTCGCGGGGCTGCTCGCACTCCGGCTGCACGTGCTGGACGCTGCCCTGCAGGGCCTGGACGACGGACGGCACGGCGACGTGTTCCTGCGCATCCGGGCCGCGACGAGCGACGAGGGCCCCGCCGGAGCGCGGTGGACGGACGCGCTCGGCGAGATGTATGCGGGCTGGGCCCGCCGGCGTGGCATGCGTCTCGAGCGGCTCGACGCCGGCGACCATCTCTACCTCGTCAGCGGGCTCGGAGCGGAGACGCTGCTCGCGGGCGAGGCCGGACTGCACGTGCTCGAGATGCCCGAAGAGGGCCGCGAGGATGGGCGGGCCGACCGCCTCCACGCGATCGTCGACGCCGTCGCCTCACCGGCTGCACAGGCAGCGGACTCGGAGCCGCCGGCCGTCCACGCCCGGTCGCTCCTCGGCCGCGCGCCGAGCTCCGACAGCGTCGTCCGGCGATACCGCCGGGAGCCTGCGCCGCTCGTTCGCGACTCGGTGCGCGGCTACCGCACGGGCCGGCTCGACCGCGTGCTCGCGGGCGATTTCGACCTGTTTTAGGCTAGCTAGACGCGCTCGAGGAAGCCGAGCACCCGCTGCTTGAGCTGCGTCGCCGCCTTCTCGTCGTAGCCGGGGAGGCTCGAGTCGGCAAACAGGTGCTGGTCGCCCGGGTAGAGGAAGAGCTCCACGCTGTCGTTCTCAGCGAGCTCGCGCGCCGCCGGAAGGTCCTCCTGGGCCCACTCGTCGTCTTCCATCATGTGGATCTGGAGGGGAACACCCTCCGGCCACTCCGTACCGAACTCGGACGGCGGCATGGCCGAGTCGAAGAACAAGGCGCCCTTGGCGCCGGAACGCGTCTGCGCCAGATTCTGCGCCGACATCACGCCGAGCGAGAAACCGGCGTAGACGAGCTCGTCCGGCAGGCTCTCGGCAGCGGCCTCGCCGCGCTCGCCGATCGTCCCGAAGCCCGTTTCACGCGCATGCCCGACGCCGTCCTCGATCGAGTCGAACGTCCTGCCCTCGAAGAGGTCGGGGGTGTGGACGACGTGGCCCGCAGCGCGGAGCTCGTCCGCAAAGGCGAGCACGCCGGGCGTCAGGCCCTGGGCGTGGTGGAAGAGCAGAACCTCGGCCAAGAGGCCGAGAGTCTACGCAGGCGCGGGGTCGCGCGGCGCGGTGAGGGCGTCGAACGGATGCCCTTCCTGCGCCGTCAGCCACCGCTCGGCGTCGAGCGCGGCCATCGTCCCCATCCCGGCGGCCGTGATCGCCTGCCGGTAGGTGTGATCTACGACGTCGCCGGCCGCGAAGACGCCCTCGACGTTCGTCGCCGTGCCGTCGTGGGTGAGGATGTAGCCCTGGTCGTCGAGCTCGAGCCAGTCCCTGAAGAGCTTCGTGTTCGGGTCGTGCCCGATCGCGACGAACAGGCCGTCCGCCGGGATCTCGGTGATCTCGTCGGTGTTGACGTCGCGCAGCCGCACCGCGGTGACGACGCCGTTCCCGACGACTTCGTCGACGACCGCGTTGGTAATCCACTCGATCTTGTCGTTCGCCTTCGCGCGGTCGTACATGATCGGCGAGGCGCGGAAGTCCTCGCGGCGGTGGACGATGGTGACCCTGCTGGCGAACTTCGTCAGGAACGTGGCCTCCTCCATCGCGGAGTCGCCGCCGCCGACGACCACGATCTCCTTGTCGCGGAAGAACGCCGCGTCGCAGACGGCGCAATAGGAGACGCCGCGGCCCTGGAGCGTCCGCTCCGACTCGAGGCCGAGCTTTCGTGCCTCCGCGCCGGTGGTGACGATCACGGCCTGTGCCTGGTACTCCTCGTCGCCGACGTAGACCTTGAAGGGGCGCTCGGAGAAGTCGACGCGCGTGACGTCGTCGGAGATGAACTCCGCGCCGAAACGCTCCGCCTGGCGCCGGAAGTCCTTCATCATCTCGGGGCCGAGGACGCCCTCCGGGTAGCCCGGATAGTTCTCGACGTCGCTCGTGATCATCAGCTGGCCGCCCCACTGGAAGCCTTCGATCACGAGTGGCTCGAGATTTGCGCGGGCAGCGTAGAGCGCGGCGGTGTAGCCCGCCGGACCGCCGCCGATGATGATGACCTCGCGAACGCTCTCGTTCATGACCTCTCCATGCGTGAATCGAGCCCCTATAGGGCTCGTCAACAGTATTCAACGAAGCGGACGAGACGAAACTTCCCAACCCGCGCCAAACGGAGTAACAATGGGGCGCGGTGTGGCAACTGCGGTTGGGGGTGTCCGGGCTGATCGCCTCTCTGCTCCTCTGTGCGGGCGGAGCTGCGCTGGCCGCGAAGCCGAGCAGCGCGCGCTTCCGGGTCAGCTTCACCGCGACGCTGACGAAGACCTGGAATGTGACGCGGAGCGAGGGCGAGCCCGGCTGCATCCTGACGACGAGAAGCTCGGGGAGCTGGCGCGCGAAGGTGTCGGCCAAGGGCGTCAACCGCGTCCGCGTGGTCGCCGCCGGACCGGGGAGGCTCCGGTTCGTCGGAGGAATCAGGGCGATCACCGGCTCGGCGTCGCAGTCCGGCACGAACGCGGTCGTCGGCCAGGGCTCGCCGCCGTGCAGCCGCCAGACGAGGACCGTGCGGTGCGCGACTCAGCGCCGTTCATTCCGGCGCGCGACGACGGCGCTGGCCAATCCGCGCAAGGGCGTCCTCGCGCTCGCCCGCCTGCGGGGCGCCGACGCTCTTCGATCGTTCTCGCCGCAATGTCCCGAGGAGCCCCCGGACGTCCGTTCGGTCAGGACGGATCTTCCGCTTGCCACGGGCCCGCTCGACACCGCCGACGTCTTCCGCCGGGACACGGGGAAGTTCTTCGTGACGGGTGATCGGCAGCAGCAGACGACGATCACCGGCGACCTCGAGGGCACGGTGAACGAGCGTGTCCGGTGGACCGTCACGTTCACCCGCCTCGCGTAGCCCGGACGGCGCATAGACTCAGCGGTCTTGGCCAGCACGGTGACGTGGGAGGTGCTCAAGCAGCTCGCGGCGTTCCGCGCCCAGAACGGCTGCGCGATCAGCGTCTACGTCGACCTGGACCCGAGCCTGTCGCCGACGCCGGCCGACGCCCAGACCCGGTTTCACTCGCTGCTCGACGAAGGCCACAAGGCAACGCAGGCGACCCGTAGCGACCTGACACACGAGCAGCGCCTCGGCCTGGAGGCCGACTTCCAGCGGATCCGCGAGTTCTTCGACGAGGACTTCGAGCGCGACGGCGCCCGCGGGTACGCCGTCTTCTGCGCCGGCCTCGACAACCTCTGGCAGACGCTGCCGCTCAGCGAGGCCGTCCCCGTCGAGGTGCGCGTCAACCGTCAGCTCTACCTGGCGCCGCTTGTGCCGCTCGTCGGCCGTGGCGACGGCGCCGTCGTCGCCGTCGTCGGCCGGGAACAGGGCCGGCTCTACCAGCTGCGCGCGGGGCGGCTCGACGAGATCGCCGACCTGTTCGAGGAGCAGCCGAGACGGCACGACCAGGGCGGCTGGTCGCAGGCGCGCTTCCAACGCCACGTCGACGAGCTCGCCAAGGACCACCTCAAGGACGTCGCGGAGGAGCTCTCGAACCAGTTGCGCCGGCTGCGGTACCCGAAGGTGATCGTGATCTCGCCGGACGAGCTGAAGAGCGACTTCACGGAAACGCTCGCCTCCGATGCCCGCAACGCGATCGTCGGGTGGGCGACGGCCGAGGCGCACGCCTCCCCGGTTGAGCTCTTCGACGTCGCGATGCCAGTGCTCGAGCACTGGCGCGAGCAGCGGGAGAGCGAGTCGGTCGAGCGCTGGAAGGAAGCCGCCGGGCGCAACGGGCGCGCGGCGTCCGGCTGGGACGAGACGTTGGAGGCGGCGTCCGACGCCCGTGTCGACTGCCTGCTCTTCCAGGAGGGCGCGCGCAAGAGCGCCTTCGTCTGCCCGGCCTGCGGGCGGGTCAGCGTGTCGGGCGGCCGCTGCCCCCTCGACGGAACCGAGATGGAGGAGCGCAGCGACGGCCTCGACCTCGCCGTCCACCAGGTGCTCGTCCACGGCGGGCAGGTGCTCGCGCTCCGCCACCGTCAGGATCTCGAGCCGGTTGGCGGGATCGGCGCGCTCCTGCGGTTTTAGACGCTGCCGTTCGAGCTCGTCATCTTCGACTGTGACGGCGTGCTCGTCGACAGCGAGCCGATCTCGGTGCGGATCGACGTCGAGGTGCTCGGGGAGCTCGGTTGGGTCGTGACGCAGAACGACGTGGTGGAACGGTGGGTGGGCCGGACGGACGCGGCGATGCGGGCCGAGGTCGAGGAGCACCTTGGACGGCCGGTCGCCGAGGAGTGGGCCGCGCACGCCCGTCGCTACGAGGAGGCGTTCGCGGCGGAGCTCAGGCCCGTTCGCGGTATCGAGGCCGCTCTCGAAATGATCGAGCTCCCGACCTGCGTGGCGTCCAGTGGCACGCCGGCGGCGATCGAGACGAAGCTGCGGCTGACGGGGCTGTGGGAGCGCTTCGAGGGCCGGATCACGAGCGCGGCGGACGTCGAGCACGGAAAGCCGGCTCCGGATCTCTTCCTCCTCGCCGCCGAGCGCATGGGGATCGAGCCGTCGAGAGCGGTCGTGGTCGAGGACAGCCCGTTCGGGATCGAGGCGGCGCACGCCGCCGGCATGGCGGTGTTCGCCTACGCCGGCGGGCTCATGCCGACCGAGCGTCTCCGCGACGCGGATGCCGTCTTCGACGACATGCGCGACCTACCGCGCCTGCTCCTCGAGAACGACCGGTCGGGCCGGAACGGGGTGGCCTAAGAGGCCAGGAGGCGGCGCAGCACGTACGGGAGGATCCCGCCGTGGCGGACGTACTCGCGTTCGCGCGGCGTGTCGAGCCGGAGCCGCGCCTTGAACTCCTTGTCGTCCGCGCGGACCGTCACCTCGCGAGCCTCGCCGTTCTCGACGCCCTCGACCGAGAACTCCTCACGCCCGGTCAGGCCGAACGTCTCGGGGGTCTCGCCGTCCAGGAACTGCAGCGGCAGGATCCCCATCATCAGCAGGTTCGAGCGGTGGATGCGCTCGTAGCTCTCGGCGATCACGGCCCTGACGCCGAGCAGGTTTGGCCCCTTGGCAGCCCAGTCGCGGGACGAGCCCGACCCGTACTCCTGGCCCGCGATCACGATCAGCGGCGTGCCCTCCTCCAGGTAGCGAACGGAGGCGTCGTAGATCGTCATCTCCTCGTCGCTCGGCACGTGCACCGTCCACGTTCCCTCCGATCCGGGCACCAGGAGGTTCTTGAGGCGGACGTTCGCGAACGTTCCGCGCACCATCACCTCGTGGTTCCCGCGCCGGGAACCGTAGGAGTTGAAGTCCTTCCGCTCGACGCCGTGCTCGATCAGGTACTTCCCGGCCGGGCTGTCGGGCCTGATCGCCCCGGCCGGGGAGATGTGGTCGGTCGTGACCGAGTCGCCAACGCGGACGAGGACGCGCGCGCCGTGGATGTCCTCGACCGTCCCCGGCTCCGGCGACATGCCGTCGAAGTAGGGCGGCCGCCGCACATAGGTCGAGTCCTCGCGCCAGTCGTAGAGGTCGCCTTCCGGGATCTCGAGCGAGCGCCACCGGTCGTCTCCGGTGAAGACGTCGGCGTAGGTCCGCCGGAACATGTCTCCCTGGACGGCGTCACGGACCGTCGCGTCGATCTCCTGCGTGGTCGGCCAGATGTCGCTGAGGTAGACGTCCCCGCCGTCGGAGCCCTGGCCGAGCGGCTCTGACGTCACGTCGAGGTCCATCCGCCCGGCGAGGGCGTACGCGACGACGAGTGGGGGTGAAGCGAGGTAGTTCGCCTTTACCTCGGGGTGGATCCGCGCTTCGAAGTTCCGGTTGCCCGAGAGGACGGAGCAGACGACGAGGTCGCCCTGCTCGACCGCAGCAGAGATCTCGGTGGGCAGCGGGCCCGAGTTCCCGATGCAGGTCGTGCAGCCGTAGCCGACGGTATGGAAGCCGAGCTGCTCGAGGTACGGGGTCAAGCCGGCGCGCTCGTAGTACTCGGTCACGACCTTTGAGCCCGGAGCCAGGCTCGACTTCACCCACGGCTTGCGCTGGAGGCCGCGCTCCGCAGCCTTCTTCGCGAGCAGGCCGGCGGCGACCATCACGCTCGGGTTCGAGGTGTTGGTGCAGCTCGTGATCGCCGCGATCACGACCGCGCCGTGCTCGAGCTCGAACTCCTCGCCTTCGAGCTCCACCGGCACGGCTGCGGCCCGCGTTGCCACGACGACGGACGGCACCTCGACGGGGGCCGGCACAGCGATGGCCTCGTGCCCCGGGGAGCTGTCCGCGACCGGGTCGCTCGCCGGGAAGCTCTCGGCCACCGCCTCGTCGTGTGTGTTCCCGTAGTCGACGCCGAAGCTCTCGAGCGCGGAGAGGAACGAGCGCTTCGCGTCGGTCAGCGGCACCCGGTCCTGCGGCCGGCGCGGCCCCGCGAGGCTGGGCTCCACGTCGGCAAGGTCGAGCTCGACGATCTGCGAGTACGTCGGGTCGTGGTCGGGGTCGTGCCAGAGCAGGTTCTCCTTGCAGTAGGCCTCGACGAGCGCGACGCGCTCATCGGGCCTGCCCGTCAGCCGGAGGTAGTCGAGCGTGACCTGGTCGACGGGGAAGAACCCGCACGTCGCGCCGTACTCCGGCGACATGTTCCCGATCGTCGCGCGGTCGGCGAGTGGCAGATTCGTGACGCCGTGGCCGAAGTACTCGACGAACTTCCCCACGACGCCGGTCTGGCGGAGGATCTGCGTCACCGTCAGGACGAGGTCGGTGGCCGTCGCCCCTTCGCGGAGCTCGCCGCTGAGCCGGAAGCCGACGACCTGCGGGACGAGCATCGAGACCGACTCGCCAAGCATCGCCGCCTCGGCCTCGATCCCGCCGACGCCCCAGCCCAGGACGCCGAGCCCGTTGATCATCGTCGTGTGCGAGTCGGTGCCGAGCAGGGTGTCCGGGAACGCCTGGCGGTTGCGTGACTCCACCACTCGACCCAGGTACTCGAGGTTGACCTGGTGGACGATGCCGGTGCCCGGCGGCACGACCTTCAGGTCGTCGAAGGCCTGCTGGCCCCAACGGAGAAACGCGTAGCGCTCGCCGTTCCGCTCGTACTCGCGGTCGATGTTGACGCTGATCGCCATGCGGTTCGCGAACGCGTCGACCTGGACTGAGTGGTCGATCACGAGCTCGGCCGGCAGCTCCGGGTTCGTCCGCGAGGCGTCGCCGCCGAGGTCGTGCACCGCGTGCCGCATCGCGGCGAGGTCGACGATCGCCGGGACACCCGTGAAGTCCTGGTGGATCACGCGCGCCGGCGTGAACGAGATCTCACGTGACGGGTCGTCCTTCGCGACCCACTGCGCGAGCGCCTCGGCGTGCTCCTCGGTGGAGGTGCGCAGGACGTTCTCGAGCAGGATCTTGAGGGTGTACGGCAGCCGCTCGACGTCGTAGCCCTCCTGCAGCGGCGCGAGGCGGAAGATCTCGTACTGCTCGCCGCCGACGTCGAGCGTCGACCGAGAACCGAAGGCATCGGCGGCGGCCATGCTTCGATGCTAACCGAGGCTAGGCGGCGTCCAGAGCCCGCGGCAGCTCCTGCGCGACGACAGGCTGCGCCTCGGCGTCGGTCTCGGCGGCGCGCTCGAGCTTGGTGTCGAAGCGGTCGAGCCGCTTCTCCGCCTCGGCGAACTTCGACTGAGCGTTGCCGATGTGCTTCCCGACGACCTGGAAGTCGTCGCGGAACCGGTCGAAGTCACCCTGGAGCTGCGACACGTACGCCATCACCTCGTGAGCCCGCTGCTCGATCTGCATCCCCTTGAGCCCGAGCGCGATCACCTGGAGCTGGGACGTGAAGGTCGTCGGGGAGACCGGGAAGACGCGCTTCTCGTGTGCGTACTGGAGCAAGGCGCCCGTCTTCCCGCAGACAAGCTCGTAGTAGACGCCCTCCGAGGGGAGGTACATGAGCGCGAAGTCGTAGGTGCCCTCGTCCGGTCGGATGTACTTGGACGCGATCGCATCCACGTGGATCTTGAGGTCGCGCGCGAACGCCTTCTCGTGCAGGAGCCGCTCGTCGTCGGTCTCGGCGTCGGCCAGCCGCTCGAAGTTGTCCAGCGGGAACTTCGCGTCGATCGGGACGAGCCGCTCAACCCGGATCACCGCGTCGACGCGCTCGCCCGTCTTGAACCCGTACTGGAGCTCGAAGGCGTCCTGCGGCAGCCGGTCACGGAGCAGGTTCCCGAGCAGGAGCTCGCCGAAGCCGCCGCGGGCCTTCGGCGGCCGGAGCGCCTGCTCGAGGCGCTTGAGGTCGTTGGCGCGAGCCAGGATCTCCGCGTTCGCCTGCCCGAGCTGACCGAGCTGCTGGTGAATCGCGCTCGTCGTCTTCGTGGCGGTCTCCAGGCGCCGGTCCATCGTCGCCGTCATCGCCTCGAGCCGCCGGTCGACGTCGGCGTTCCGCGCCCCGAGCTGCTCGGCGAGCTGGGCAGCAGAGTCCGTGCGCAGAGCAGCCAACTCGGACCGGATCAGCCGGAGGACACGCAGTCCGGCATACGCCGCGCAGCCGGCGAGTGCCAGGAGGAGGACGACAGTCACGACCATGGACCGACGAACGCTAGGGACCCGGTCGGACGGCAGAGGGGCCGTCACGGGCCCCTCTGCTGGGCGATCGGTACGGGCTAGGGCGTTTCCCGCTCGGCGCGGTGCTCGGCCGCTTCCTCGCGGGCCTGCTGTGCAGAGTCCTCGGCCTCGTTGGCCCGGGACTCGGCCTCACCCTCCATCTCCTGGTGCATGCCCTCGCTCTTCATCCCGGGATCGCCGGCGACGTCTCCTGCAGCCTGCTTCCCTCGTCCGAGCAGCTTGTCGAGAAAACCCATCCTTGCCTCCTGTCGGTGGGACGGCGAAGCCTGAGTATGGGGGTTCGAGGCCGGGCCTGCTCGCTACCATGGCGCTCGCGTTGGCCAGGAAAGCACGCACACCCGCACCTCCGAAGCGCAAGGTCCAGGCACCACAGGTGCGGAACGCCCCGCGGACCCCGCGCGACGAGGCGCGAAGCCGCAAGATCCTCTACGGCCTCGCCATCTCCGGGTTCGTGATGGTCGCGATCGTCGGGGCGATCTTCCTCTTCGCCGGCGGGAGCGACAGCAAGGCGGCCACCAACGCCGAGGAGGCCGTGCGGAACGCAGGCGGCACGATCCGGACCATCGACGCAGCGCCGAACTTCATGCTGAACGGCAAGAAGCTGCCGTACCGCCATCTCCCGACGGACGCCCTTCCGCCGGGGTTCAAGTACAACACCAACCCGCCGACGAGCGGCGTGCACACCAACAGCACCGTGATCTACGGGATCTACGACCAGTCGGTCCCGACGATCTCGACGGTGCACAACCTCGAGCATGGCGCGATCGTGATCCGCTACGGGCCGCAGGTGCCGCAGAGCGACGTCGCGAAGATCAGTGAGTGGTACCTCGATTCGCCGAACGGCCTCGTGGTCGCGCCGATGGCAGGGCTCGGGAACAAGATCGCGCTCACGGCGTGGACGTACGACCAGAACCGGCAGAACGACCGGAACTACGAGGGCGAGGGGCACCTCGCCGAGCTGACGAAGTTCGACGAGGACGCGTTCAACGAGTTCGTGGACGCGTACCGCGGCAAAGGCCCGGAGCGCTTCAAGGTCTCCGACCTTCAGCCCGGCGGCCCGTAAAAAGGAGAGTCAGACCGTCCTTGGCCCGGCGCTATCGTTCATGCGCCGGGGTGGCGAAACTGGTCATACGCGCCTGACTTAAAATCAGGTGTCCCCTTAGGGGGCGTGCGGGTTCGACTCCCGCCCCCGGCACTCCGTCCCCCCGTGCTGCTCCTACTCGCGATCCTCGCCGCGATCTTCCTGCTCCCGGCCCCGTGGAACTACCTCGCCGTGATCGCCGCTGCGATCGTCGAGCTCGCGGAGGTGAAGATCTTCCTGTGGTACTCCCGCCGCCGCGGCGCGACGACCGGCGCCGAGGCGCTCCTCGGGCAGCAGGGAAGGGTCGTCGAGGCCTGCCGGCCGCTGGGCCAGATCCGCGTCGTCGGCGAGCTCTGGCGGGCGCGCTGTGAGGCCGGCGCCGATCCGGGTGACAGCGTCGTCGTGGACGAGCTTGGGCCCGACCTGACCCTGCTTGTACACAGGGTTTCGCCCTAGACTGCGGGACGTGGCCAGGCTCGACGAGACGTCGGTCGAGCAGCTTGGGTACGAGTGGGACACGCCGCTCTACCGGACGGCGCTCGGCCAGTTCGAGCAGGCGCTCGAGCACGCCGATGTGCCCGATTTCGTCGCCGAGCGCCTGCGTTACCCGGAGCGATCGACGATCGTCGGCGTCCCGGTGCGCCGGGACGCCGGGAACTTCGAGATGTTCCCCGCGTATCGGGTCCAGCACTCGACCGTGCTCGGCCCGAGCAAGGGCGGCCTCCGGTACGACACCCACGTCGACCTCGGGGAGTGCGCTGCCCTCGCCATGTGGATGACCTGGAAGTGCGCGCTCGTGCAGCTGCCCTACGGCGGCGCAAAGGGCGGCGTCCGCTGCAACACGCGGGAAATGTCGATCGGCGAGATCGAGCGGCTGACCCGCCGCCTGACGATCGAGCTCCTGCCGGTGATCGGCCCCGAGGAGGACATCCCCGCGCCGGACATGGCCACGAACGAGAAGACGATGGCCTGGATCATGGACACGTACTCGATGCAGGTCGGGCACGCCGTTCCCGAGATCGTCACGGGCAAGCCGATCTCCATCGGCGGCTCGGTGTTCCGCCGCGAGGCCACCGGAGCAGGTGTCGTGATGGTGATCGAGCGCGCCTGTGAGCGCTTCGGGTGGACGCTCTCCGAGCAGCGCTGCGTCGTGCAGGGCTTCGGCAACGTGGGTGGTGTCGCCGCCAACGAGCTCGCCCGTCGCGGCGCGACGGTTATGGCCGTCTCGGACATCTCCGGCGGCGCCTACAACGAGCAGGGGCTCGACCTCGCGGACGTCAGGCGCTGGGTCGACGAGAACGGCTCGCTCCTGGGCTACCCGAAGGGCGAGCACGTCTCCAACGCCGAGCTCCTCGAGCTGCCGTGCGACATCCTCGTCCTCGCCGCGCTCGAGAATCAGATCACCGCCGAGAACGCCGGGCGCATCGAGGCGAAGATGATCGCCGAGGGCGCCAACGGCCCGACGTCGATCGAGGCCGACGAGATCCTCGCGGAGCGCGGGATCCACGTGCTCCCCGACATCCTCACGAACGCCGGCGGCGTGACGGTCTCGTACTTCGAGTGGGTCCAGGACCTCGGTCGGCTGTTCTGGTCCCCGGACGAGATCCGTGCGAAGCTCGCCGAGAAGATGGGCGACGCCTTCGACCGGGTCTGGCACCTCTCCGAGCAGCTGCGGATCACGCCTCGCCGCGCCGCGATGGTGGCGGCGATCCGCGAGGTCTCGGGCGCATTGACCGCCCGCGGGATCTACCCGTGACGCTCGTACGGGAGGCGATGGTCGTCGAACCGCGGTCGCTCGGCGCCGACTCGACGGCGCGTGAGGCGGGGGAGCTCCTCGCCAACGTGGACGTCCGCGCCGTGTTCATCTGCGACGCCGGCCAGCGGCTCGTCGGCGTGGTGACGCGGAAGACGCTCGTCCGGGAGGTCGTCGCGCCCGGGAAGGATCCCAATTCGACGAGGCTGGGCGAGATCGCCGAGGCGCCGCACTGGACGTTCGAGGCCGAGGCGTCCGTGGAGGACGCCTTCCGGTTCATGGAGGAACAGGACGCCGAGCGCGTGCCCGTCGTCGAAGACGGACGGCTCGTGGGCGTGCTCTCGCGAGCGGTCGTCCAGCGCCGCCTGGCCGAGGACGAGCCGGTCGAAGAGACGGTCTAGCCCGCGTCTAACAGCAGGTGTAGGCGCCGGGTGGCGCCGCGCCCTCGGCGGGCGCCGGGAGCTCCGCGGCCGCCAGCGCGGCGCCGTGGAGGATGTCGCGCTCGCTGACCTCGAGCGCGTCGAGGCCGAGCCCGTCGATGACTTGCTCCACAAGTACGGCGCCGGCGACGATCACCGGCGCCCGTTCGGGGTGCAGGCCGGGAATGCGCCGTCGCTCCTCGAGTGGCAGCGCCGCGAGGCGCTCGCGCTGCGTGCGCACCGCATCGAGCGTGAGGCGGTGGCCGTGCGTCCCGAGTCCCTCCGGCTCATCGAGCCCGAGGTCGAGCGCCGCTAGCGTCGTGATCGTTCCCGCGACTCCGACGGCACGGTCCGCGGGCTCGAGCCGGGGGAGGGACTCGCGGACATGCGCCGCGGTCGAGGCGAGCTCCTCGCTCGTCGGCGGGTCGCTCCGGATGTACCGCTCGGTCAGGCGGACGGAGCCGATGTCCACGCTGACCTGTGTGTCGACGCGCCCGTCCTCGCCTCGCACGAACTCCGTCGAGCCGCCGCCCGGGTCGATCACGAGCGTCGAGCCAGGCCGGCCGTCCGCCGCGCCGCGGAAGGTCAGCTCCGCCTCCTCTTCGCCGGAGAGCAACCGGGTCGCGAAGCCGTAGCTCCACTCGATCTCGCCGAGGAATGCCTCCCCGTTCTCGGCGTCCCGGACGGCGCTCGTGGCGGTCAGGAGCACCCGCTCGGCGCCGAGCGACTCCGCTTCCCGCCGGTAGTCCGACAGGACGTTCCGGACCCGGGCGATGGGAAGGGGGAGCAGGCGCCGGCGCGAGTCGACGCCCTCGCCGAGGCGTGTGATCTGGAGCCGCTTGGCGACCTCCTCGACCTCGTCGTCCTCGACATCGGCGACGAGGAGACGGGTCGTGTTGGTGCCCTGATCGATCGCGGCGACTCGCATGGCCGAAGGTACGCTAGTCGCATGTTCCTATTCAGAGAAAAGAACGTCGAGATGGTCGAGCCGGAGAGCGCGCTGGCGGGGCGCGACGCGACGATGCCTGTGCCCGAGCGCCACGAGGTGCTGGGCACGCCGATCGCACCTCCCTTCCCCGAGGGCCTCGAGCGCGCCGTCTTCGGACTGGGCTGCTTCTGGGGCGCCGAGCGTGTCTTCTGGCAGGCGCCGGGCGTCTACACGACCGCGGTCGGCTACGCCGGTGGGTTCACGCCCAATGCGAGCTACGAGGAGGTCTGCAGCGGCCAGACCGGGCACGCCGAGGTCGTCCTGGTCGTGTTCGACCCGAAGCAGACGAGCTATGACGAGCTCCTGCGGCTCTTCTGGGAAAACCACGACCCGACCCAGGGCATGCGCCAGGGCAACGACGTGGGGACCCAGTACCGCTCCGCGATCTACTACGAGAACGACGAGCAGCGCGAGGCGGCCGAACGCTCCAAGCAGCTGTTCCAGCAGGAGCTGAGCGACGCCGGCTACGGCGAGATCACGACGGAGGTCGTCCCGGCAGGGCCGTTCTTCTACGCCGAGCCGTACCACCAGCAGTACCTGGCGAAGAACCCAAACGGCTACTGCGGCCTCGGCGGCACGGGCGTCAGCTGTCCCGTCGGCCTCGTCCGGTCGGCGTAACCCGCGCTCTAGGCGCCGACTCGTCGGCGTCGACCAGAAGAGCCATGCCGGCTTTGCCGGTATGGCGCGCTACAATAGGCGCACGCCGCGGGGTGGAGCAGTCAGGTAGCTCGCCGGGCTCATAACCCGGAGGTCGCAGGTTCAAATCCTGCCCCCGCTACCATGGAAAGGCCCCGGAAACGGGGCCTTTCTTGTTCATCGCGGCGCGCCGTTGGCGACGTTCTGCTACCGCATTTGCTACCCGGCGACCTCGAACATGCGCACTTCCGCCTTCTCGGCTGCGCCGGGGAACAGCACCTGCGCGGCATGGATGTAGCGGTCGGTAATCGTGCTCTGGCTGTGCCCTGCCTTCGCCTGAATGTAGGCGTGAGGGTTCCCCGCAGCAGCCTCGTGAGTGAGGGCGGTGTGACGGAGGTCATGCCAGGGCCTGAAGCGTTTGGCGATTCCTGCCGCCTTCAGCGCGGGTCGCATGTAGTTCCGAGAGAGCTTCGTTGGGTCGATCGGCGTCCCGAGCGCAGGGTGGCCGAAGACCAACGAGTCGTCGCTTCGATAGCGGCTTGCCTGCCAGACGTCGTCGAGCACCCGCGCCGTCCGCGGTCCGATCTCCATCGTCCGCCGCGAGGTGCGGCTCTTTGGCGCGACGGTCTTTCCGCGAACGATCGTCTCGCGCACGTGCACACGCCGCTCGAGTAGCTCGATGTCGCGCCACCGAAGAGCGATGATCTCGCCGCGTCGCATTGCGGTCCCCAACGCAAATTCGACGAGGTGCCGTGCGAGCCGCCACCACTCCGCATCACCGTCGGCGTCCTGCTCCAGCCGTTGGTACGTCGAGAGCAGGGACGCGATCTCAACGTTGGTCAGGATCGCCATCTCCTGAACCTCAACACGTGGCATCTCCGCGTCCTCGACGGGGTTCGCATGGATGAGCCGCCAGCGGCGGGCCACCTTGAACATCACGCGGAGGACGCCGAGGTGATTCTTGACTGTCTTCGGCGTCATTCCCACCGTCGTGGCGTGCGAGATGTATCCGTCGACGGCGACGGTGTCGATCTTCGCGATGTCGGCGTCGCCGAAGTACGGAATCAACCGGCCTTGGATGATTGACCCATAGTCCGCGACGGTGGACGGCTTCAGGTTTCGTCCGGGCAGGTACTCAGTCGTGAAGCGGTTGGCAAACCCTGCGAATGTGATCCCACCGGGCTTCCGCCAGTGCTCGCGCTCGACCTGCTCGAGGCGCTTGCCGAGTTCGCGCTGGGCCTTCGCTTCGTTCCATTGAGGTTCTTTTCCGAGCCCTTCCCAGCATTGGCGCCCGTCGTGGTCGCGCCACTTAATGGAGAAAGTGCTCCGCGCGCACCTTCCCGGCGAATCACCGCGGCTCCGCTAGGCATCGTGGTTGCCTTTCCTCGCCTCTTCCAGAGCGGCGAGCGCATCCTCAATCGCATGAACCGCTGCCTCGGCGTACTGCTCCGCGTGGCGCAGCTGATCTACCACGCGGTCGTCGGGCATGGCCGTCATCGCGACCACGTCCTTCTCCTCAGCGTGGAAAATGCCGAGTGCTTCTTGCGCCATCCCGCGCGCGGCGGCGGCGTACTGTTCGGCGTGGCGCAGTCGGTCGACCAGACGCTGGTACGCGTCATCCCGCAGGGTCGCCGGCACGGCGACCACCTCCTATGCGCGAAAAGCCGAGGGATCCGTGTGGACGCACGGACCCCACGGCCGCGCGATTTTGACAGAGGGGAGGAGCTTCGTCGTCCACCGAAGCATGCGATGAGTGTAGGACCTCCGGCCCCGACGAGCAAGGTCACGCCGTCCCCCTCGGCTGATGCTTCCGCCACCGGCCGGCGCGCTGATCCTCGAGCCACTCAACGACCGCCGGCCACTCGAAACGGACGTAGCGCAGATTCCAACGATCGTGTGGAACACTCGGGGCAGCGGTTGCGGGGTGATCTGCCCAGACAGCGTTGGGCCTGCGCCGACCTGGTCTTCGTCGTTGGTGTGAGGCCTGCGGCAACTCGAGCACGGCGCGCACCGTGGCGCTCGTGACGAGCATCGCCAAAGCGTTCGCGGGATCGCCGTAGTTTGTGGCTTGGGCTGATGGCTGTCGAGTCCGAGTCTGGCCGCGGAGTTGCTCCGTTTGTGGCTCTCCCTTCAGGACGACGCGAGCAAGCCGACAGCGCTGCGATCGCTGTTTGGCGAATCACAGATCGACGCGTCGAGCACCGTTCGTCCGCCCAAGCTGATCTGAAACGAGTCGGCGCGAAAACTCGACGACAGTCCTGAGAACCTTTCGACGTATCCACTGGTCACCGCCTTCCGCGTTCGATACCGAGCGGGCGGAGACTGAGAAAACGGATAGGGTCGTCGTGCCGTTCGGTCCCAGCCGGCTAACAGAGGGAGAACCGAATGGTCTTTGCCTACAGGCTCGAGCACGAGGACGGCACACCCGCCGACCCGCCGACGTTCCAGACAGCGGTTCGAACTGGCGGCCGGGCGACGTGATCCCGTTGGGGCACCGGTCGCTTCGCGTGGTCGAGGTGCGCGACGACGACGCGGATCAGGCGCCCACGCTGGTTGTTGAGGACGTGCCGTAACGAGAAGCCGGTCAGCGCGTTCTTCTGTGGAGGGAACAGCGAGCTGAGTGGCTGGTGATCCAGTCGGTACAGCGCCGTCACAGACGACCCCGCATCGGCGCACCGTTAGCCGCACCCCGGGCACGCCTCCGCGGGGTCGTCGCGGCCATACCTTCCCACGCCGATAGCTCGCAAAACGCGTTTCGGAGAAGGCCGCGTTTGACCGATTGGTCAGTCGGGCACGGTGATTTTCGGGAGCCGGTTCGCCCGGTAGCCGCAGCCGGGCCTTGGCTCCCCTTCTCTGCAGTGCCGCGACTCCGGCTTGGAGGCGCGACGGACGAGGCCGTTAGCCCGTGAGTCCGCGAGGATAAGCCGGGGTGGGAAGCGAGCGGTCGCGCCTCGCCTTGATTGGGCACCATCCGGACATGGGCATCGAGCGGGCGCCCGTTTACACGAGCCGCTTGCAGTGCGTCGAGTGCGGGCGGGTCTCCCGCGAGAACGAGCGCAGCTGGACGGCACGGCTGACGCACGACGTCATCGTCTACTGCCCGGCGTGCGGCGAGCGCGAGTTTCGGCGGGCGGAGACTGAAAGATCGCCGCCGCGACTCCACTAGACCGGCGAGGCCGCGGAGGTGCATATCCCCCGGAGTTCACCTCCGATACGCTCACCGGCCGTTCGGTCGCAGCCGTCAGCGGAAGGGGAACCGAATGGCTTATCAGTTCAGGCTCGAGGACGGCTCACCAGCCGACCCCCCGACGTTCCGCACCCGGTTCCGTCTGGCGACGGGGCGACGTGATCCCGCTGCCGCACCGGCTCGCTACGGGTGGTCGAGGTGCGCGACGACGACGCGGATCAGGCGCCCACGCTGATCGTCGAGAACATGCCCGTAACCCTCCTCGCCGATTGCTCGTTATGTCGCAGAGGGGGCCGCACCTCTTGGGGTTACTGGGCGAGCGTGCCCCCTCATTTGTTGGAACAGGACTACGACAACGCGCCCGCCCTAGTCACTGGCGGGGTCTCGTGTTGAGGCGTCAAATCCTTAGGAATCCTTACGGCTTCTTGGTGGACTTCCCGCTCGCGGCGGGAACGCAAGTGTGAAGGGGCCGCTGTGTTGGGGGGAAGGGCAGCGGCCCCTCATTGAGATATAGAACTAATACAACTCCCCTTCCCGGCCCGCAAGGCGTCTGGCGAGTTCAACTCTCGCGTCCCAGAGCGGTCGCTCAGTTCAGCGAGAGCGAGATCGGCGTGAGCTCAACGAGTGGGAACCGCTTGACGACTGAGGGCGCCCGACCCATGAGGGCGGCGGCCCGTTCGTGTCGGACGGGCGGCATGCTCCGTCTTTGATGACGCGACCCCTCGCGTCAGCCGTAGGTCATTCGGCTCTCGACGTTTACTGCCTTGCCATGGCCACCCGGAACAGCTCATCCGGGTCGAGCCGGTGGTCGGCGTCGTCAGCGGCCTGATCCACGTCGATCTGGACCCAGTTGACCTCGCCGGTGAACGTGTTGGGGACCGGATAGTCATTGGCCACGAGCGCGCCGTTCTCCTGCCCGACGTCGCAGGTGTCATCGGCGGAGAAGATCGTGGCAGCGGTCGCGTCGACCGCTCCCTCACCGCACTTGACCCCGTCGAGGTAGAGCGTGGCGCTTCCGCCCTTGCCAAGCCCCGGCCCGGCGTAGTCGAACTCCATTCGCACCTGGTGTGCGCCGGCGGGTACCTCGGCGTCGGAGTCGACGTAGAAGCGCTGGATCCCGAGCAGGTTGTAGCAGTACCGTGGTTTGCCGTCCTTCAGGTAGAGGCTCCAGCCGCCGATGCTGCCGCCCTGGGCGACGATTACGCCCTGCGCCGTCCCGTCCGCCGGCACCGAGATCTCGGCAGTCACGGCGTGTGACTTGTTCTTGATGCTGACGACCGAGTTCTCGGACAGGCGACCCATGCCGCCGTACAGCAGTTGCCGGTCGCCCTCCACCAGCGTGGGCCGCCCGGCGACCTCCGGGAGGGCGCGCTCGCCGACCCGGTCGTCGAGCGGCAGCACGTTGTACTTCGTCGCCTCGATCAGGAACAGGCGCTGGAGCTCCGCGAGCTTGTCCGGGTGCTCGTTCGACAGGTCGTGGCACTGCGTCCAGTCGGTCGACGTGTCATAGAGCTCCCAGACGTCGTCGCCGAGTGCACGCTTGTCCCCGCCGGCCATCACCCATGGAATCCCGTGCCTCGTAACGGCGGTCCAGCCCTGGTGGTAGATGCCGCGGTTGCAGAACATCTCGAAGTACTGGGTGGTGTGGCGCTCGGCTGCTCCGGCGTCGGCGAAGGAGTACGCCATGCTCACCCCTTCCAGCGGTTTCTGCTGGACGCCGTGCACGAACGTCGGCTGCTGCAACCCCGCCGCCTCGAGCACAGTGGGGGCGACGTCGATCACGTGGGTGAACTGGCTGCGAATCTCGCCGTGGGCCGCGAAGCCCGCGGGCCAATGGACGATCGTCCCGTTGCGCGTCCCGCCCCAATGCGATGCGATCTGCTTCGTCCACTGGCAGGGCGTGCACATCGCATGCGCCCAGCCGACGGCGTAGTGGTTGTACGAGTCTGGGCCGCCGAAGTCGTCGAGCCGCTCCATCATGAACTCCGGCGTCTCGAGCGCTGCGGCGCCGTTGAAGTTGATCATCTCGTTGTAGGTGCCGTTCAGCGTGCCCTCGGCCGAGGCGCCGTTGTCGCCGATGATGTAGTAGACCAGCGTGTTCTCCAGCACGCCGAGGACCTCGAGGGCGTCGAGCAGCCGTCCGACGTGGTGGTCGGTGAACTCGAGGAATCCGGCGTACACCTCCATCTGGCGCCGCAGCACCGGCTTCAGGTTCTCGGGCATCTCGTCCCAGGCGGGGATCTCCTCGTGGCGCGGCGTCAAGTCCGCGTCGGCGGGGATCACGCCGAGCTGTTTCTGGTTGGCGAAGGTTCGCTCGCGGAGCGCGTCCCAGCCGTCGTCGAACGCACCCTTGTACTTGTCAGCCCACTCGGGAGTGACGTGGTGCGGTGCGTGCGTCGCGCCAGGCGCGAAGTAGGCAAAGAACGGCTTGTCCGGCATGAGCGCCTTCTGCTGGCGAACCCACTTGATCGCCTTGTCGGTCATGTCGGCCATGAAGTGGTAGCCCTCTTCCGGGGTCTTCTCGGGCTCGACCGGGACGGTGCCTTCGTAGATGGCCGGGTAGTACTGATGGGCCTCGCCGCCGATGAAGCCGTAGAAGTACTCGAAGCCGCTCCCGGTCGGCCAACTGTGGAATGGCCCCATCGGGCTCGTCTCCCAGACCGGCACCTCGTGGCACTTGCCGAACTGCGCGGTCGAGTAGCCGTTCAGCTTCAGCGTCTCGGCCAGCGGTGCGCAGGTGTTGGGGCGAATCGAGCTGTAGCCGGGCGCCGACGTCGCGATCTCCGTGATGCCACCCATGCCCACGGTGTGGTGATTACGGCCCGTGAGCAGTGCCTGGCGAGTCGGCGAGCAGAGTGCAGTGGTATGGAAGCGGTTGTACTTGAGGCCCTTGGAAGCGAGCCGCTCGGCGTTCGGCGTGCTGATCGGGCCACCGAATGCGCTCGAAGCCCCGAAGCCGACGTCGTCGATCAGCAC